>DATHVO010000326.1:0-13299 GCA_035461265.1 Longimicrobiales bacterium
GTCGAGAAGAACTCCTGCGACCGCGTCCGACGCCGGCTAACTGCCTGCTGCGCCCGGGCCTCGTCCTCCGCCGCCTCCGGGCGGCCCGCGAGATCCTCGCGAACTACCCCCCAGAGCCGCCGCGACGTGCCGTCGAGACGCGTGCCGAGACGATAGTAGCGGCTCGGACCTTCGGCACGGGTCGCCAGCCAGCCCTCGTCGGTCAGCAGCTTGAGGTGCCGGCTCACCGTGGATTGCGGCAGCTGCAGCGCCGCGCACAGCTCGTTTACGCTCAGCTCGTGCCGCCCGAGTACGAGGAGCAGCCGCGTACGCGTTGCATCCGCCAGCAGCCCCAGCCGGCCGTGTATGTCCGCGCCATTCTCTATTCGCATATCCGGATGGAAAGATAGAACAGGGGGCGGCGGACGGCAAGCGGGGGCCGGCAGCCGGGCGGCCCGGGGCGGCCGCCGGCCTACTGGCGGGTCAGTAGCGCGGCTCGAGGCCGAGCATCAGCCGGGTCGTGTCCCGGGCGATGAGCAGTTCCTCGTCCGTGGGGATGACCCAGGCGTGGAGGCGCGAGTCATCGGTGGAGATGCGGCCTTCGGCGCCGTCCACGTATCTGGCGTTGGCGTCGGCGTCGAGGTTCATGCCCATCCATTCGAGACCGTCGCTGATGCGTCGGCGGATTTCTGCGGAGTTCTCGCCGGTGCCGCCGGTGAAGAGGACGGCGTCGGCGCCGCCGCAGCCGGCGAGGTAGGCGCCGATGTACTTGCGGATGCGGTAGCAGAAGATGTCGATGGCGAGGAGGGCGCGCCGGTCGTCGTGTTCCTGGGCCTCGGCGAGGAGCTCGCGCATGTCGTTGGTGAGGCCGCTGATGCCGAGGAGGCCGGACTGCTTGTTGAGGAGCATTTCGATCTCATGGAGGCCCATGCCCTCCTTCCCCGCGATGTAGTCGAGGATGGCGGGGTCCAGGTCGCCGGACCGGGTGCCCATGACCAGTCCTTCGAGGGGAGTGAACCCCATGGATGTGTCGTACGAGTTGCCCCCCATGATGGCGCAGGCGGAGCAGCCGTTGCCGAGGTGGAGGGTGATGAGCCGGGTGTCATCGCGCGGGGTGCCCGTGATCCTGCGGTAGCGATATGCGACGTAGCGGTGGGACGTTCCGTGGAACCCGTAGCGCCGTACGCCGTGGCGACGATACAGGGAGTAGGGCAGAGCGTAGAGGTACGTCCGTTCCGGGAGTGTGTGGTGGAACGCGGTATCGAACACGGCGACCTGTGGCAGGGCCGGTCCCAGGACGTCGCGCACTGCCCGTATGCCTTTCAGATTGTGCGGGTTGTGGAGCGGCGCGAGGTCGATGGTCTCCTCGATCTCGTGGATGACGGTATCGTCGATGAGGACGGAGCGGGAGAACCGCTCGCCGCCGTGGGCGACGCGGTGTCCGACGGCGTCGATGTCGCGGGATCCGCTGATGCCCGGTACGGACGTCTCCTCGCCCAGCCACCGCAGCACGGTCTCCACGGCCGCCCGGTGGTCGCGGAGCGACGCGGTCGAGCGTTTCGGCGCCCGCCCGCCCGCCTCCAGGGCCATGAGGGCCTCGCCGCCGATGCGCTCGATGTGGCCGCGTGCGAGGCGTTCATCGCCATCGTTCGCGATGCGTTCCTGGTCGGTGCGGATGAGCTGGAACTTGAGGGACGCGGAACCGGCGTTCAGCACGAGCACGTTCACGATGGACCTCGCGGCCAGGGTCGCGACGCGGCTGTTGCTATTCCCGCAGCAGTCGGTCGACGGCGGCGCGCAGAGCGGGCTCGGCGAAATAGCCGATGACGCGGTGGCGGATGCGGCCCTCGCGGTCCACCAGGTACGACTCGGGGAGGCGGTTCACGCCGCCGTAGTCGCGTATGACCTGCGCGCTGCCGAGAGCAATGGGGTAGCTGATGTTGTGGTCCGCAACGAACTGCCGGATGGCAGTTTCGGCGTGCACGTCGGTGGCGATGCCCACGATGACGAAGCCGTCGTCCTTCCGTTCGCGGTAGACGCGGTCGAATCCCGGCATCTCCACGCGGCAGGGCGGGCACCACGATGCCCAGAAGTTCACGAGTACGACGTTGCCACGGAGCGACGCGAGGGCAACGGGCTCGCTACCGAGGGTCGGCAGGACGAACTCCGGAGCCGCGTCGCCGGGCGACCCGAAGCCCAGTGCGGCCATCGCCTGCGGCGCCGCACGCTGGTACAGCAGAAAAATGACGAGGCCGAAGAGCACCACATCGACGCCGATGGCGATGCGTCGCCTGACGGGTCGGGCGTCGTCCGACCGCAGCCACTCGATGCCTCGCCGCATTGCCGTCATTCCCACTCGCTGTTTTCGCCCCTGCGCACTCCGTCGCGGAATCCTCGCCCGGAATATCGGGGAAGCGTGCTGGAGCGACAAGCGGGCAGGTGCGCGCGGTGGACCGTGCCGTTATGATGGATATGAACGCCGCATGGTGGTCCCGCCGCGGCCGTTCCCCTCGCTGGAATTCACGCTCCGGAGGTTGTCTGATGCGCGCTGCATGCCCTGGCCTGTTCCGGGGCGCCCTCATCCTGCTCGTACTCGCGACGCCCGCGGCGGCGCAGCCGAAGCCGGTGCTGACGCCGGCGGACTTCGCGAAGTGGGAGAGCCTGGGGCATACCGAGCTGTCGCAGGACGGCCGGTGGATCGCGTACGTGGTGAACCGCGTCGACGAGGACGACGAGCTGCGCTGGAGCGGCGTCGGTGGTGACTCGGTGCGCGTCGTGCCCAACGGCGGCAACCCGGCATTCTCGCCGGACGGCCGCTGGCTGGCGTATTCCATCGGCCTGTCCCGCCGTGAGCTGGAGCGCAGGCAGTCGGACGGCCGCCCGACGCACGGCCAGGTCGGCATCGTGGACCTGCGGTCGGGCCGCGCCGTCGAGGTTCCCCGGATTTCGAGCCACGCGTTCAGCGGGGACGGACGCTTCATCGTGCTTCGCGGCTACGCGAACGCCGCGGGCAACGGCCGCACGACGGACATCGTCGTCCGGGCGCTGGACACTGGAGTGGATGTCAACTTCGGCAACATCGTCGAGTACGCCTGGCAGGACGGCGGGGCCTTGCTCGCCATGGTGGTCGACGCGGCCGGGCGGGTAGGGAACGGGGTCCGCCTCTACGATGCACGTTCGGGCGCGATCCGGACACTCGACTCGGACACCGCGGAGTACAGAAGCCTGGAGTGGCGGAAGGATGCCGACGACCTCGTCGTCCTCCGCGTCCTGCACGACACGACGGGTGGCCCGGATCACGCGATCCTGGCCTGGCGCGGCCTGGCCGGCAGCCGGACATCGGCGTTCCGCCTCGACCCCCGGCGTCGCGGCGACATGCCGCCCGGCCAGCGCATCGCGGATTTGAGGAACCCCGGCTGGAGCCGTGATGGCGCAACGGTGTTCTTCGGCCTGCGCGACCGCGCGGCGCCTGCCGCCGACACGTTGCCGGCGGATACGCTGCGGTCCGACACGCTGCGCGCGGACAGCGCGGCGCCAGCCCGCCGGACGGAGGAGCCGGCGGGTGTCGAGGTCTGGCACGCCGGCGACGTCGACATCATTCCCGAGCAGAAGATGCGCGCCGGACTCGAATCGGTTCGCAGCCGGCTCACCGCGTGGCGCCTGAGGGAAGACCGCGTCGTCGCACTGGCGCACGATCTCGCTGAGGACGTGTCGCTCTCGGACGGCGGCTATGCCCTCGTACTGGACGGGCGTCCGTGGGACAGGGAGCGCATGTTCGGGCCGGCGTATCGCGACCTGCACGTCGTGGACGTCCGCACCGGCGAGCGTGACCTCGTCGCGGAGCGCGTCCAGTTCCAGGCCGGGATCTCGCCCGGCGGCCGGTACGTGCTGTACATGCGGGACGGCCACTGGTGGACGTACGACACGCAGTCCGGCGCCCGCACGAACATCACGGCGGGCATCGGCGCATCGTTCATCAACCTCCAGAACGACCACACCATCGAGGAGAAGCCGCCCTACGGGCACGGCGGCTGGACCGCGGGCGACCGATCCGTGCTGCTGTACGACCGGTACGACATCTGGGACGTGCGGCCGGACGGCTCGTCGGCACGGAACCTCACGGGAGGGGCGGCGGAACGCGTCCGCCACCGGCGGGCCTGGCTGGACCCGGACGACCGCGTCGTCGACTTCGGCAGGGGTGTCTACGCGGCCCTGTACGGCGAGACGACGAAGAAGTACGGCTACGCCCGGCTCCGTCCCGACCGTCCCGCCGAGCGACTCCTGTTCATCGACGCGAACGTGAGCCGCCTCGGTCGGGCCAGGGACGCCGACATCTACGTCTACCGGGTCGAGGCGTTCGACCGGTCGCCCAACTGGTACGTCGGGGGGCCGCGGCTGGCCGACGCCCGCCAGGTCACCGAGACGAACCCTTTCCAGTCCGATTACGCCTGGGGCCGCTCCGAACTGGTGAGCTTCCGCAATACCAGCGGGCAGGACCTCCAGGCGGCGCTGTTCTATCCCGCGGACTACGAGACGGGACGGCAGTACCCTCTGATCGTCTACTTCTACGAGATCACGTCGAATACCCTCCACAACTACTACGTGCCGTCCGATCGCACCGCGTACAACCCGACGGTCTTCACGCAGAACGGGTACTTCGTCCTGCGACCCGATATCGTATACCGGGAACGCGATCCCGGCGTCTCCGCCGTCGAGGCGCTGGTGCCCGCCGTGGAGGAAGTGCTCCGCACCGGAATGGTCGACCGCGATCGCATCGGCATCATCGGACATTCGTGGGGAGCGTACCAGACCGCATTCGCGGTCACGCAGACCGATCTGTTCAGCGCTGCCGTCGCCGGCGCGCCGCTGACGAACCTCATCTCCATGTACCTGTCGATCTTCTGGAATACCGGCGGGACGGATGCCCGCATCTTCGAAATCGACCAGGGCCGCATGGGCGTCCCCTTCTGGGAGGACGTGGAGTCCTACATCAGGAACTCGCCCGTCTTCCACATCGAGAACATGAACACGCCCCTCCTCGTCGCCTTCGGCGACAAGGACGGCGCCGTGGAGTTCAACCAGGGCGTGGAGCTGTACAATGCCGCGCGTCGCGCAGGCAAGGACATGGTTCTGCTGGTGTACGAGGGCGAGAACCACTCCCTGGCGCGGCGGCCGAACCAGCTGGACTACCATCGTCGCGTCAACGAGTGGTTCGGCCACTACCTCAAGGGCGAACCCGCGGCAGCCTGGATCACCGACGGCGTTAGGTACCGGCAGGGCGCACGCTGATCGGCTGCATGCGCGGATTCCCTACGTCGTGCCGGGGGCTTCCTGACGGGCGGGCTCGCGCGTGCCTTCGTTATTGACCGGGACCGGCGCCCGGCTTACCCCTTAGTCGATGCCGGCGTCGATTCCGCGGCGACGGCAGCGTCGCTCCCGCACGGGGTCCGACATGATCACACCCACCGAGTTCATCTGGCGCGAGGGCGAGTTCATCCCCTGGCGTGATGCAAACGTCCATCTGCTCTCACACGCCGTCCAGTTCGGCTCCTCCGTGTTCGAAGGCGTGCGCTGCTACGAGACGCCGGACGGTCCGGCCATCTTCCGCTGGGACGACCACCTGCGGCGTCTCTACGACTCCTGCCGGATCTACCGCATGCAGCCCCGCTGGGCGCCGGAGCAGCTCACCCGGGCCGCCATCGAGCTGGTCGGCCGCAACGGCCTGTCGTCCTGTTATATCCGGCCCATGGTGCTGCGGGGCTACGGCGACGCAGGCATGCTCCCGAAGGATGCGCCGGTGGAGACATGGATGGCGTCGTGGCCATGGGGGACCTATCTGGGCGATGGCGCACTGGAGCGGGGCGTGGACGTTTGCATCTCCAGCTGGAACCGGCCGGCGCCGAACACCTTCCCGGCGCTGGCGAAGGCGGCAGGCCACTACAACAACGGCCAGCTCATCAAGATGGAGGCCGTGGCCAGCGGCTTCGCCGAGGCCATTGCCCTGGGGCCCGATGGCCTCGTCAGCGAGGGCAGCGGCCAGAACGTATTCCTCGTTCGGGACGGCGTCGTCATCACGCCCTTCGTGGACGGCACCATCCTGCAGGGCATTACCCGGGCATCCGTCATGACGATTGCGGCGGACCTCGGCATTCCCGTCGTGGAGCGGCCCATCCCCCGTGAGATGCTGTACATCGCCGATGAGGTCTTCTTCACCGGGACGGCGGCCGAGGTGACGCCGGTGCGGAGCGTGGACCGCGTAGCCATCGGCACGGGCATGCCGGGACCCATCACACGGGCCCTGCAGCATCAGTTCCTGGCCATCGTGCAGGGCCGCGCACCCGACGAGCACGGCTGGCTCACCCGTGTGGCCGTCGCCGGGGCGCCGCCGGCGCAGCCCATGCTCGTGGGCTGAGCCCGACGTGCCGCGGATCGCGTCCTTCCTGGCGAGCGGCACGGAGATCGTCGCGGCGCTGGGGCTTAAGGACGACCTCGTGGCGATCTCCCACGAGTGCGACTGGCCGCCGGATGTGCTCGACCGGCCGCGGCTCAGCCGTCCGCGATTCGACCCCGCGGCACTGGACAGCGGGGGGATCGACCGGGCCGTGCGGGACGCGATGCTCGAGTACGGCAGCGTCTACGCCATCGACGACGAGGCCCTCGCGCTCGCCCGGCCGGATGTCATCCTCACGCAGGCGGTGTGCGAGGTCTGCGCGGTCCCCACGCCGGGCGTCGCCGACGCCGTCGCGCGCCTGGGCCTGGCCGCCGAAGTCGTCTCCCTCGACGCCCACACCGTGCAGGACATCCTCGACAGCATCCTACGCGTTGGCACGGCCACCGGCGCGGCGGACCAGGCCGCGGATGTGGTGGCGGACCTGTCCGCCCGCATCGAACGCGTGAGGGACGCGGTGCGGGATGCCGCACGGCCCGGTGTGCTGGCCCTGGAGTGGCTCGACCCGCCCTTCGCGCCGGGGCACTGGGTACCCGAGATGGTGGAGATCGCAGGGGGACTCTGCCTGGCGGGCACGGCGGGCGCCCATTCCCTGGAACTGGCCTGGAGCGACCTGGCCGGCCTCGACCCCGACATCCTCATTCTCATGCCCTGCGGGTACGGTCTGGAGGCGACACGGCGGGACGCCGATGCCGTGGCCGGCCACCTCCGCGAGGTCGCACCCCGCGCCATCGCCGACGGGCGGGCCTGGATCGTGGATGGGTCGTCGTACTTCAACCGGAGCGGCCCGCGCTTCGTCACCGGCCTGGAAATTCTCGCGGGCGTAATCCACGCCGACCGCTTCGCGGCGCCGCCGGCGGGGACGGCGGCGCGGTGGGGTGGGGCGTGGAGCGGGGGACACGCTCCCGAATCGCGATAGGGACCAGCCAGACATGGAAGTGTCGCGGTCCACGGTCTAGATTCAATGGTGTGACCTGGACGGCGTCTCCATTCGACCGGCCAGGCCCCCGAACCCCCCCTGTCTGCCGCCGCAAACTGTTGAAAAGCGATAGACACACCGGCCGCAACGGGAATCGGGGGCCTGGCCCCGGAGGAAAAATGCTGGATCGGCGCGACTTCCTTACTGCATGCAGCGCAACCGGCGTCGGCGGGACGCTGTTCCCCGGCGTCCTGTGGGCGATGGCCCAGGACCAGGCCACGGTGACCCGCGAGATGATTGAGCAGGCCGAGAAGGTGGCCGGCGTCGAGTTCAGCGACACGCAGCGCGACCAGCTCGTCACCAACCTGTCCAATCGGCTCCGGAACTACGAACGGATCCGTGCGCTGGGCATGCCGAATTCCGTGGCGCCTGCCCTGCATTTCGATCCTGTACTCCCCGGCATGTCGCTCCCGTCGGAGCAGCAGCCGCTGCGCTTCAGCCGTCCGTCGGGCGTCCACCGGCCGGCTGACCTCGAGGAGGTCGCGTTCTGGCCGGTCGCCCACCTGGCGGAGCTCGTCCGGACGCGGCAGGTGATGCCCTCGGAGCTGACGGCCATGTACCTGTCACGTCTCAAGCGGCATGACCCCACGCTCCTCGCCGTCGTGACGCTGACGGAGGAGCGCGCCCGGGCACAGGCTGCGCGGCTGGACGACGAACTGCGCGCGGGCAGGTATCGAGGCCCGCTGCACGGCATACCGTGGGGGGCGAAGGATCTGCTCGCCACGCGGGGCCATCCCACCACGTGGGGCGCGTCGCCGTACCGCGACCAGGTCCTGGACTACGATGCCACGGTGGTGGAGCGCCTCGACGCGGCGGGCGCCGTGCTCGTGGCCAAGCTGACGATGGGTGCGCTGGCACAGGGCGACCGCTGGTTCGGCGGAATGACGCGGAATCCGTGGGATACGGAAGAGGGTTCGAGCGGTTCGTCGGCGGGTCCGGGGTCTGCCACCGCCGCGGGCCTGGTCGGCTTCGCCATCGGCACGGAGACCCAGGGCTCCATCGTCTCCCCGTCCACGCGCAACGGCGTGACCGGGCTGCGCCCGACCTACGGCCGCGTCAGCCGCCACGGCGCCATGGCGCTGTCGTGGAGCATGGACAAGATCGGCCCCATGTGCCGGAGCGTCGAGGACTGCGCCATCGTCCTGGACGCGATCCGTGGCCCCGACGGTCGGGACACGACCGTGCGGGACCTGCCATTCAACTGGGATGCGGAGCGACGGCTCTCCACGATTCGCGTGGGATGGTTCCGCAGCGCCTTCGAGGCGACCAACGAGCAGGGCGAGCGCAACGCCTTCGATGCCGCCGCGCTCGCGGTGATGCGGTCACTGGTGCCGGACCTCGTACCGGTGGAGCTTCCGCTCCAGGACCTGCCCGTCGCCGCGGCGGGATCGTCCATCCTCACCATAGAGGCGGCGGCCGCGTTCGATGAGCTCACGCGCAGCGGCAGGGATGCCCTCATGGACCCGGAGCCGGAACGGAGCGCGTGGCCGGGCGCCTTCCGGGGCGCGCGCTTCGTGCCGGCGGTGGAGTACATCAACGCGAACCGCGCACGCACCCTCATCATGGAGGCGACGGACCGCGCCCTCCGGGATGTGGACGTGCTCATCATGCCGAACACCGCGCTGACCCTGACGAACCTGACGGGCCACCCGCAGGTGTCCGTGCCGGCGGGATTCCGCGTCAACGAGCGCGGCAGGGAAGTCCCCGTCAGCATCCAGTTCATCGGCAGGCTCTTCGCCGAGGACGCGCTGCTCCGGGTCGCGATGGCGTGGCAGGACGCCACGGACCATCACCACCGCCATCCGGCCGCGTTTGTGACGTGACACTCCCGCCGCCGGGTCCGTCCCGGGACCCATCGCCGGTGGAGCACCGCATCGCGGTGCGCCGGACGGCGCGATACTACACCCTCGGCACCGAACCGGGCCGGCGCGCTGCGGCCGCCGGCGCACGCCGGGACGCCGGTTCCTCCAGCGACCCCGCTCTCCATAGCCGGACCGGGTCGACGGCAGCGGATGTCTGGATCGTCTGTCACGGCTACGCCCAGCTTGCCCGTTCCTTCATCCGGGCGTTCGCCCCGGTCGCGCGGCCCGGACGTATCATCGTCGCGCCCGAGGCGCTCAACCGGTTCTACCACGAGCGGCGGGTGGACCAGCCTGCGGCGCACGCCCGCGTTGCGGCCACGTGGATGACGCGGGAGGCGCGGGAGACAGAGATCGACGACTACGTCGCGTATCTCGATGACGTGGCCGTCGCGGTCACCGACGGCGGGCGCACGGGACGGACACTGGCGCTTGGCTTCTCACAGGGCGCCGCGACGGCAAGCCGGTGGGCCGCCCTGGGGAGTGCGCGAATCGACGACCTCGTCCTCTGGGGGTCGGGCCCCGCTGACGAGCTGGAGCCGGCACCGGGCCTGTTCCGTGGCGCACGGGTGTGGGTCGTCGCCGGCGACGCGGACGAGCACATGGACACGGCGGCCATCGCGGCGGCCATAGGGCGCCTCCGCTCCGGCGGCATCGATGCCCGCGCGGTCCACTACCATGGTGGCCACCGCATCGATGCGGCCGCCCTCGCGGCCCTGGCCAACCTCGTCGCTGCGGGTTGAGCCGGGCCGGCGCTAGCGCCCGCCTGCGGGGCCGGCCACGTCGTCCCCCGCCACCCGCACCAGCAGGAGCGCGTCCAGCCGCTGGAGCGTGACCGCCCCGCCTTCGGACTGCAGCCATATGTCCAGCACGAGGAGATGCCCCCGCGGTGCACCCTCGGCCGACCTCACGGGCAGGGTCGCAGACTCCTCGCGCAGCCCCGTCATCCGGCCGGCGGGGTCGACGTGCAGGGCACCGACGAGGTCGGCCATGTCCGCAACCAGCGCTTCGCCGTCCGCCTGGAAGCGGAGCCGCATGGAGTCCTGGACGGCGATGACGCCGGTGGCCGGTGGTCCTCCCGCCGGGCGCGGGGGTGCCGACGTGACGCGCTGCACTCGCCATCCATCCAGACCGACGACGGTGCCCGGTCCGAAGTGGGCGCCGAAGCCCCTGTCCGGGAGCGTAGCCGGGGCCGAGCGCCGCAGCCCGAGACGGGCGGCGACGTCGTAGCCGTCCTCCGCGGCGGCGTGGGGGACGAGCGCCGGCGGCAGTGCGCCCGTGCCGAAGTGCGTGACGAGGTAGCGCGCGGTGGCGTTCACTTCGTCGTATGCCTCACCCGGCACCGCTCGCGCCGTCGTGTCCGCCACACCCGCCGGTCGCGGCGCGGGCAGCGGCGCCGACGCGTCGATGCCGACGGTCGCGAGTGCCTCGCCGAGGCGCGCCTGCTGGCTGTGCCGCGACATGGCCATGATGCTCCACGGTCCCACGGCGGCGAGGACGAGTGCGGCGGCGGGGACCAGCAGGGCGATGTGCAGCGCAAACCGCTGGCGTCGCATGACCTGGATCGTCGCGGCGACGGCCAGGATCCCGAGGACGATCAGGACGACGAGTCGAAGCAGACGGAGCTCGGTCCAGCCGTACTGGGTCACCCGGAGCATGATCGCCCAGACGCCGAGAGCAGCCAGCGGCAGGAAGAGCGGCGGTGCTGCCCGGAGCGACCTGAACGCCGACGTGTCCCTGGACCTGGGCGCCGGGTCGAAAAGGAACAGGGCGAGTCCGGCGAGGCCGCCGGCCGCCAGGACCATGGGAGATACGAGGTTCTTCGGGATCTCGCCGGTTACGAAGATGCGGATACTGTAGGCGTACAGGATCGCGTAGTACAGGATGAGCAGCGGCGGCACGAGGAACGCTGTCATGCGGTGGACGACGCCGGCGACGTCGCCACGGGGGGGAGACGGTGCGGCGTACTCCGGGAGGCCGCCAATGACGATCCACGGCGCGAGCACCAGGAATATCCACCCGGAGACGTGGGCGTAGATGTCGCCGCCGAGATTGAGCTCGAAGAGCGTATTGATGGCGGCGAGGGCGAGGGCGAGGCCGGCGTACAGCGCGGCGCAGTACAGGAGCGCGCCGATCACCCGGAGCAGGAAACGCCCGCCCACCGACCGGACACGCAGCGTGGCCTCCGGCCAGGGTCCGGCGAGTGCGGGGACTGCCAGGAGCCACAGGACTGCCGCGAGCACCAGCATCAGCGCGCGCCAGCCCTCAGACGAGCGATCGAAGTCCAGGAGCAGCAGTGCGTACGCCGCCGTAGCGGCGGCCCCCGTGCCGGTGATGATCCAGCGCCGCGTCGTCGCCTCCCGTCCGCCGCCCTGCAGCGCGTGGAGCAGCGTGCCGGTCCACGCGAAGGCGCCGATGAGGATCCCCGCCACGGCCAGCTCCACCCAGGCCCGGAACGCCTCGCCGCCGGCCTCCACGGCGTACGAGAACGCCACCGCCAGGGCCACGGCCACCGCGACCTCCACGGGTGCGCGTTCAAACGCTCCTGCGGCATCCGCCAGGTATCGGCGGGCACGATCTGTCAGCGTCGTCGCCATAATTCGCTCGCTCGAAATTGGTTCAGTCGCTCAGCTTCGTCCTGTCCACGGCCGATTGGAGGTGAGGCAGTCGGCCAGCTCCGCATAGAGATCACGCAGTACCGTCGCGAAGTCCGCCTCCGACCCACCGGCGGGCTCGAGTCTCGCTCGCATTCGCTCGGACAGCGAGCCGTATTCGATGACACCGTCCACCAGGTCGAGATAGCCGGCGTCATCGGGACCGACCGCCTGCCGCGCCCGGTCCATGAGGCTCTCGAGGACGGTCCTGACCGGCACGTAGTCGTCGTCGCCCGTGAGGTGCGGCGCCGCCACCAGGGCTGCACTCCCATCCCGGACGCAGGCGGTGAAGTCCGCCACCAGGGTGTCATGCGGCGGGGGCACGAGCTGTCCGTCCAGGACCTCCCGCGTGAGCTGTTGCAGGGCGGCGCGCACGAACACCGCGACGGCGACGTCCATTCGTACGCACTCCTGCGTGTCGAGGACGCGTATCTCGAGCGCACGCCGGGCGAACCGTAGCACCGCGCCCCGGCTGTTCAGGAACTCGTGGCGGATGGCTTCCGAGTGGGGGTGCCGGTCGAGTGCGACGTACATCGGCTGCAGGATGTCGCGGCGGTACGCGGCGAAGCTGGGTACGCACTCGGGGACGATCCTGCCGCACGTCTCCGGTATGCGACCCTGGTGCTGCAGAATCCAGGCGAGACGCGCGTCGGCGTAGGGCTGCAGCCGGCCGTCATGGACCGGTGAGCTGGCGGCGATGGCAGGGAGATAGGGCAGCAGGACGGCCGATGCCGTGAGCATCGCCATGGTCTCACGCTCGTCGCCGAAAGGCAGGTTCAGGTGCGTCGCATGGACGTTCATCCAGCCGTGTGTCCGGATGTCGAATACCTGTGCGTACGTCGTGTAGATCCGCATGCCGGACCGCGTCCAGAGCCGCGCATCCAGCGGATTGAACCAGGGATGCATGGCCGTGGGCAGAAGGCGCGCGCTCCACTCCTCGTCGAGCACGGCGGCGAAACGCCGGATGCCGCCGACGATGACGTCCTCCGCGTCGCGCAGCGACCGGAGCGGCTCGAGCGTCTTGACCTCGAAGACGTGGTCGGCGATCTCGTTGGAGAAGCCGACGCGGTCGAACTCGATGTCACTGGTGCCCCGCCCGGCGATGGTGCGGAAGGCGGGCTCGACCAGCGCGACGACGTTCAGGTCCCGGTCCACGGTCGGGTACTCGAGCTCGAGGCCGGCTACCTCGAAGAGCCCCCATGGCGTCGTCGCGGCCTGCCGGCGGGAGGCACCGGCGCGAGACGCGACGAGGCCCGCCGTCCGCCTCCCGAGCACACCGCCATTGCTGCCGGCCCGGCGACGGGTCTGCGTGCCCGCCGGTGCGGCCGGACGAACCGGCGTGGCGTTCGACGCGCCGGACTGGCGGGCCGGCCGCGTCTC
>DATHVO010000327.1:0-12151 GCA_035461265.1 Longimicrobiales bacterium
AGCGAGCACGACCGCATCGACTTCTTCGTCGAGTTCCTCATGGGCCGGAACTACGACCGCACCCGCACGTGGCTGGAACGCATCGGCAAGTACGGGCCCATGATCCAGAACGAGTTGCGCGAGCGCGACATGCCCGAGGACCTGCTCTTCCTGGCCATGATCGAGAGCGGCCTCAACCCGACCGCGTACTCCAAGGCACACGCCTCCGGCATGTGGCAGTTCATCTCGGAGACCGGACAGCGCTACGGCCTCGAAGTCTCACGCTACATCGATGAGCGCCGCGACCCCGTGAAGTCCACCGCGGCGGGTCTGACGTACCTGCAGGAGATGCACGACCGCTTCGACAGCTGGTACCTCGCATCCGCCGGCTACAACACCGGTGAGAACCGCGTTGGCCGGCTGATGCGCGAGAGGACGGGCTCGGAGCGCGGAACAGATGAGGGGTACTGGGACATCTGGGACCGACTGCCCCGCGAGACGCGCGATTATGTCCCGCTCATGATCGCCATGGGTCACATCGCGAAGGAGCCCGCGAAGTACGGCTTCCACAACCTCCAGTACGAAGCGCCCCTCACCTTCGAGGACGTGTTGGTTCCGGGTGGCACGAAACTCGCCGACGTTGCGCTGGCGGCTGGCGTCGATGTGGATGTCATCGAGGATCTGAACCCGCATTTCCTGCGGGGGCAGACTCCGCCTGACAGGCGGATGGCGGTGCGTGTCCCGGTCGGTCAGCAGCAGCGGGTTGCTGCCGCGCTGAACGGGCAGGCAGCTCAGACCGCCGCGTACGGCGAGTAGCGAACACGCCGCATACATGACAGGCCGGGTAATAGCGAAACCCCGGCGAGTGACGGGAGGACCACGCGTACGCGGCCCTCCCGTCTTCGCATCGTCGTGCTGGATCGGTGTGGGGCAAAAGGAAAGGGCCCCGCCCCAAGTGGCGAGACCCTTCCAGTCCGGTTGTCCCGAGCAGTTAGACTGCTCTGCGCCCCGAGATGACGCGGATCAGAACTACGATGATCGCGATCACCAGCAGGAGGTGGACCAGCCCGCCGACGGTCGTGCCGGAGACCAGGCCGAGCAGCCACAGGACCACGAGGATAAGTACGATTGTCCAAAGCATCGTTTCCCTCCAGGAACAGTTGGGTAGCTGTTAAGGCAACAAACGGGCCACTGCTGCGACTGCGCGCCCGGACCGCTAGAATGCGGACATGAGCGATGACGCGAGGATGCAAGTTCCGGCCCGCGAGATCGCTGCGGGCATCCGGTCGGGCCGGTTCTCGGCAGCGGAGGTGGTGGAGGCCCACATCCGGCGCATCGAGGTGGTGAACCCGTGCCTGAATGCGCTGGTGGCGGACCGTTTCGAAGCAGCGCGGGCGGAGGCCCGGACGGCCGACCGCGAGCTGCGCGCGTCCGGGCCCGGCGGGGACCGGCCGCTCCTGGGCGTGCCGTTCACCGTGAAGGAGATGATCGCGGTGGATGGCATGCCGCTCACGTTCGGTTGTCGGTCGAGGGTCGGCATCGTAGCGGGGCGGGATGCGACGGTGGTGGCGCGACTCCGCGCGGCGGGCGCGATCCCGCTCGGCGTGACGAACGTACCGGAGTGGGGCATGTGGTTCGAGTCGTACAACTCGGTCTACGGCCGTACGCGCAACCCGTGGGATCCGGGTCGAACGCCGGGGGGCAGCTCGGGGGGTGAGGGCGCCATCGTGGGTGCGGGCGGTTCTGCGTTCGGGGTCGGGAGCGATATCGGCGGGTCGGTGCGGATGCCGGCCGCGTTCTGCGGCACATACGGCCACAAGCCCGGGAGCGGTCTGCTCCCCCTCACCGGACACTACCCCATCTATGCCGACGGAGACCGGGTCGGCCCGCAGCGCAAGTCACCCTATCTCGCCATCGGGCCGCTCACCCGTTCGGCCCGGGACATTCCTCTCCTCCTGCGCGTGATGGCGGGACCCGATGGTGTGGACCCGAACGCCTGCGCGATGGCCATGGGCGATGCCGACGCCGTGGAGTGGCGGGACCGGCCGGTGGTGCTGCTGCCGGCGCCGGATATCGCACGGGCCCGCCGGGCGTCGCCGGACGCGCAGCGGGTGGTGCGGTGGGCGGGCCGTATTCTGGAGGAGCGCGGGGCCGCCGTGACGGAGGCGCCACCAGCGCTGCTGCGTCGGGCCGGGGACGCGTGGTTTGCCGCCCTGCAGAGCGTGGGCGGGCCGGCCTTCACTGAG
Organism: Longimicrobiales bacterium; assembly: GCA_035461265.1. Lineage (GTDB taxonomy): Bacteria > Gemmatimonadota > Gemmatimonadetes > Longimicrobiales > RSA9 > SH-MAG3. Next base: position 2,226 of record DATHVO010000327.1, read on the forward strand.
GTGCTGGGCGGGGCGAACGGCGTGCGCCTGCTGCCCGAGATCGCGGCGACGCTTTTCGGTCGCGGCCGCTACTCGTGGCCGGCCCTGTTCTTCTGCATCGGCGAAGCGATCGGCCGGAAAGGTGAGGCGGGCCTGCGTCGGGCCCTCGCAGAGGGGGAGGCCATTCGGGGCGCCTTCACCCGCCTGACGGGCGAGGACGGCGTCCTCATCGCACCGGTGTCGCCGCGTGCCGCACCGCGGCACAACGAGCCCGCGCTGTTCGCGTTCGACTTCCTCTACACCGCGGTGTTCAACTCACTGCGCGTCCCCGCGACGGCTGCACCCATGGGCTTCGACGGGGATGGCCTGCCGCTGGCCGTGCAGGTGGCCGCGGCCCGGGGGAACGACCACGTGACCATCGCCGCGGCCATGGCGCTTGAGGATGCGACGGGTCCATGGCGTCCCGCCCCGGCGATGAAGGCGGCTTGACACCGCGCTGCCGCTCCCTTCACTTAGGCGCGCCACCCCTCGACACGCTGAACCCGGACGGTGTCGCGTCCGAACCCAACGCAGGGAGCTGCACATGCGGCAGTCGCCGAGTCCGGTCGGGACCCACGTGGCGCGACCGTCCTGCTGCACGCACTACCTCCACCCTGCCGGCGGCCGGCAGGCGGTCGCGCGCTGACGGCAGGCCGGCATGCCCCGGGTGCTGCTGCTCTTCCTGGATGGCGTCGGCCTCGGCGACGAGGACCCGTCTTCGAATCCGTTCATGCAGGCCAGCATGCCGTGCATCGCACAGCTCCTGGGCGGCCTCCCCGTGGTGCGGGCGACGGCGCCGGCCCACACCGAGCGGGCCAGCCTGGTGGCGATGGACGCGACGCTCGGACACGACGGCATCCCGCAGAGCGGGACGGGGCAGACCGCACTGCTCACCGGCGCGGATGCCGTCACAATGCACGGCCGCCATTTCGGACCGTGGGTTCCGGCCCGGCTCCAGCGGCTCGTACGGGAGGAGAGCCTGCTGGCCAGCGCGCGCCTCGCGGGCTGGCGGGTCGCCTTTGCGAACGCGTACCCGGAGGAGGCGCTTGATGCGGTGAACGGCGTGGGTCTGCCGTCGGACGTGCCCGGCCGGCAGCACCGTCGGCAGCGGCGCGGGCCGACGTTCCTCAGGGCCGGGCCGCCCCTGGCGGCATTCGGGGCGGGCCTCCTGAACCGGCACACGAGCGAGCTCGCCGACGGGAATGCCGTGGCCAGCGAGATCACGAACGATGGCTGGCGGCGCAGCCTGGGACGCACGTCGGTCCCGGAGATCGACGCGCCGGACGCCGGCCGCAACCTGGCCGCCATCGCGACTGCGCACGACCTGACGCTGTTCGCCCACTACACGACCGACTACGCCGGCCACCGCCGCGAGATGGACGACGCCGTAACGGCGCTCGAACGCGTGGACGCGTTCCTGTCCGGTGTGCTGGACGCGCTGCCGCCGGACATGCTCCTGTTCGTCGTGAGCGACCACGGCAACATCGAGGACGTACGCACCGGTCACACCCGCAATCCCGCCCTGGCCATGGTGGTGGGGCAGGGTCACGCCCTGCTGTCCCGTCGCCTGCGCCGGCTCACCGACGTCACCCCCACCATCCTGGACACGCTCCCCCTCTAGCGAGGGCCGGCGACCCGTCCGTCAGATCTCCCGCCGTGCGAGGATCGCCCCGGCTATGACCAGGAGCAGGGCGCCGTACAGCGACACGTAGAGGACCGCATCCCATGGCACCGGCTGGAGTGACGCGAATGCGGTCTCGATGCGGGCGAGGGCGCCCTGCGGCGGGAGCACGACCGATACCGCCTGCCGGAAGGCGGGCGGCAGGGCCGCGACGAGCTCCACCCGGCGAAGACCATCCCATACGATGCCCGTCACCCCAACGAACAGCGCGGCCCACGCGTCCGCCCGCGTGAACGTGGAGAGGAGTGCCGTGAGTGTGCCGAACACGATGACCTGCCCGCCAATGAGCGCGAAGACGGTGGCGTGTGGCAGCACCCCCAGCACGATGATGTCGAACATCGGGAGTAGGAGCGCGCTCATGAGGAAGGCCAGTGACGCGAGGAGCAGGAAGCGAGCGCCGTAGAGCACGACGGGCGAGTGCGGCAGTACCGCGTAGATGCGTGCGTGCCCCCGTGCGCGGTCGTCGCTGAAGATTCCGGCCATCAGGACGACGGCGGCGATGAGGGGGAACCTGCCCACCAGCCAGCCCATCAGCAGGAGGGCCGACACCAGGGTCGTCCCGCCGAGGGCGAAGATCTGGTCCATCTCGATGTGGCCGTGCTCATCGCCGGTGAAGATGCGGGCGGTGGCGCCCGCGGCGAGGAAGAGCAGGCCGAACGCGATCAGGCCGGCCACGCGGCGGGCGCGGCTGCGTAGCGTCAGGCGCAGGAACGAAGCGATCCCCCTCATGCGTCGTCCCCCAGCGCTTCCCGCACGCGCTCCTCGAGAGGCTGCCGCAGGGGCTCCACCGCGACGACGAGGCCCCCCAGCGCAACGAGCGCCGCCACCCTCTCGCTCAGCTCCGCCGGGCCCGGCAGCGCCACCGTGAAGACCGTCCCGTCCGGCTCCATCGCCGCGGCGGGGAAGACCTCGGCGGCGCGGTCGAAGGGAGCGGCCAGGGTGATGCGCCATGACGACGGCGGGTCACCCGAGCGCGTGTCGAGGATCTCCCGGACAGCGCCACCCTCGAGGAGTATGGCACGGTCGGCGACGCGCTCGACTTCGCCGAGGTCGTGGCTGGCGATGATCACCGTGCGGCCCTCGTCGCGCAGGTCTGCCACGATGTCACGGAGCCGGATGCGCCAGACCGGGTCGAGTCCCTCCGTCGGCTCGTCCAGCACAACGAGGTCACGCGGCACGAGGAGCGCCTGGGCCAGGCCGACCCGCTGCAGCAGCCCGCGGGACAACTCGCCGATGCGCCGGCCGAGATGCGGCTCCAGCCCGAACCGCCCGGCCGCACGGTCGGCATCGCCGGCGCGGCCGCCGGCCAGCCGCGCGAGGCCACGGAGTGCGTCACGCACCCGCCATTCCGGCGGCAGGCTGAATCGCTCGGACAGGTATCCGGCTCCATTGTCTCGGAGATGGTACCGGGGCGGCATACCTCCCAGCAGGACCGCACCCCGCGTCGGCCGGATGAAGCCCAGCGCCAGGGCGAGGAGCGTGCTCTTCCCGGCGCCGTTGGGACCCACCACCGCCCAGACCGACCCCGCAGGTACCTCCAGCGAGACGTCGCGCAGGGCCACGACCCGCCGCCGGCGGCCGTAGCGCTTCGTGACATTCTCGAACTCGATCATCCCGGCCTCCGTCCCCGCCGACTCGCCGCCATGCGGCGTGTATTCTACGTGCCGCAGCACCCCGCGGCACATCTGCAGCGGTCCCGCCGGGCCATGTCATCGCCCCGGCGCGGGGCTCAGCTTGCTGGCATGTCCACGCCGAAGCCGCCCGGGCCACTGGGCCAGGTGCTCATTGCACTGGGCGCCATCAACCGTGCGGAGCTCGATGCCGCCCTGGAGGCGCAGCGCCGGACGGGTGAGCGGCTGGGGACCATCCTGATCGGCCGCGGCCTCGACGGTGAACAGGTCGCCCGCGCCCTCGCCAGGCAGCTGCGACTGCCCCACGCGACGGCGCCGCTGCAGCCGGATCCCGCTGCGGTGGCCCTCGTGGATGGGGGACTCGCGGCGCGCCTGCGGGTGCTGCCCGTATCGGCGGATGAGCGGACGCTCCGCGTGGCGATGGCCGACCCGCTGGACCTGGCTGCGCTGGACGACCTGCGCTTCCGGACGGGCCGCCGGATCGATCCCGTGGTCGCGTCGCCCGTGGCGGTGGAGGCGGCGATCATGGCGGCGTACCACGACGGGGCCATGAGCGCCGTCCTCACGAAGCTGCCCGCCGGCCGGGGGTCGGCCGGAACGTCGGCGCAGCGTGCGGCGCACCCGGACACCGTGGACTCACTGCGCAGCGCGTCCGCCGCGCCTCCCGTCGTGGCCGTCGTCGATCTCATCCTCGCCCGCGCCGTCCAGCATCGGTCCAGCGACGTCCACATCGAGCCGGCGGGGGGGACCCTGCGGGTGCGGGCGCGCATTGACGGCGTCCTGCGCGAGCTCATGGTGCTGCCTCCGGAGAGCCGCGGTGCCGTCGTCTCCCGCATCAAGGTCATGGCCGGGCTCGACATCTCCGTGAAGCGGAGGCCACAGGACGGGCGGGGCGCCGTCCGCGTCCAGGGGCGCGAGCTCGCCCTGCGCGTTTCGACGCTTCCCACCCACGCCGGGGAGAAGGTCGTCATCCGTCTCCTCGATTCAGGCGACGCCGGCCAGCGGCTCGACCAGCTCGGAATGGCGCCGGACCTCCACGCGCGCTTCGCTCGCCTTCTCCTGCGGAGCCACGGCGTGATCCTCGTCACCGGCCCCACGGGCAGCGGCAAGACCACCACCCTCTACGCCGCCCTCGCCGCCCTCGACCGGGAGCGCCACAACGTCATCACACTCGAGGACCCGGTGGAGTACCGCCTGCCCGGACTCACCCAGGTCCAGGTTCACAGGAAGGCGGGACTCGGATTCGCCGCCGCACTCCGGGCCGTCCTCCGACAGGACCCCGACGTCATCATGCTGGGGGAGCTGCGCGACCGCGAGACCGTGGAGATCGCACTCGCCGCCGCCCTCACCGGCCACCTCGTGCTGTCCACGCTGCACACCAACGACGCGCCCTCCGCACCGGCCCGCCTGTACGAGATGGGGGCACCGCCGTACCTCGTCGCCGGCGGTCTCATTGGCGTCCTCGCCCAGCGCCTCGCCCGCCGCCTCTGCGTCCACTGCCGGGCCCAGCAGACGGCACGCGCCGGCGAACTCGCCGCCATGGGCCTGCCGCCGCGGGACGTGCAGGTCTTCGCCCCCGTGGGCTGTGCCCGCTGCGACGGGACCGGCTTCCGCGGACGCGTCGGCATCTACGAACTGCTCGTGGCCACGCCCCGCCTCCGGGAACGCATCGTCCGCCGCGCACCAGCCGACGCGCTCCGCGAGATCGCACGGGCCGATGGCATGGTCTCCCTCGCCAGCGACGCATGGTCGAAGGTGCGGTCCGGGATGACCAGCGTGCACGAAGTGGCCCCGCTCCTGGCACTCGGCAGCACCGACGGCACGCTGTGCCCCGGCTGCGCCGCCCCCGTTCGCGCGGCTTACAGCGCATGCCCCGACTGCGGCGCCACCCTGCGCCGTCGCTGCGGCTGCGGGCTCCGCCTCGACGAGCGCTGGCGCTTCTGTCCCGCCTGTGCCGCTACGGTCCCGCCGTGAATGCGCCAGCCCGGACGCCGTGCTGCCGGCTGACCCGTGCGCGGCGGCTGGCCGCATGGAAGTTGCCCCGGCAGCGGGAGCGGCCCGGTGGGCCGACCTAACGCATTGACGGAGGACGAGATGAGAGCAGCACTACCCCTTGCGCTGATCCTCGCGCTGGCCGGTACCGCGGAGGCGCAGCAGGCGACGGGACCGGACGCGGTCCCCTCGGCCCAGGCCGTACAGGCGATGGAGGACGGCCCGCGGACCAGCACGCCGCCCGTCCAGACGGTCCGACCGGTGGAGCTGCCCGCAGGCGCGGCCACCACGACGACGGCCGAAGCCGGACAGCAGCAGCAGGAGACGCGGTCCTACGACGCCCGTGATCTCCGGCAGCAGGGCCCGACGAATCCGAGCTGGTGGTGGCTGGTGGGCGCCATTGTCCTCGCCGGCCTGATCATCGTCGCCCTCACCTGACGCGCCCGGCTCAGCCGGGCCGCGCCACGCACTGACCGCCGGCCGGCGGGTACGGCGCACGCCGCATCCCGCCGACGCCGGCGGTCGTGCGTCCGGGCGTGCCGGCCCGGGGACCGCGCGATCAGCCCGCCGTCTGCCGGAAGCTGTCGGCCACCTGGCGCAGAAGCCGATCGATGCGATCGCCGGTTGCCGGGAAGATGTGGCGGTCGGCCACCTTGTTGAGGGCGGCGCGCAGCACGGGGAAGAAGTCGGCGCAGTTCCGGTACAGCTCCGCGATGCCGTGCTGCTCCGCCTCGTCGAAGCGCGCGGCCAGGCGATAGCCGACGGAACCGATCTCTTCGTAGTAGGAAAGGGGGGGCGCTGCGCGGCGCTGTTCCCGGGCGGTGATGTGGTCGGGGAAGATGCCGCTCAGCCACAGCGCGAATTCGCCGAGATGTGCACGCAGCATGAAGGCGCGCTGGCCCGTGGACTTGTCACCGGCCGCCATGATGTCCACCAGGTACCGGTACTCGGTGGTGTCCTCGGCGATGTGGTATGCGCGGCCTCCCCGTCCGAAGGTGAGGACGAGGGCGGCGAGGTAGTCGGCCATGCCGCGGTCAGTGACGCCGTCCTCGAGGAGTGCGTGGCGGACGAGGACGTAGAAGACCAGCTCGGGACGCGCCGTGCTGAACTCGCGGCCGGCGAGCAGGGCGTTAAGGGTACGGGGGTCGTCCAGGATGGCGTCGAGGCCGGCCTCCTGCAGGCGGGCCTCCTCCCTCGAGCGCGCGGACTCGGAACCGCGGGTGAGGAGCCAGATGAGGAAGCCCGCGTCGCCGCGGTCGAACGAGCTGCGGATCGTGGGCGTGATCATGCGTCGTCCTCCTTCCGTGGACGTTTGCACGCGTGGTGCCGTCGCGCAGTGGCTTGCTTGCCTGAGATGGCGTGACGCGTCTAAACTACGGCAGGCCGGACCCGCCCCGCGTCTCCAGTCACTTTACATCCGCCACCGGCAAAAGATCCAGATTCATGTTCGCACGAGCGCAGAGGCTGCTGAGGCTGGATCGGCTGGAGCGCCGCCTCTTCGGCTGGCTGCTGCTCCTCACGCTCGTGCCCCTCTTCATCCTCCTCATCGCGGGCTACGCGCTGAGTGTGCGCACGCTGCACTACCTCGGTACACTGGGTCCGTGGGACCAGGTCGCGGAGTCCGGGCGCGCCCTGGTGGAGGCGGCGGGGCCGGCGGCGCGGACGGACCCGGAACTCGCCCGTGCGCTGGAAGCGCATCGCGTTGAACTGTCCAGCTCCGTCATGTTCGCGCGACGCTGGGCGTTCCTGGGCGAGCGCATAGCCGCCGCACTCCCGGTCCTGGCCTTCACCCTGGCGGTACTCCTCGGAGCCACCGCGCTATGGGTGGGCAGGCGCCTTTCCGTGCAGCTCGCACGCCCCATCAAGGAGCTCGCGGTGTGGGCCGGCCGCATGGCCGACGGCGAGCCGCTGCCGGCAGCCGCGACGGGGGCGCAGCAGCAGCGGGAGTCCGCCGAGGTGCGGGAGGTGCGCGCGCTGCGCGAGGCGATGCGGGTCGCCGCCGTGCGCATCGCCGAGGCCCGTACGCGGGCCCTGGAGGAGGAAAGGGTCCGGGCGTGGGGGGAGATGGCCCGCCGTGTCGCCCACGAGATGAAGAATCCGCTCACGCCGCTCCGCCTGGCGGTGCACCGGCTCAGGGCGCATCCGGACGCAGAGCGGTCACTGCGGGAGCCGGTGGAGGTCATCGAGGAGGAAGTCACCCGGCTCGACGAGCTGGCGCGGCAGTTCGCCGTCCTGGGGCGGCCGTCCTCGGGACCGGCCAGCGACGTGGACCTCGCGGATCTCCTGGAACGGCTCCTGGACAGTGACGTGCCCGCGGGCATTGAGACACGCCTGAGTGTGGCGCCGGACGTGCCGCTCATCCGCGCGCACTACGACGCGCTCCAGCGCGCATTCCGGAACCTCATCCGCAATGCCGTGGAAGCGATGGAGGGCACGGCGCCGGGCGTTCTCCACGTGGACGTCCGCCTCGAGGCGCCCTGCGTCCGCATCGCGTTCGGGGACAGCGGACGCGGGATCGCGCCGGAGCACCTGGACCGCCTGTTCGAGCCGGACTTCACCCTCAGGGCGGGTGGAACCGGACTCGGCCTCGCGGTGGTACGTCAGGCGGTGGCGGCGCATGGCGGCAGCGTGACGGCGCGGCCGCGACCCGGTGGCGGCGCCATCTTCACTGTGGAGCTTCCCGTCGCGACGGACGCGCCGGCCGGAGACCGACATTCACACGAGGACTGAGAACGGAGCACACTCCATGACCCAGGCAGCACGCGGCGCCACGATCATCGTCGTCGCACTCCTCACCGTCGCAGCCGCGGCATGCGGTGCCAGGACCGGCGGCCGCAGCGGGAACGGATACCAGGTCGCGACGTTCCGCGCCGCGAGCGGAGCCAGCGCCCAGGACGTGGCAGCGCGCATCACCGGCGCCCGCGCCGATATCGTGCTCCTCTCGGCGGAACGGGACAGCGCGTGGTTCTCTGCCGTCTCGGAAGGCGCGGGCCTCGAACTGAGCGGGCCGGGACTGACTGGCGACATCGGGATGGCGTTCCTGACCAACCTCGAGGTGCTCGGCGACACGTCGCTCGTGCTGAGCGTGCCCGAAGGCGGATCCGTCCACATGCACGACGCACTCTACCGCGTCGACAGGTCGCGCATGATCGACCTCATGATCGTGCGGTTCGACGCGCCGGACCTGCGGGCGGCGGTCCGCCGGCTGTTCTCTTACATCGCGACGGATGTCGGCGCCAGCGTCGCCGTGCTGCTGGCCATCGATGCACCCACGGTGCAGCTGGCGGACAGCGCGGCAGTGCTCATGCGTGCGCACTATGGCAACGCGCTCGAATGCGCCGGCGACGACATCGGCGCCGGTGAGCGCGGCCCGGTCCGCCTGTTGTACGGGCCCTCGGCCCGACTGTCGTGCATCTCCGCGCGGGCCCTTCCGGGCGATCCGCCCGGCGTGACTGCGGGCGTGATCCTCCAGCGCTGATACCGTCTCGTGGCCGACATCCTCATCGTTGACGACGAGCCCAACATCCGGCGTCTCCTGGCCAGCCTGCTGGCGGCGGAGGGCCATGCGGTGAGGACGGCGGCCTCGGGGGAGGAGGGCCTGGCCGCGGTGACGGAGGCAGAACCCGACGTCGTGCTCCTGGACCTCGCCCTGCCGGGAGCCGGCGGCCTCGAGGTGCTCGCTGCGCTGCGCACGTCGAACCCGGCACTGCCGGTGGTGATGATGAGCGGTCGCGCGACACTCACCGACGCCGTGCAGGCGACGAAGATCGGCGCATTCCACTTCATCGAGAAGCCCCTCTCCGCGGAGGCGGTGCTGCTCACCGTCGGGAGCGCGATAGAGCTGCGCCGCGCACGCGAGCTCTCCCGCACGCTGGCGGCGGAGTTGAGCGCGGGGGCGCGCCTGGTGGGGTCGAGCCGGGCGATGCGTAATGTCCGCACGCTCGTGGAGCAGGTGGCGGCGACTGATGCCCGCGTTCTCATCACCGGCGAGAGCGGAACAGGCAAGGAGCTCGCCGCTGCTGCCCTCCACGAGCTGTCGCCCCGTGCGGGCGGTCCCTTCGTGCGGGTGAACAGCGCCGCCATCCCGCGGGAGCTGGTGGAGTCCGAAATGTTCGGCCACGAACGCGGTGCCTTCACCAGCGCGCTCGAGACGCGGCGCGGGCGCTTCGAGCTGGCGGCCGGCGGCACGCTCTTCCTCGATGAGGTGGCCGACCTCGGTCCGGCGGCCCAGGCCAAGCTGCTCCGGGCCATCGAAACGGGGTCGTTCGAGAGGGTCGGCGGCCAGGCCCCCATAAGCGTGGACGTCCGGATCATCGCCGCGACCAACCACGACCTCGAGGCGGCCATGGCCGGTGGCGCCTTCCGCGATGACCTGTACTACCGTCTGAACGTCCTGCGCATTCACATGCCACCCCTCCGGGAGCGCCTGGAGGACGTGCCCGAGCTGGTGGATCATCTCATGCAGCGCCTCCGGCAGCGGCATGGCCTGGCGTCCGCCATCATCGATGCGGCGGCGCTGGACGACATGCGCGCGTACAGGTGGCCCGGCAACGTGCGTGAGCTCGCAAACGTCTGCGAGCGCCTGGCCATCCTCTACCCGGGCC
>DATHVO010000328.1:0-7881 GCA_035461265.1 Longimicrobiales bacterium
GAGCGCGTTGACGTAGATGCCGTCGGGGCCGCAGTGCGTGGTGTGCGGTGTGATGTAGCCCGTGCGTTCCGCGATGGTCTCGGCGTCGATGAGCTTCACCAGCTCCGGGCGCCGCGGGTCCGGCTTCGTGTCGAAGATCGCGATGCGCGAGCTGTGGATGCCCGGCACGATGAGGTAGCGCCGCTCAACGTGCGGGCGTGCGGCATACGCGCAGAAATGCGAGCTGCAGGCGTTCCACCCGAAGTGGTGCAGTTCGTCGCCCGGACTGGGCATGTCGGCCTGGCCGACGAGCGTGCCGTACGTGGGCGACGTCGGATCGACGTCGACGACGCCGATGGCATCGGGCCGCTCGTGGGACGGATTCAGCAGCGCGACGTACGCCAGCCGCTCCGCCGGCGCCTGCATGGCATGCTTCGGCGTGGCGTAGAAGGTCGGATCGGGTTTCCACTGCATGGTGTCTCCTCCGGTTCGATGGGTAGCCTCTCACATGGAACACGGAGGAACGGGGCGGGACCGGACACGCAGGGGGACAGGCGCCCGATTCGCGGTCTGACCGGGGCAGCCATGGTCGCGCCCGGCACTGGCGGCGAACTTCAGGGCGGTGTGGACCGTGGGACGCGTGGCAGGTCTCCCGGCGGGACGCGACACCCCCCGTTTTGTAGCAGAAGCATATGCGGGGCGGCCGCAGCGGGAATCGGGGGCCTGTCCCCCTGCCGTTACGGCGTCGCCAGCGCCCGGTGCCGGGCCGCCTGCTCCGGCTTCTGCCAGGCCGCGTAGAGGTCCGCGAAGGTCGTGTGGATCTGGCGCCGGACGCCGGCGGAGTAGCTCCGCTCCTCGGCGATGCTTAATGCGCGGCCGAGAAACTCCTCGGCCGCGGCGTGATCGCCGAGGCCGATGCGGGCCTCGGCGCGGCGCCGCAGGAGGTCGGGCAGGCCGTGGGCCAGGGGGCCTTCATCGGCCATGCGGAGGGCGACGGCGTGGGCGAGGATGGAATCCGCTGCGGCGTGGTTCCCGCGGCGCCCGTGGATGTCTGCGATCTGGGCGAGGGCGTTCGCGTACGCGAGGTGGCGCTCGCCCAGGATGTCGCGGTATACGGCGGCGGACTCCCGGAAGAGCTCCTCCGCCTGGTCGAGGCGGCCGGCCCGCAGGAGGACACCGCCGAGGCCGGAGCCGCTTTCCGCGACCGCACGGTGCCGGGGCCCGTAAATGGAGAGTCGCTCCTCGTACGTCTCCCGGAGCAGGCGCTCGGCGCCGGCGTAGTCGCCCCGTCCGGATAGGAGTGCGGCCAGGGAGGAGCGCACCCACGCCCGCACCCCCACCTCCTCCGGCGTGGCCCGTGCCAGGTTCAGGACGTCGCGATAGATGCGTTCCGATTCGTCGGCGTTGCGTCGCTGCAGCAGGTCCGCGAGCTGCAGGCGATCCTCGAGCACCTCCGTCCGCGTGGACCCCGCGGCCTGCGGCCGCAGTTCGTTGACGCGGCGGATGGTGTATTCGGCGGAGTCGAGCAGGCCCCGCCGTCGCTGGACCAGGCCGCGCAGGAGGAGTGTGTTCAGGGTGAGGCGGTGCGCGTCGCCGAGGGACGCCCGCTGGATGCCGTACGCCTCGTCGGCGTGCCGCTGCGCCTCTTCGAACTCCCCGAAATAGACCTGCACCGCCGCGAGATCGTGGTAGGTGGGCCCCAGGTCGGGATGGCCGGGGCCCAGGACGCGGAGCTGCATGGCCCGCGCCTCCAGCAGGGACTCCAGGGCGGCGCGGTAATCGCCACGCTCCCGCTGCGTCATGCCGCGCTGGAACGTCATCCGCGCCGCGCCCGCCTCGTCGCCCTCCGCCTCGTACAGGGCGAGGGCCCGCTCGGTGAGGCGTTGGGCCTCGTCGTAGTCCGCCAGGCTCACCAGGACGCGCCCCAGTACGGCGAGGAGCGGGGCCTGGACGGCTGGCTGGTCCTCGAGGGAGCCGATACGGCGGACTCCACGTTCCACCAGATCCCGCGCGGTGATGGCGCCGGCCACCGACGCCTCCGGCGTGCCCGCCTCGAACAGCTCCAGCAGGAACTGCATGACGCGGTCGGACTCGGCGTGGGCGAGTGCAGCGCGATCGTGCTCCGCCGTGGCGATGCGGGCCTGCCACAGGGCGCCGCCCGCGCCGCCGACGAGGGAGAGCGCGACGACCACGACGGCGGCTGCCTGCAGCCGGTGGCGCCGGATGAGCTTGCCGAGGCGGTAGCCCCGGCTGCCCTGGTGTGCCCGCACCGGACGGCCGGCAAGGTGGCGCTCGATGTCCTGGGCGAGGAGCTCGGCGGAGCCGTAGCGCCGGGGCGGCTCCGTTCGGAGGGCCATGCCGACGATGGCATCGAGATCTCCGCGAAGCAGCCGCTCGAGCCGCTGCGGCGTGGTGTCCCGCGCCCGCGCCACCGCCGCGGGCTCGAGCACGGTTTCCCCGCCGTCACCCGCGCGGACCTTCTCCGGCCGCAGCACACGTGAACTCGGCCGTTCGGGGTCGGCATTGCAGACGGCATCGAGGAACGAGGCGAGATCGCCCTCCTGCGCGGCATGCGGCCGCCGGCCGGTGAGGAGCTCGTACAGCATCACGCCCAGCGAATACACGTCGGTCGTCGTGGTCAGCGCCTCGCCGCGGATCTGCTCGGGGCTCGCGTACTCGGGTGTGAGAGCGGCGCGATCGCGCGTGAGCTGCGTGTTCGCGCCGGAGAGCCACGGGTTCAGTAGCTTCGCCACCCCGAAGTCCAGGAGCTTGACCCGCCCGTCCGGTGTGACGAGCACGTTGGACGGCTTGAGGTCCCGGTGGATCACCAGGTTGCGGTGGGCGAAGTCCACTGCCCGTGCGATGGTCACGAAGAGCCGCAGCCGCTCGGGGATGGACAGGCGCATCCTGTCGCAGTACACGCTGACGGGCAGCCCCTCCACATGCTCCATGACGAGGTACGGGCGGCCGTCGTCCGCGACGCCGCCGTCGAGCAGGCGGGCGATGTGGGGATGGTCCAGCCCCGCGAGAATCTGTCGTTCCGCCAGTACGCGCTGCTGCAGTTCGGCGTCGTCGGCGCCGTGGATGATCTTGATGGCGACACGCCGCCGGAACTGACCGTCGTCACGTTCGGCGTCGTACACCACGCCCATGCCGCCCCGCCCGAGTTCCCTGAGCACGCGATAGACGCCGAGCCGGTCGGGGGGACGGTCGGCCGGACGGATCAGGCTCCGGGGGTCGCGCTCGAGGACCCCCTGGCTGCGATCGCTCGCGGCCAGCAGCGCCATCACGGCGTCGCGCATGGCGTCGTCCTCGCCGCAGGCCGCCGCCACGAAATCCGGGCGGGAGTCCGGCGCCAGTTCGAGTGCCGCCTCGAACAGCGCCTCGATGCGTGACCGGTCGGGTGTGCTCATGGCGGGCTCACGGGGTCGCGTCCGGGTACAGCTCGGAATAGAGCCAGGCCCGGGCCTTCACCCACTCGCGCCGAACCGTGCGGGACGACACGCCCAGTGCCTCCGCGATCTCCTCCTCCTCCATCCCGGCGAAGTACCGGCATTCCACGACGGTGCGCTGGCGCGGGTCCAGGCCTTCCAGGGCGCGGTCCAGGGCGATGACGTCCTCCGGCGCGAGCTGGACCGCCGCCGGCTCCGCCTGCAACGTGGTCTGGTGCCAGCCGCCGCCGCGCTTCTGCGAGAGGGCTGCGCGGGCGTGATCCACCACGACCTGCCGCATGGCCGTGGCCGCGATGGCCAGGAAATGGGAGCGGTCCTCCGCGTTGACGGCGCCGGCGCGCGCCAGCTTGAGGTAGGCCTCGTGGACCAGGACCGTGGGCTGCATCGACGAGCCGGGTGCGCCGCGCAGACGGGCCCGCGCCATGCCCCGCAGTTCGTCGTAGACATGGGGGAGCAGCCTGTCCAGGGCGGACCGGTCGCCGCCATGCAGGGCGTGGAGCAGGCGCGTGACTTCGCCCGGGTTGGAGGGACTGGCCATGCGAGTCCGTGGATGCTGGCGTGCGCCTCGCGCTGGCGGCGCCGGTGGAACTCCCAATGTGGCCACGTCGGGCCGTAGCCGACAAGGTCTTCCCTCCGCCGGCGCCTCCGGCGCGGTCCGGTCCCGGCCGCAGCATCAGCCGGGCCGGCCGCTGGCGCGACGGCGGTCGGCTCCCGTACCATTGTGCCCTGCCACCGACAACCAGGGCGACACCGCATGAGCCGGACAATCCTGTGTCTGACCAGCTACGTGAAGGGCCAGGACTTCATGCGCGAGTGCGTGGAGTCCGGCACCCGCACGCTGCTGGTCACCGTCGAGGAGCTTCGTGACGCCGACTGGCCGAGGGACGTCCTCGATGGTGTATTCCTGCTCCCATCCCTCGACACGCCCGGGGACGTCCTGAACGCCATCAGCTACCTCGCCCGCACGGAGCGATTCGGCCGCATCGTCGCCCTCGACGAGTTCGACATGGAAATCGCCGCGACGGTACGCGAGCACCTGCGCGTGCCCGGGCTGGGCGTTTCCGCGACGCGCGCGGTGCGCGACAAGCTCACCATGAGGGAGCTGGCCGCCGCTGCAGGCGTACCCGTCCCGGAGTTCGCGGGCGTCTTCCACCACGAGGACGTCCGCCGCTTTCTCGAGGAGACGGCCGGGCCGTGGGTGCTGAAGCCGCGCACGCAGGCCTCCGCCATCGGAATCCGGAAGCTGCACCGGCCCGACGAGGTGTGGCCCATGCTCGATGAACTCGGCGACCTCCAGTCCCATCACCTCCTCGAACGCTTCGTGGCCGGCGACGTGTACCATGTCGATGGGATCGTCGACAGGGGTGAGCTGGTATTCGCCGAGGCGCACCGGTACGCGCGGCCCCCCTTCGATGTCATGCACGCAGGAGGCGTCTTCTGCAGCAGGACAGTGCCACGGAACGGCGAGGAGGAGGCAGGCCTCCGGGCGGCGACGATTGCCGTCCTCGACGCAGTGGGGCTGGACGACGGCGTCTTCCACGCTGAATTCATCCGGGCCGCCGGCACCGGCGAGTGGTACTTCCTGGAGGTTGCCGCGCGGGTGGGCGGCGCACACATCGCCGACATGGTCCATGCCGCCACGGGCGTGAACCTGTGGCGTGAGTGGGCGAAGCTCGAGCTGGCCCGGGCCGCGGGTGCGCCATACCGCCGGCCGGACCCATCCTCGGATCACGGCGGCGTCCTCATCTCCCTCGCCCGGCAGGAGTGGCCGGACACATCGGCGTACGACGACCCGGAGGTCGTCTGGCGCCTCCGCATGCGCCATCACGCCGGCCTGGTCGTAGCGTCCCCGGATGCGGACCGCGTGCGGGAACTCCTCGACGCATACCTGCGCCGGTTCCAGCACGACTTCTTCGCCTCCATGCCGGCGCCGGACCGGCCTACCAACTGAGCGGATCTCACGAATGGCAGACTGGAAGGAGTACGCTGCGGCGGCGGACCCGGCGCGGGCCGCAGTGGTGGGAAGCATCAAGCAGCTGGAGCAGGTCCGAAGCCCGCAGCTCGGGAACGCGCGCGACCTGCTGGTCTACCTGCCTCCCGGCTATGGTGCAGGCGACCGCCGTTTCCCGGTCGTGTACATGCACGATGGACAGAACCTCTTTGATCCGGCCACGAGCTTCGCGGGAGAGTGGGCGGTGGACCAGACGCTGGAGGCGGCCAGTGAGGAGGGACTCGAGGCCATCGTCGTCGCCATCCCGAATCTCGGCGCCGAGCGGAGCAACGAGTACAGCCCGTTCGTGGACGCGAAGAACGGCGGTGGGAAGGGTGACGCCTACCTCCGCTTCATCGTGGACACTGTCAGGCCCATCGTGAATGCCGACTTCCGGACGCTCGCCGGTCGGGAACATACGGGCATCGCGGGCTCCTCCCTCGGCGGGCTCATCAGCCTCTACGGCTTCTTCGCATTCCGCGATATTTTCGGGTTTGCCGGTGTGATGAGCCCGGCCCTGTGGTTCGCGAACCGGGCGGTCATCGACTGGGTGGAGGGCCAGCCCCATGCCGGCGGCCGCATCTACATCGATGTCGGCATGCGGGAAGGGAAGCAGACGGTGGACGACGTGCTGCGCCTCCGCGACATCCTCGAGGCGAAGGGATACCGCAACCTCGATGACCTCCTGTGCGTCGTGGATACCGCCGGCGACCACAGCGAGAACGCCTGGGCCCGGCGGGTCCGCCGGAAGATGGCATTCCTCCTCGGCCTCACGCACAGCGGCGGCAACGGCCACGGCGGCAACGGCCACGGCGCGTAGCGGACATGCGCGCGCCAGCGCCCCGCCGGCCTAAGGGGCGCCCTGGAATGCCGCCGCCTCCCCCGCCGCGCGGTATTCGCGGGAGGCAGAGACGAAGGCCTCGAACAGGCGCCGCGTGCCCGGGTCGGAATCCACCAGCATCTCGGGATGCCACTGCACCCCCACCGCGAAGGGATGGTCCGGTGCCTCCAGCCCCTCGATGAGGCCGTCCGGCGCCGTGGCCGAAACGACGAGACCCTCCGCGATGCGGGCCAGCCCCTGGTGGTGCATGCTGTTCACCCGCACCTCGTCGTCCCCCAGCACACCGTGCAGCAGCGTTCCCCGCACCACGCGCACTGGATGAGCCAGGAAGTCACGCGCGTACCCGGCATTCGGGAAATAGTCGTGCTTGATGGCCCCCTCGTAGAAGGCTTCGCAGTCCTGGTACAGCGTTCCGCCGCCGGCCACGTTCATCACCTGAAGCCCGCGGCAGACTCCGAACAGCGGCTTGCCCTCGGAGCGGGCCCAGCGGGCGAAGAGAACCTCCACCGCGTCCCGGTCCGGATCCGTACGCCCGCACTCCTCGGCACGGCGCTCGCCGTAGCTGGAGGGGTCCATGTCCACGCCACCGGCAATGAACACGCCATCCAGCGCGTCATAGACGGCACGGAGGGCTCCCTCATCCCCCGTGAGGAGCGGCACCATCACAGGCGCTGCACCCACCGACGCCAGGGCCGTGTAGTAGCGATGGTTCATGACCCACGAATGCGGAAGCTCCGCGGGAATCCCGTCTATCGACTGCAGCGTCTGCGTCGGCACCCCGATCAGCGGGCGCGTTTCCATCAGCTATCCTCCAGTGACTTCATGGTCAGACCGGTACCCCTTCCTCCGTCTCCCGGACCAGGCTGTCCACCACGGCCCGGAGATCACCCGTCGCGGCGTACACCCCCAGCTGGCGGTCCGCACTGGACCCGTGCTGCAGGATATGGTACGCATAGTCCACCTCGGCCCTGCTCCCGAGTTCATCCACGACGTCGGCGATGAACCAGTCGATGAGCTCGATGATCAGCTCCGGCGCCGGCAGCTCCTGCTCCTTGCCGAAATCGATAAGCCGGCCCTCGAGCCCATAGCGTACGGCCCGCCACTTGTTCTCCTCGATCAGGTCCGCCGGGTACACGCGGAACGTCATGTTGTCCCGCCGCAGCCGCCAGACCTTGGCCACGATGGCTTGCAGGATCGCGGCCAGGCACACCGCCTCCTCGATCCGTGTGCACACGTCGGCGAAACGGAACTCCAGGGTCGGGTAGTTGTGGTGCGGCCGGACATCCCAGTAGATGCGGGATGCGTCCGGGATGCAGCGCGTGACCACCAGCCGCTCCACCAGGTATGAGTAGTCGCCGTAGCTGCGGAGTACCCGGGGAATGCCGGTTCTGGGGAAGTTGCGGAACACGACGCTGCGGTACGACTTCAGCCCGGTGTTGCGTCCGACCCAGAACGGCGAGCTCGACGTGAGGCAAAGCAGGTGGGGCAGGAAGTAGCGCGACACGTTCAGTGCATCGATGAGGAACTCCCGGTCCTCGACGCCGATGTGGACGTGGGTCCCGAAGATGAGGAGCTGCTGCGCCAGGTCCTGCATGTCCTGACGGACGCCGACGTAACGC
>DATHVO010000329.1:0-1798 GCA_035461265.1 Longimicrobiales bacterium
GATGCGGCTGACCTGCTGGCGTGGGAGGCGTCGCCACCGGCCCCGGATGCCGACGCCGACTACGCCGCCCGGATCAGGCTGGACCTGTCATCCGTGACGCCGTTCGTCGCGGGGCCGGATGATGTCCAGGTGGGCATGCCGGCGACGCTGGCGGGTGCCGCCCGCATCGCCATCGACCGCGCCTACCTGCTCTCGTGCGTGAACGGCCGGCTGCAGGACCTGGAATCTGCGGCAGCGGTACTCCGGGGCCGGCGGATCGCCGACGGCGTGCGGCTGTACGTGGCCGCGGCGAGTGCGGAGATCGAGGCCGCGGCGGAGCGGAGCGGCGCGTGGACGGCGCTGCTCCAGGCCGGCGCGACGCCGCTGCCGCCGGGCTGCGGTCCGTGTATCGGGCTGGGCGACGGCCTGCTGGAGGAGGGCGAGGTCGGCATCTCCGCAACGAACCGGAACTTCAAGGGCCGGATGGGCGCCCGGACGGCCCGCGTCTACCTGGGCAGTCCGCGGACGGTGGCCGCGTCGGCAGCGGCGGGATACATCACCGGCGAGGCGGACCCTGTCGGCGGTGCCGTGGAGGTGGCCGGCCCCGCGACGAGCTACACGCTGCTCGAGGCGCCGGAGCTGCCCGATGACACCGTGGACACCCTGCCCGGCTTCCCGGCAGGGCTGCGGGGCCGGCTGGTCTTCGTACCCCGCGAGAACCTCAACACCGACGGCATCTACGGGAAGGACCACACGTACCGGGAACTTTCCGCGGACGAGATGGCCGCCGTCGTGATGCAGAACTACGACCCCCGCTTCGTGGCCATGGTCCGGCCTGGGGACATCCTGGTGGGCACGCGCAACTTCGGAACGGGGTCGAGCCGGGAGCAGGCGGCAACGGCGCTGATGGCGGCGGGCATCGCGCTCGTCATCGCCGAGAGCTTCTCCCAGACGTACCTGCGCAATGCCTTCAACAACGGCTTCATCTGCATCGAGTGCCCGCCGCTCGTGCGTGCAGTGGAAGCCGGCCTCGCGGCGGAAGCCGCGGCTGGCACGCCCACGATCGTGCCGAGTGACGAGCTGGACATCGATTTCACGCGCAGCCTGGTCAAATGGCGTGGCGCATCGTACCGCTTCCCGCCGCTGGGCACCGTGCCGCAGGCACTCGTGGTGGCTGGCGGCGTGGAGGAGCAGGTACGCCGGCAGCTCGGGCTCATGGCCCAGCCGGCGTGACCGACACAAACAACGAAAGGAACACGGGGATGGCTCGACATACGGTCGTCGCGATGCCGGGGGACGGCATCGGCAAGGTCGTGCTGCCGGAGGCGGTACGCGTGCTGGATGCGGTTGGCTTCGATGCGGAATACGTGCACGCCGACATCGGCTGGGACTTCTGGATCAGCGAAGGCAACGCGCTGCCGGAGCGGACCGTGGACGTGCTGCGGGAGCACCGCCTCGGTCTGTTCGGCGCCATCACGTCGAAGCCGAAGCGCGACGCGGAGAAGGAGCTGCGGCCGGAGCTGCAGGGCAAGGGCTACGTGTACTACAGCCCCATCGTCGGGCTGCGCCAGCACTTCGACCTCGACGTCTCCATCCGCCCGTGCCGTTCCTTCGAGGGCAACCCGCTGAACTTCATTCGACGCAGCGCCGAAGGTGGGGTCGAGGAACCGTTCGTGGACGCGGTCATCTTCCGGCAGAACACGGAGGACCTGTACGCCGGCGTCGAGTGGACGGACCCGCCTGCTCAGGTGCGGGAGGCGCTGGCGCTGCACCCGAAATTCAAGCGGTTCGCGGCGACGCCAGGTCCGGATCTCGCCGT
>DATHVO010000330.1:0-22839 GCA_035461265.1 Longimicrobiales bacterium
TCAACCCTCACGGACGTTGTCGGGCCACGCGGTGGAAATCTCCTTTATGATGTACTGTCTAGTCCTTTCGTCATAATCGTCGTAGTCCAGTATTTGTCCCTCGGCATTGGCGGCGTGCTGGTCGTAATCTTGCCATTGCTAGTTCTAAGGCATTCGTATGCAGGACGACAGAAACTCGCCCATGCGAACCGCGACCTACTCGCGGCTTTGGTCAAGGCAATCGAAACCCGCGACCCATATACGTCAGGCCACTCAATACGAGTCGCGACGCTAGCCAAGTTGATCGCGGAGGACCTCGGTCTCGGACTAAAAAAGGTGGACCGGGTGCGCACAGCCGCGCTCCTCCATGATGTCGGGAAAATCGACCCCGTATACAGCGCGGTAATTCTGAAGCCCCACTCGCTGACGCCAGAAGAACGGGCACTGATCCAGACCCATGCAACCAAAGGCGCTGATATCCTCCGCGACATGGGATCCATGGAAAAGGAACTGGTCACTGCTGTGCGACATCACCACGAGTGGTTCGACGGTACCGGGTACCCCGACGGTCTTAGAGGAGAGGATATTCCGCTCGAAGCACGGATAATAATGATGTCGGATGCTATCGACGCGATGTTGTCCGACCGCCCCTACAGGTCGGCTCTAAGTATCGAAAAGGTCAAATCCGAACTGCAGCGTTTCGCGGGCCAGCAATTCGATCCTAGCATCGTCAAGATCGTTCTCAGGGCGAAAACGTTGGAGCGTGCAGTTGACTTGGTAACAGAGTGGCGCGGAACGCAAAGTACGAGCGACAAAGTGCTCTCCGTTCTCCCCTGAATATGGCGTAATAGCTTGGGATAGTTGTTAAGTCAGACGGGCTTGGATCAGCCTAGAATCCTGTTCGGGCGAGAGCGTGCTCTCGTCTTGCCCTCCCTTCCCCCCGACCCTTAGCTTCCGCTCTCGTCGCCGTGCCGCGCGTGCGGTGACGCTCCTGCATGGCGCTCCGCCGCGCCCGCCGCGCTGGAGGCGGCTCACGACCCGTGATCCCCACAGCACTCGTCTGGGACGACGCCCTCGCCCGCTACCGCTTCACGCCGGATCACCCGCTGAACCCGCGCCGCCTCGAGCTGACGGTGGACCTGATCCGCCGGCTGGGCCTCCTCAATGGCGACGCCCAGCGCCTCGTCCCGCCCCGGTTCGCGACGGACGACGAGCTGCTGGCCGCGCACTCCGCCGAGTTCGTGGAGATGGTGAAGCGCGCATCCGCCGGGGACGCGCCGCCCGCCGCCATGCAGGTCTTCGGGCTGGGCTCCGCCGACGTCCCCGTGGTGCCGGGCATGCACGAGGCGGCGGCCCACGTGGTGGGCGCGACGCTCACGGCAGCGGAGCTGGTGATGTCCGGGGAGGTACGGCGGGCCTTCAGCATCGCCGGCGGCCTGCATCACGCCCGCCACGCCGAGGCCGCGGGGTTCTGCGTCTACAACGACCTGGCCGTGGCCATCCGCATGCTCCAGCGGAAGCACGCCGCCCGGGTCATGTACATCGACATCGACGCGCATCACGGCGACGGCGTCCAGTGGATCTTCTACGACGACCCCGACGTCCTCACCGTCTCCATCCACGAGAGCGGCGCGTTCCTCTTCCCCGGCACCGGCTTCATCGACGAGGTGGGCGAGGGCGACGGGTACGGCTATTCGGTCAACATCCCCCTCGACCCGCACACGGACGACGCCTCCTTCCTGGAGGCCGCCCGCCGCCTGCTCCCCCGCATGGCCGCGGCCTTCGGTCCCGACGTCATCGTCCTGCAGGCAGGCTGCGACGCCCACATCCTGGACCCCCTCACCCACCTGCGCTGCACCACGGGCCTCTACCACGACCTCGTGACGCACATCGTGGAGCTCGCGGAGGAGCACTGCGAGGGCCGCATCGTCTGCACGGGCGGCGGCGGGTACGCCATACACCACGTCGTCCCACGGGCGTGGGCGCTGGTGTGGGCCGCCCTCGGCGGACTCGACGCCGGCGACACCGTCCCCACCGACTGGCTCGAACGCGTCTCCGCGGAAGCCGGTGCGCCCCTCCCCGCCACGCTCCTGGACCCCCCCGGCGCATTCCCCCGGACGGCCCACGCCGTGGAGGCGGAAGTGACGAACCGCCAGACCGCCGACGCCGTCCGCACACGCTGCCTGCCCCTGATCACGGGGTGGGGGCTGGGGTTCTGAGGGCCGGCATGGTCACCCTCCCCGCGTCCCGCACCGACAGGGCCGGCCGGCCCTTCGTCATAGACCGCTACCGGCCGGAGCACCGCCCCGCCCTCGAGGCGATGTACATCGCCTTCGAGCCGAAGCGCGGCGCCCAGGGCCTGCCGCCGGCCACCGACCGCATCGCACGCTGGCTCGATGACGTCCTGCCCGCCGGCGAGCACCTCGTCGTCCTGGTGGACGGCGCCCTCCTCGGCCACGCCATGCTGCTGCCCATGACCGGCGGACGGGCGGAGCTGGCCAACTTCCTCCACCAGTCCATCCGGAGCCGCGGCATCGGCACCGCCATCAACGCCATCATCCTGGAGCTCGCCCGGGAGGCGGGATTCCGGAGCGTCTGGCTCTGCGTGGAGCCCACGAACATCCCGGCGGTGCGGTCCTACGAGAAGGCGGGCTTCCGGCGCCTGCCGGGCACGCTCTGGTCCCCGGAGATCGAGATGGAGGCGGACATCACAGGGGCCTGATTTTCAGGGCCGGAATCCCCTGCCCTCGCACGATACTTGCCCTGTTCAGGAGCCGGCATCACGACGGACCACAGACCCGTTCACGGGTCGTCAGGAGGGCACTATGATCGGATCGATCGCAAAGATGGTGGCATACAACAAGGCACCGAAGACCACGTTCGCGCTGCTCCACCCGAAGAAGGCGCTCAGGCTGCGGAAGTTCCGCCGGGACATGGCGCATTCGACGGCGCCCCGCGTCGCGGCCATCGGCGCTGCCGTGCTGGCCCTGCCCCTCGGCCTCTGGCTGGGGCGCCGCGGCCGCAACGGCGCGAACGAGGTCCACTAGCCCCGACCGCCCCCACCGGACACACGAAGGGCCCGCCCTGCGCCAGTGGTGCAGCGGCGGGCCCTGTTCGTTCAGGCGTCCGCGTCTTCCTTCAGCATCTCCCCCACCCGGACCATCCCCCGCCCCCGCTCGATGAGGACGGATCCCATGCGGTGCAGCACGTCCGGCGTCGCCCGGGCGGGGCTGGTGCGCATGGCCCGGACGTCCGCCACCTCCACGCCCAGCGCCTGCGCCAGTTCCTGCTCCGTGCCCATGAAGAGCCGTACCGCACTCGCGAAGTCCAGTGGCATCATCGCCCTCCCAGGCCGGCCCGCCGCCGGCCGTCGTTGGTATCCGGGACCGGACCGGCGGGTCAGAAGATGAAGACCGGCGTCCCCACGGGGACCAGTGGATAGAGCCGCTCGAGGTCCTCGTTCGTCATCCGCACACAGCCGTGGCTCACCGCCTGCCCGATGGAGTCCTCGTTGAAGATGTGCGTCCCGTGGATCAGGTAGCCGTCGCCCGTGTCCAGCTTGTACGGGCCTAGCGCCTCCGGAATCCGCCGCTGGTTCGTCCCGATGGGCGGCATGAAGACCTTGCCGTCGAAGATGATCTCCTGCCCCTGCGGGAACCGGTAGAAGTGGCCGTGCTCGTTGAGGCGGCCCACGTCGTCGCCGATGGTGAGCAGGAAGGAGCCGTCGTCCAGCAGCACCTTGTCGGTCTTCGCCAGGCGCACCAGGTCGAAGCCCGTCGCCGTCGCCCGCTCCATGTAGTGCCACTCCGGCGGCGTCCAGTACGGGTTCGGCTCCTTGCCCAGCACCCGGCGTTCGCTGCGCGGCGTCTCGAACCAGAAGCGTCGGCCCTCGAACTCGAAGCCGCTCCGCATGCCGATGGCCACCTGCACGCTCATGAGCGTGTCGCGCCCGGACACCAGCCAGAGCCAGCGGTCCTCCGTGGAGACGAGGATCTTCAGGCCCGGCGCACGGTTCGCCGACGCCAGGATGGTCCGGCCACGGGCGTCCGGCGGCGTGCTCGGCTTGCCGAGACGCTGGGGCTGGAGCGCGGCCACCGCGGACTTCGGCGCCTGCGCATGCAGGACCGACGGCGCCAGCGGCAGCGCGATGAACAGGAATACCAGGGCGATGACCGGACGACGGACTGCACTCATGCTTCCCACCTGCTGTGATTCCACGGAATGCGACAGCCCGTAAGATGCAACAATGTGCGGAGTTGTTCCAGTATTTCCGGGCGGGGTGCGGCGTCCCGGGCTACGCCTCGCCCGGCAGGCCCGCGACGGCGCCCCGCGTGGCGAGCACCCGCTCGATGGTCTCGCCGATCTTGATGTTCGGCGTGGATGCGCCCGCCGTGAGGCCGATGGTGATGGGCCCCTCCCGCAGCCAGTCACGCTCCACCACCTCCGGTGCGTCCGCGGCCAGCTCCGGCTTGTGGCGGACCGTGCGCGCCTCCGGGTCGATGCACGTCGCATCGGCGATGTGGTAGGCCGTGGTGTACTCGCGGCAGAGGTGGGCGAGATGGTTGGTGTTGGACGAGTTGTAGCCGCCGATGACGATCATGATCTCCGGCGGGTCCTGCATCATCTGCAGCACGGCGTCCTGCCGCTCCTGCGTGGCGGAGCAGATGGTGTCGAAGCTCCGGAAATGCTGCGCCAGCTCCGCTTCGCCGTAGCGCTTCGCGAGACTCTGCCCCACCGCCGCGGCGATGGCCAGGGACTCCGACGCGAGCATCGTGGTCTGGTTCGCGACGCCCACCCGCGCCAGGTCGCGGTCCGGATCGAACCCCGGCGACGCCTTGTCCCGGAAGTGCTCACGGAACGCGTCCCCGGACAGCGCGGAAGCGGCGCCCTCGATGTAGTCCATCACGAGGCGCGCCTCGTCCATGTCACGGACCACGATGTAGTGGCCGCCGGTCGCAGGGTTCGCCTGGCTCGCCGTCGCCCGGGTCTCCTCGTGGAAGTACTTGCCGTGGATGAGGGACGTGAAGCCGTCCCGGGCATAGGACTCAACCCGCTTCCACACGTTCAGCACGGACCCGCACGTGGTGTCGATGAGGATGCAGCCGATGGACTTGAGGTCCTGGAAGTCCGTGAGCGTCACACCGAAGGCCGGGAGGATGACGACGTCGTCACTCGTGATGCCGGAGAAGTCGAACGCTCCCGACGCAGCATCCGGATACAGGAACTGCACGCCAGCGTCGCTCAGGCGCCGGTTCACGTGGGGGTTGTGGATGATCTCCCCCACCAGGAAGATGCGGCGGTCCGGGAACTTGTGCGTGGTCTGGTAGGCATAGTCCACGGCGCGGTCCACGCCGTAGCAGAAACCGAAGTCGCGGGCGAGGCGGAGGGTGATGTCGCCGAACGTGGCGGTGTAGCCCCGTGCGCGGATGTCCTCCACCAGGGCGCTGTGGTACTCGGCGGCGAGGACCGGCTCGATCTCCTTCTTGAGGCCGAGGCCGCGCCGGAAATAGGTCTGCTCCATGGGCGGATGATAACGGCGGTCCGGAGGACGGGCAACGCGCGGGCGGCGGCTATCGCCCCGCTCTTTCCGCCCAGATGCTGGCGATGAGCTGGGTCACCGGCACGACCACCCAGGCCGCCGCCAGTGACGAATCGTCCGAGAGCTGCCAGCAGCCACCCGCACCAGCGTATGGCCGAGCCGACTGACATGATGGGATGCTCCCCTCCGTGCTGGACCAATATATTCTCGCGGCCTATCTTGCCACGCCACCGGCCGGCGCAGAACTGCGCGGGGACCCCACGACAATCCATGAGTCCAGCGGAGGACGCGTGCAGCGAGGCTCCATCGACTTCCTGAAGCGCCTGCTCGATACGCCCGCGCCCAGCGGCTTCGAGGCCGCGGCCGCGCGGGTGTGGCGCGAGGAGGCGGCGTCCTTCGCCGACAGCGTGGAGGCCGACGTCTCCGGCAACTCCATCGCCGTGCTGAACGGGGACGGCTCGCCGCGCATCATGCTGGCCGGCCACATCGACGAGATCGGCGTGATGGTCACCCACGTGGACGACGACGGCTTCCTCTACTTCGAGGGCATCGGCGGCTGGGACTCGCAGGTGCTCGTGGGTCAGAGGATCCGCCTCCTCACACGCAGCGGCGATGTCCTCGGCGTCATCGGCAAGAAGCCCATCCACCTCATGAAGACCGACGAACGGGACAAGGTCTCGAAGGTGGAGGACCTCTGGATCGACGTCGGCGCGAAGGACCGCGACGCGGCGACGGCCCTCGGCGTGCGCGTGGGCGACCCCGGCGTCATCGATGCGCGCATGCTGGAGCTCGGGGACGGCCTCATCGCCAGCCGCTCCATCGACAACCGCATCGGCGCGTACGTCGTCCTCGAGGCCCTCCGCCGCCTCGCCGCCAGCCGGCCCGCCGCCATGGTCGCCGCCGTGGCCACCACGCAGGAGGAGATCGGCTACGCCGGCGGCGGCGCCCGCACCTCCGCCTATTCCCTCAGGCCGCAGATCGGCCTGGTCGTGGACGTGACCTTCGCATCCGACGCGCCGGGAGTCGAGAAGAAGGAGGTGGGGGACCACAAGCTGGGGAGCGGGCCCGTCATCACCCGGGGCTCCGCGACCCACACCGTCCTCGTGGACCGGCTGGTGGAGACGGCCGAGGCGGAGTCCATCCCATACACGCTCACCGCCGCGCCACGCTTCACCGCCACGGACGCCGATGCCATCTACCTGTCCCGCGCCGGCGTGGCCACGGCGGTGATCTCCGTGCCGAACCGGTACATGCATTCGCCCAACGAGATCGTCGCCCTGAGCGACCTGGACGCCGCGGCACGCCTCATCGCGGCATTCTGCCAGACGGTGGGCACGAACGACAACTGGGTGCCGTAAACGTTTGGTATAACGGTTGTTGGGGCCTGCTGGAGCCGGTAGCTTCCGGCAACCATGCCGGAGGCACGATGAAGGCAAAATCGATTCTCGTCGTCGAGGACAATCGGGACGAGCTCGCCATCTACACGACGCTGCTGAGCTATCGCGGCTACCGCGTGTTCTCCGCATCGGACTTCGACGGCGGCCTCCGTACTGCCCTGGAGCACCGGCCGGACATGGCCATCGTGGATGTCCACCTCGGCGACGATTCCCCCGACGGCTGCGAACTGGTGCATGCCCTCCGGCGGGACGACCGCACGCGGAGCATGCCCGTGATCGCCCATACGGCGTTCGGTGATGTCTACCACCGCAGCCTGGCGGGCCTGGGCTGCGACCAGGTCATCCACAAGCCGGCGGACCCCACGCGCCTCCTCCACGCCGTGGAGCAGCTCATCGGCCCCGGCTGTCCGGAGCAGCAGGCCTAGGCGCTTCCGGCCGCGGCTCGCTCCAGACGGTCCCGCACCCCCGCCCACGCCGGCGTGTCCGGCACCTGCTCCACCAGGACGAGACCGCACCCCGCCTCATCGAGCGTGTGCAGCGCGGCATAGAAGAGTCGCGCGTAGCCCTGCGAATCCGTGGGCAGGGCCACGATTTCGTCGGCGTCGGGCGGCGCGCGGCGGATGACCACGGCGCCGATGCGGGAGCCGGCTTCGCGGGCCCGTGCGCCGGCGGCGCGGGCCGTCTCCGGATCGGCGTAGACCACGAGTTCGGCGTCGGGCGAGTAGTGCCGGACTGTCATGCCCGGTGATGGTCGTGGCGCCTCGGACTCCGGTGCCGCCGCCTCCGGGTCCGGCGCCTCCGTGATCGGGCCCAGGACGGGCTCCAGCTCGTGGACGCCGATGACGCCCGGCCGGAGGACGGTGGCCGGGTCCGTGGTCAGGTCGATGACGGTGGACTCGATGCCGTACGGCGTGGCTCCGCCATCGAGGATGAGGTCCACGGCGTCGCCGAGGCCCCGGGCGACGTGGCCCGCCGTGGTGGGCGAGATGCGGGTGAAGCGGTTGGCGCTCGGGGCGGCGACCGGTACGCCGGCTGCCCTGAGGAGCGCCAGGGCGACGGGGTGGGCCGGCACCCGGACGGCCACCGTGGGCAGACCCGCAGTGACGGAGTCCGGGACCTCCGGACGCTTGCGTAGCACGAGGGTGAGGGGACCCGGCCAGAAGGCGGCCGCCGCGCGGTCCGCCGCTTCGGGCCAGTCGGCCACGACGGCGCGGGCGGCAGCGGCGTCCGGAACGTGGACGATGATCGGGTTGAAGGACGGCCTGCCCTTCGCGTCGAAGATTCGCTGGACGGCCGCAGGGTTCAGGGCGTCGGCGCCCAGGCCGTACACGGTTTCCGTCGGGAAGGCGACGATCCCGCCCGCCCGGATGACCTCCGCCGCTTCAGCAATGGCCGCCGGATCGGGAGCCGTGGGATCGACCCTGATGGTGTTTGCCGGCATGCAGCTCCGCGTGCTGTCGTGAGAAGTGCCGCTAAACTGTCACGGCCGGCAGATGGACGCCATGCCCGAGGCCCGTTCCGGCGAAGCCGGGAGCGGGACGGCCCGCCTTGTCCCGCCCCGCCGGGCCCGGCTATTATCCCACGCCTCATGCGGATTCACGACATCTCACTGCCCCTCGGCAGCCGGACAGCGGTTTGGCCGGGCGACCGGACAGTGGACGTGTCGTGGACCCTGCGGCGCGAGCGCGGCGACAGCGTCAACGTCGCGGCGCTGTCCGCCAGCGTGCACGCCGGCACGCACGCCGACGGGTTCCTCCACGTCGAGGACGGCGGCGACCCGGCGGGCGCGATGCCGCTGGACGCGTTCGTGGGCCGCTGCGTGGTGGTGGATGTGACGGGCCGCGTCGAGGTGCGGGAGGAGGACGTGGCCGGCGTGGACCTGGCGGGGGCCGGACGGCTGCTCCTGAGGACGCGGACCGAAGTGGACGAGACGGCCTTCCCGACCAGCTTCGCCCACATCACGCCGGAACTCGCGAGGCGGCTGGCCGGGGCCGGCATCCGCCTCGTGGGGACGGACGCGCCGTCCGTGGACCCCGTGGATTCCACGGCGCTGGAGACGCACCGCGTGCTGGCGGCCGCCCGTGTCGCCATCCTCGAGAACCTCGACCTGCGGGGCGTCGAGCCCGGGGAGTACACCCTGGTGGCCCTGCCCCTCCGACTGGTGGAGGCGGACAGCTCGCCGGTGCGGGCGGTCCTCATCGAGGGAGACGCTCCATGACGGTGCCCATCCAGATCCCGTGGGACCTGTACCTGGGCCGGGTCGGGGTATGGTGCGAGTGCATCACGGCGGGTGTGCGACGGGCTGTTCTGCTGCCCCGCCTCGACACCATCTTCGGACCCGCGGAGGAGGACCCGACGGGCGAGGTGCCGCGGACGGAGCTGGACTGGCGCCTCATCTCGCCGACGGAGGACGACTGGAAGCAGTACCGCGCGCTGGTGGAGAAGCAGGCGCAGCGGGCGGGCGTGCTACTGCGCGCCCAGCGCACCGAGAACGTCGCCCGCTGGATCGGCGGCCGGCAGACGGCGGTGCCGCAGTACCACCTGTGGCTGTATCGCGACGAC
Source organism: Longimicrobiales bacterium (assembly GCA_035461265.1). Lineage (GTDB taxonomy): Bacteria > Gemmatimonadota > Gemmatimonadetes > Longimicrobiales > RSA9 > SH-MAG3. The sequence continues at coordinate 9,478 of DATHVO010000330.1, forward strand.
GACGTCGGCCGCGCCATCGAGGCGCTCTACGACGAGACGGACCGCGGGGCGCAGCGGGAACAATGGCAGTGGCTGCTGGCGTGGACGGCGCCGGCACATGACAGACAACCCTGATAACGAGGTATTCGGTCGATGGTCGATGCGGGAAAACTGATCAAGCGGATCCAGGAGATGCGGGACGAAGGCTACCTCTCCGACGCGATCCTGCGCGAGTCCGTCAAGCAGCTCAAGGCGGGCGACGTGGACTACAACTTCGTCGGCGTCTACCTGCTCAACCCGGATGAGCAGGTCCTCTGGCTCCACAACTACATGGGCGACTCCACCGAGCACGCCCGCATCGACGTCGGCCAGGGCGTTTGCGGCACGGCGGTCGCCGAGAAAAAGAACCAGAACGTCGGCGACGTCTCCCAGGTCGAGAACTACCTCGCCTGCAGCCCGAAGACCAAGGCCGAGATGGTCATCCTGATCCGCGCCGGCGACGACATCTTCGGCCAGATCGACATCGACGCCCGCACGAAGGACGCCTTCTCCCGGGAGGACCAGGAGGCCGTTGAGCTGGTGGCCGACAAGCTCGCCGAAGTGTTCGTGGCCGAGCGGCGCTAGCCGCACCGCGGGCCGGCCGCCGGCCGCCCGCTTGGAGTGATGCATGCACCGTGAGCCGCGTGCCATCCTGGCGCCGAACGCCTCGGCGATGACCATGGACGGCACCATCACGTACCTGGTGGGCGAGAAGCTGGTGGCGATCATCGACCCGGGCTCCGCGGCGGACACGCACATCGATGCCATCGCCGCCGCCGCGGGCGACGCCGACGCAGTCACCATCCTCATCACCCACGACCACCCGGACCACGCCGCCGGCGCCGCCGAACTCGCCGCCCGGCTGGGCGCCCCCGTCCTCGACGCCGCGGCCGGCACCCTCCGCGACGGCCAGGTCATCCCCACGGACCACGGCGACCTCGTGGCCGTGGCGACGCCGGGTCACGCCCCCGACCACATCTCCCTCCACTGGCCGGCAGAATCCGCCATCTTCTGCGGGGACCTCATGATGGGTGGCCTCGATACGGCCGCGGTCGCGGCGCCGGAGGGGGATGTCGGTGCATACCTGGCATCCCTGGAACGCCTGCGCGATCTCGCACCGGAAATCATATATCCCGCGCACGGACCAGCGTTTACAGATCCTGCGGCAGCCCTGGACCGGTATGTGGCGCACCGGGTGCGCCGGCAGGAGGAGGTCCTGCAGGCCATCGCGGCCGGGGCGAAGTCCGCCGCGGAAATCGCCCATCGCGTCTACGGCCCGGGGCTGGATCCGGGCCTCCGGGCATTCGCGGTGGCGGCGGTGGAGGCATACCTGTCGCACCTGCGGCGGTCCGGTCGCCTGGATGAAGGCACAACCTTATGATGGACGCAGCGATACGGGAATCACAGTCGGCGCCGGAACTGCCAGCGGGGCTGGTGGCGCGGTTCCGGGAGATCCTCGGTGCCGATGGCGTCATCGCCGACGCCGGATCCCTCCTGCCCTACGAGGCCGACGGCCTCACGGCGCACCGCGCCCTCCCCGGGATGGTGCTCCTGCCCAGAGACACGGCGGAGACGGCGGCGGTGGTCCGCCTGCTGTCGGACGCGGGCCTGGCCTTCGTCGCCAGGGGCGCCGGCACGGGCCTGTCCGGCGGCGCCCTGGCCCTGGACCGCGCCGTGGTGGTCTCGGCTGCGCGGCTCCGGCGCATACTGGAGCTGGACGCGCCGAACCGCCGGGCCCGGGTCCAGGCCGGGGTCGTGAACCTGGACCTGAGCGCGGCGGCGGCGCCCCACGGCCTCCACTACGCCCCGGACCCCAGCTCCCAGACGGTGTGCACCATCGGCGGAAACGTCGCGGAGAACGCTGGCGGCCCCCACTGCCTGAAGTACGGGGTCACGACGAACCACATCCTCGGGATGACCGTGGTGCTCCCGGACGGCGAGGTCGTCCGGCTCGGTGGCGCCCGCGGCGAGGACGCCGGGCTGGACCTGACGGGCCTCTTCGTCGGGAGCGAGGGGACGTTCGGCATCGCCACGGAGATCGACGTCCGGCTCGTGCCGCTCCCCGAGTCCGTGGAGACGCTGGCGGCGCTCTTCGACGACGTGGACGAGGCCAGTGGCGCCGTGAGCGCCATCATCGGAGCCGGCCTCCTGCCCGCGGCCCTCGAGATGGTGGACCGCGAGGCGATCCGGGCCGTGGAGGCCAGCGCCTACGCGGCCGGGCTCCCCACCGACGTCGCGGCGGCGCTGGTCATCGAGTTCGATGGGCCCACAGGCGCAGTCAGCGCCGATGCCGAGCGCGCCGCCGAGCTTTGCCGCCGGGGCGGCGCCCGGAGCGTGCAGCGGGCGGCCGACGCGGCGGACCGGCAGCGCCTCTGGTACGCCAGGAAGAAGGCCTTCGGCGCCATGGGCCGCCTGGCTCCCGACGTCCTCGTACAGGATGCCACGGTGCCACGGAGCCGCCTGCCCGCCGTGCTGCGGGAGATCTACGCCATCGCCGGACGCTACGACCTGCGGATGTGCAACATGTTCCACGCCGGGGACGGCAACCTCCACCCCACCATCGTCTTCGACCGGCGCGACCGGGAACTGGTCGCCCGCGTCGAGTCGGCGTCCCGGGAGATGATGCACGCCTGCGTCGCCGCCGGCGGCACCATCACCGGGGAGCACGGCGTGGGCATCGACAAGCGCGCCTATATGGGCATGGTCTTCGGCGACGCGGAGATCGCCCTTCTTCGCGACGTCCGCCGCGTCTTCGACCCCAGGGGACTGGCCAACCCCGGCAAGGTGCTGCCCGACGCCCCACCGGCGGCCAGGGGTGCGGCATGAACGGGACGGCGGCCTTCCTCGAGCAGCTGCGCCGGACCGCCGGCGACGACGCCGTCACGACGGACCCCGCCGCCCTCTCGCAGTCGGCCGTGGCCGGACTCCCGCCCCTGGCCGTCGTGGCCCCCGCGGATGCCGGAGGCGTGGCCGCCACGCTGGCACTGTGCGCAGCCGAACGCGTGCCCGTCGCCCCCGCCGGCGGCTGTACCTGGCTCGCCGCGGCGCACCCCCCCGGCGCGCCGCCCGTGGTGCTCTCCACACGCCGGCTCGACGCGGTGACGGAATACGAGCCCGCCGACCTCGTCGTCGGCGTCCAGGCCGGAGTCACACTCCGGGACCTGCAGGCACGACTGCGCGCCGAGCGACAGACCCTGCCCCTCGACCCGCCCGCCGCCGCCGGCGCCACCATCGGCGCAACCATCGCCCTCGCCGGCAGCGGCCCCCTCCGGGCGGCCCACGGCACGCCGCGGGACATGGTCCTCGGCCTCGAGATCGCCACCGGCGACGGACGACTCCTCCGCTTCGGCGGCCGGGTGGTCAAGAACGTCGCCGGGTACGACGTCGTCCGCCTGGTCACCGGCAGCCGGGGTACCCTCGGCATCGTCACCTCCGTCTTCCTCCTCCTCCGTGCCCTCCCCGACGAGGACGGCACCTGGCTGGCCGATGCAGGCGACGCCGCCGCGGCCGCCGCCGTGGCCCTGGCAGTACGGAACCGTATGGACTGCGACGCACTGGAGGTGCTGGGCCCCGGCGTGGTGCCGGGGGCGGATGGCGCGGGACGCGACGGCTGGGTGGTGGCGGCGCGGGTGCGCGGCAGCGGTGCCGCCATTGCGGAGGCCGGGGAGGCACTGGAGTCCGTGGCGGGATTCCGGCGGCTGGACGACGCCGATGCGGCCGCGTTCTGGCCGGCCCTGGGCGAGATGGAGGCGGTGGCTTCGCTCTGCCTGCGCGTCGCTGACCTTCCGGCGAGCCTGCCCGCGACCCTCGAGACCACGGCGGCCATCACCGGCGGCGACCGCGCCTGGCGGACCGCGGCCCACGGCGCCAGCGGCATCGTCAGGCTGTGGCGTTCCGACGGTGCGCCGCTGGCGGAGGCGGGATCCCTGGGTTCGGCGCTGGACGGCGCCGGCGCCGTGCACCTGGCCCGGGGCGGGAGCCTCCGCTGGGCGGTGCTGCCGCCGGCCCTGGCGTCGCTGCGCCGCCCGGACGCATCGACTGACCCGGGTGCGCTGAAGCTCATGCGCGGCCTGGCCCGGGCGTTCGACCCGGCGGGAATCCTGCCATCGCCCTGGCGGGAGGTGACGGCATGATGGAGCTGACGGGAGGGCCGGCGGATGTGCTGCGGCAGGAGGAGGCCGGCCTCCTCGCGTGCGTACACTGCGGATTCTGCCTGAACGCGTGCCCCACCTACCGGCGTCTGGGCCACGAGGCGGATTCGCCGAGGGGACGCCTCGACCTCATGCGGGCCGTGGCCGAGGGGCGACTGCCCCCGGAGGACGCCGCCTTCCACCACCACATCGACCAGTGCCTGGGCTGCCGGGCCTGCGAGCCCGTGTGCCCGTCCGGCGTTCCCTACGGGTTCCTCCTGGAACGCGCCCGGGACACCATGGCCGCCGCGACCGGCGTGCCCATCACGGCCAGACTCCTCATCGCCGCCTACACGGGTCCCCTCACGCCCGTGGTGACGGCTGCGTCGAGATTGCTCCGGGGGTCCGGCCTGGCCCGTGCCCTCGCCCGCATCCTCCCCGCCGCCCTCGCCGGCCCGCGGTTCGGGCTGGCCATGCTCGCGGGCTCCAGCCCCTGGCCCGGCCTCCGTTCGAACGCGGGCCGACGCCACCCGTCCGCCGCAGCCGCGGCAGGCGCCACGGCGGCCGGCGCAACGCCCCCACCCATGGCCGGGACCGGCGACGGCAGCGCCGTCGTCACCGCCGCAGCCGCCGACGTGGCCACTTCTCCGGAGCGCGCGCTGGCCGATCCCCACGCCCTCATGGCGGCCTACCCGTCGGCCACATCCGTCCCGTCCGTACGTCAGCGTACGCTTACGGAAACTGCGGATGGGGGCGGGCGGCCGCCCAGAATCGCGCTGCTGCTGGGGTGCGTCCAGCAGTCTCTCTTCGACCGGGTGAACGGCGCGACTGCGCGGGTGCTGGCGGTGAACGGGTGCGACCTGGTGGACGTGCCGGGGCAGCGCTGCTGTGGCGCGCTGGACGCCCACAGCGGCCGCCTGTCGGAGGCGAAGGCGCTGGCCCGGGCGAACATCGCTGCTTTCGAGGCGGCCGGCGTGGACTACGTCGTGGTGAACGCGGCGGGCTGCGGGGCCATCCTGAAGGAATACGGCGAGCAGCTCAGGGACGATCCCGAGTGGGCCGAGCGGGCCCACGCATTCGCGGGGCGAGTCCGGGACGTGTCGGAGTTCCTGGTGGCCCACGGGGTCCGGCGCGGTGCGCCAGTGGAGGTTCGCGTCACCTACGATGCGCCCTGTCACCTTCACCACGGGCAGCGGATCGTGGATGCCCCGCTGCGGCTGCTCGACTCGGTCCCGGGCCTGGAGCGGATTCCGCTTCCGGCAGCGGAGGAGTGCTGCGGTGGTGCGGGTCTCTACGGGATCAACCACCCCGGCCTGGGCGGCCGTATCCTGTCGGACAAGATGGAGGCCATCCGGAGCACGGGCGCCGCGGCCGTGGCCACGCCCAACCCCGGATGCATGATGCAGATCGGCGCGGGGCTGCTGCTCGAGGGGATGGACGTGGGGGTGGTGCACCCGCTGGAGATCCTGGACGAAAGCTATCGGCGGCTGAGGGAGGCCGAATGAGGGATGTGGAGGCGCAGCTGGGGATGCCGGCGGCGGAGGCCGGGGAACGGGTGCTGTCGACGGCACGGCGTTACGTGGAGGTGGAGACGCCGAGCCGGGCGGTGGGCGCCATCATCGCCCTGTCGGAGATGATCGAAGCGGACCTCTCGGCGGCGGGTGCGCGGATCGAGCGGCGGGATGCACCCGGCCTGGGACGCAACCTCCTGGCTCACATCGACGGCAGCGAGCCGGGACTGGAGAGTGTGCTCGTCCTGGCCCACATCGACACGGTCCACCCGGTGGGGACCCTGGCGGAGCGGCCGTTCCGGATCGAGGACGGGCGGGCGTTCGCGCCGGGGATCTACGACATGAAGTCGGGCCTTGCCTGCGTGGTGGAGGCGCTGACCCTCATGAAGGAGCGGGGCATCCGCCCGCGGCGCCCGGTCCGGCTGCTCGTGACGTGCGACGAGGAGATCGGCTCCCATTCGGCCCGGAAGGACATTGAGACGGAGGCCCACCGGGCGGCGGCCGTCCTGGTGCCCGAGCCCTGCCTCCCCGACGGCGGCGCGAAGACGTTCCGGAAGGGCGTGGCGACGTACCGGGTGGAAACCACCGGCCGGGCGGCACACGCCGGCGTGGACGCGGCAGACCCCGTCAGCGCCATCACGGGCCTCCTTCACGCCCTCCGCGACATCCTCGAACTCGCCGCCCCCGAGCGCGGCACGACCATCAACGTCGGCACCATCGGCGGCGGTACGGCGTCCAACGTCATCGCAGCGGAGGCCTGGGCCACCGTGGACGTCCGCCTCGCCCGAGACGGCGAAGGTGAGCGCATCCATGCCGCCTTCTCCGGCTTGCAGCCGATCCATCCCAGGGGCGGACTCGAGGTTCGACTGACGGAGGCACGTCCGCCCCTCCTCCGCAGCGCCGCCGTGGCCGCCCTCTACGAGCAGGTTCGCGGACTCGTCGCCGAACTCGGCGTCCACCTCTCCGAGGGCGCGTCGGGCGGCGGGAGCGACGGCAGCCTGGCCGCGGCCACCGGCGCCGCCGTCCTCGATGGACTCGGCCCCCTCGGGGACGGGGCACACGCCGACCACGAGCACATCGTGTTGTCGGACCTGCCGTTCCGCCTCGCCTTCATGGCCCGCGTCCTGGAGCGGCTGTGACCCCGGTGGGCGACGTCACCGTCCACGATCTGACCCGCTTCGAGGACCTGCGCCGCTGCGTGGATTTCCAGCAGGAGATCTGGGGCCAGGGCTTCAACGAGCTCGTGCCTGCCGCCGTCCTCTGGGTTGCCGTCAACACAGGCGGCATCGTCGCAGCCGCTCTGGACGAGGGGGGCGACTTCGCCGGATTCATCTTCGGGATCACCGGCTGGAGGGACGGCCGCCCGACGCACTGGTCGGACATGCTGGCCGTCCGGAGCGACCTGCGGGGACGCGGCCTGGGGCTGATGCTCAAGCGCCACCAGCGTGACACGCTCCTCCGGCGCGGCGTGGACGACGTCGTCTGGACATTCGATCCCCTCGAGTCACGCAACGCCTGGCTCAACCTCTCCCGCCTCGGCGCCACCACGCGGGAGTACCGGCGCGACTGCTACGGCCCCTCCACGTCGCCCCTCCACTCCCTGGGCACCGACCGCGTCATCGTCCGCTGGCACCTGGCCTCGGACCGCGTACGGAACCGTATGGAGGGGGGCGCGGTGCCGGTCGTGGACGCCGGTGATGCGCCCGTCATCAACCCGGACGGCGCGGCGGCGGATCTGGACCTGGGTGCGCCGCGGCTCCGCCTGCGCATACCTGCCGACATCCAGGCGTTGAAGGCCGCCGACCCGGATGCTGCAGTGCAGTGGCGCGCGGCGACGCGGACGGCGTTCGAAGCCTATTTCGCCCGGGGCTACGAGGCGGTGGAGCTGCTGCGGGAGGGCGCTGACGGATCGAGCTATCTGCTGGTCCGGCAACAGGTACGATGATCGGAGACGCGACGTGTCGGTCCCGTCTCAGAGCCGGTAGCGCTCGCTGCGGTCCTTGGCCCTGTAGAGCTCGCGGTCGGCGGCGTCGATGAGCTCCTCGGGGCGCTGCATGCGGGGGTCGAAGACCGCGACCCCGGCCGATACGGTGAGCCCGGTTGCTCCGGCGTGCCCGCTTGCCGCGGTGAAGCGATCCCGTACGCGGTGGATGAAGGTGGCGGCGCCGCCCAGATCGGAATCGGCGAGGAGGACAATGAACTCGTCGCCGCCGTAGCGCGCGGCGAGGTTCATGGCGCGGGTCTCGGCGGTGAGGGCGGCGGCGAAGGCCCGGAGTACGTCGTCGCCGGCCAGGTGTCCGTGCCGGTCGTTGTAGTCCTTGAAGCCATCCAGGTCGAACATGACGACGGCGAGGTCGCGTCCGCGGCGGGCGGCTGCGAACTCCCGGGCGATGTCGCGTTCGAGCTGGCGGCGGTTGGCCAGGCCGGTGAGGGGGTCGGTGAGGGAGAGCCGGTGCACCTGCAGGAAGAGGCGCGCGTTCTCTATGGCGACGGCCGCCTGGTCAGCCAGCGCGCCGAGGAGCTGGATGTCCTCCTGCCGGAAGGGGTGGCGGCCGATGCACGCCAGGGCGCCGAGGGCGATGCCGCGGCACTGCAGCGGCGCGGCAGCGAGTGGTGCATCGCCGAGCAGGTCCCGGCTCGCCGAGTGGATGAGGGGGTCGAGTCTGGCGTCCACGACTGCCCGTGCCTTCTGGTGCGTGACGACCCAGCCGGTGAAGCTGCCCTCCACGGGGAAGCTCATGTAGAGCGCGCTGGCCGGCAGGCCGCAGGCGGCCCGTAGCTCGAGGGAGCGGCCGTCGGGCGTGAGGAGCTCGATGGCGGCGGCCTGGGCATCCAGCAGGTCCACCGCCCAGTGCGTCACCAGCGCAAGCGTCTCCTCCAGGCGGTTGGTCCCCGACAGGGCCTGGCTCACCTCGACGAGGGCCTGGCTCTGGGCGAGCTGCTGTCTCTCCGCCGTCTGGCTTCGCGTTGCCACCAGGAGCTGATGCACCCGCACCGCCAGCAGCAGGCCCAGCGTGCCCACCGCCCCGGCGGTGAGGCGCTGGAGCGACCCGGACCACGCCGAGTCGATGACGATGATCGCGATCACCGTGGCGACAGCGGGCGCCACCAGCATGCGGAGCCGGTCGGGGCCCTCCGTCCACCGGCTCGCCACCGTGCCCTCGCCTCCGTGCGCGGCATGGAGGCCGGCGAAACCGAGGCACACCCAGCCCGCCACGAAGGCGATGCCCGCCGCATGGTCCGGCGCGCAGCAGACGCCGAGGCCGAGGGCCAGTGGCGCGACGGCGATGCCGAAGCAGACGCCGGCGAGGGCCAGGGCCGTGCTGGTGGCGCGCCAGCGGCGGCTACCGCGCACCAGGACGAGCGTGAACGACAGGAGAATCGCGCAGCCGGCGGCAATGGGCGCGCCCAGCGTGCCCAGACGCTCCGCCAACGTATAGGCCGCGGGGTCCGCGACGATGGACCGGGCCGCCGGCGACCACCGTAGCGTGATCGCCGCCGCAGCCATGAAGAGGAGCGTCGAATCCAGTGCAATCTCGTTGCGCGGCTGCCGATCACGCTGGTGGAGCATCCAGCCGAGGCCGAGTGCCAGCAGGCCCATGCCGAAGGCGTGGATCAGGGCGTGGGCGTTCCCGGTGTCAGCGGCCGAGGTGGCATGCCAGTGAAGCTGACCCGCCAGGCCCGCGACGGCGGCGCCCGCAAAGAACACCCACGGCCACCCCATCCGCCGCGGCGCAGCCTGCCGCGCAAGCAGCGACGTGCCAGCCGCCAGCAGCGGCGCAAGCACCATGATCCCCGACGCCAGCGTCGGTCCGAGGCGCGCCTCTGCCGGCACGGCATACGCCACCACCGTCGCCGCCGCCACCGCCCAGAGCGCCACCAGCAGCGGAACCCGGACACCACGGTCCAGCAGTACCGCCGCCAGCCCCGGCTCCCCCGCCGCAGCACGCTGGGCCCCCACGGCAGGCGGTAACGCGTGGCGCCGGTGGCGCGACGCCCGGACCGTCAGACCTGGCATCCGCCCGCCCGTCCCGCCGTCACGCCTGGGGCGTAACGCATTCTGCCGCCTCCCTTGCAAGTTGCCACGCCCGTTCGACGTGTACCGACGACGTCCGGATGTTGCCAATGGCGAGGCGCAGGGCGTACCGCCCGTCGATCTTCGTGTGGGACAGGAACACCTCCCCTGATTCGTTAACTCTTTCCAGGACCTGCATATTGATGCGTTCCAACACGTCCTCCCGCGTCTCGCCGGCGGGACGGAACCGGAACGCGACCACCGAGAAATGGCGGTCTGCCATCCGCTCGAAGCGCGGGTGTGCGTCCACCCACTCTGCAAAGGAACGTGCCAGCGCGATGTGACGGCGCAGGCGCCGGCGCATCCCGTCGGCGCCGAAGTGGCGCAGGACGAACCACAGCTTGAGGGCGCGGAAGCGACGGCCCAGGGACACGCCGTAGTCCATGAGGTTGCGGACGTCCGCCGGCGCCGTCGTGGTGAGGTACTCCGGGACCAGGCTGAAGGCGCGCTTCAGCATGTCCGGCCTGCGGGTGTAGAGAACCGAGCAGTCGATGGGGACGAACATCCACTTGTGCGGATTCACCACCAGGGAGTCGGCCCGCTCGCAGCCGTCCATGATCCACCGCAGCTCCGGGAGGAGGGCCGCGGCGCCGCCGTACGCGGCATCCACGTGCAGCCACATGCCCTCGGCCTCGCAGATGTCGGCGATGGCGGCCACGGGGTCCACGGCGGTGGTGGATGTCGTGCCCACCGTGGCGACGACACCCACCGGACGGATGCCGGCGCGGCGGTCCTCCGAGACGGCCGCGGCCAGGGCGGCGGGGTCCATGCGCTGCCTGTCGTCCGTCGGGATACGTCTCAGGCCGGCGAGTCCGAGTCCCAGCGTGAGTACAGCCTTGTCCACGCTGGAGTGGGCCTCTCCGGAGCAGTAGAACCGGAGGGCGGGCAGATCCGTGCGGCCCGCCAGGCCCAGCTCTCGTATCTTCAGGTCCGACAGTGACTCACGTGCGGCCGCGAGAGCGTAGAGGGTGCTGCTGGAGGCAGTGTCGTTGATGGTTCCATCCAGGCCGTCGGGCAGGCCCATGAGCCGGGCGAGCCAGGCAAGGACGGTCTCCTCGAGTTCGGTGGCGGCGGGCCCCGTACGCCACAGCATGGCGTTTACGTTGAGGCCGGCGGCGAGGAGTTCGCCGAGGATTCCGGGCCCGGACGCACTGATGCCGAAGTAGGCCATGAAGCCGGGGTGGTTCCAGTGCGTGGTGGCGGGCATGATGAGGTCGTCGAAGTCGGTGAGGATGCGGTCCATGGCCTCGCCGGCATCGGGTGCGTGCGCGGGGAGGCGAGCGCGGAGGTCGCCGGGGCTGATGCCGGGGAAGACGGGCCAGCGGTCGGGCGATGCGATGAAATCGGCGATGCGGTCGATGGCGGCATGGCCCTGACGGCGGAACTCGTCGGGGTCCATGTCGAGGGCGTCCGAGCGAAGCGCGATATCGTCCATGTCCTGCCTTCCGGTGTGCAGGTGCCGTGGCCATATTGCCGGGCCGCACGGGATCACGGCGGCCCCGGTCGAAACAACGGACGCAGGCCGAGAGAGGGTCGAATGAGGGACGCACAGCCGGTGCGCCGGCGCACCACACCCGCACTCCTTCTGCCCGCGCTGTTCGCGGGGGCGTGCGCCACCGCGGCCCCCGCGCCGCCCGGCCCGCCGTCCATCGTGGCGGCGATGGCCGCGAGCATCGACTCCATCATAGACGCGCCGCCGCTCCACCGCACCACATGGGGCATACTGGTCATGGACGCGGCGACGGGGACCGTGCTGTACGCCAGGAACGCCGAGCGCCACTACATCCCGGCGTCGAACATGAAGCTGGTGGTGGGGGCGGTGGCGCTGGCGCGCCTGGGGCCGGACTACCGCTACCGCACGGAGTTCCGCACGTCCGGCCTGGTGGACGGGCGGGCGGCGACGCTGGTGGCCGCCGGCGTGGGCGATCCCACGTGGTCGCCTCGCTTCTATCCGGACCGCGCGGCGCCCTTCGACAGCATGGCAGCGCGGGTGGCGGAGTCCGGCGTGCGGGAGGTGGGCGAGCTGGTGGTGGACGTGTCCCGCTTCAGGGACGAGCGGGTCCACCCCACGTGGGAGGTGGACGACCTGCCCGGCGTGTTCGCGCCGCCGGTGGACGCATTCGCGGCGTCGGAAGGCACCTTCCGGCTGGCCGTCACGTCGGGCCCGGCCGTTGGCGCGGCTGGATTCGCCGCGGCGGTGCCGCCGCTGCACCAGCCCGTCCGCGCCGACGTTACCACGGACACGGCGGGCGCGCGGGCGAGCGTGCGCGTGGACTTCACGGGGCGCCGGGACACCATCTACCTGGGAGGCCGCGTGGGCCTCGGCGTGTCGGACACCCTCACCCTCGCCGTCACCCGTCCGGCGGAGTCGGCCGCCATGGCCCTCGCCGATGCCCTCCGGCGGCGGGGCATCGCCGTCGGCGACGTCCGGGTCGTGCGGGACTCGGCGGCGGCGGCCGGCGTGCGCGCGGGAACCGTCGAGGCGGGCGTCCTGGTGTCGCCACCCATGAGCGAGATCGTGGCGGCGATCTTGCGCCCCAGCCAGAACTGGATCGCCGAGCAGGTCGTGAAGACGCTGGGCGCCGAGGTCGGCGAGGAAGGGAGCTGGCGGGGGGGACAGGCGGTCCAGAGGACCTATCTGTACGAGGCGGTCGGGGTGGACAGCGGGGCGCTGGTCCTCCGGGATGCATCCGGCATGTCCGCCCAGAACCTGCTCACGCCGGCGGCCACGGTGGCGCTGCTCGCCCACGCGCGCACGCAACCGTGGGGAGCCGTGTACCGGGACGGTCTGCCCAGGCCGGGCCTGTCCGGCTCCACACTGGCCAACCGCCTCCGGCCGCTGGAAGGCAGGGTCGCCGCCAAGACGGGCACGATCAGCAACGTGAACTCCCTGAGCGGATACTTCACCGGAGCCGACGGCAGGGAGTACATTTTCAGCATCCTGAGCAACGGCTCCGGCCTCCCGGCCGCCGTGGTGCGGACGGCCATCGACGACGTGGTGCTCGCCCTCGCCCGGCACCTCGACGCACGATGAATCGGAACGACGCGTGGAACACATCCCCCGACCCGAGGGAATCATGAGCGACCAGCAGCGCACCATCCTCATCGCGGCGGCGGCCGCCATCCTCGCCTTCGCCATCGGAGCCCTCTGGCAGTACGCCGCAGTCCGCAGCCATGCCGACCGCCTGGCTGCCACCACGGATTCCCTCACCTTCCAGCGCCTCGAGGCCACCCTCGGCGCCGCCACCATCGAGGCGCAGCGCGGCAGCTACGAGATCAGCCGGCAGCTCGCCAGCGACTTCTTCAGCGGACTCCAGACAGAGATCGGTGCAGCCGCGCCGGACCGCGGGCAGGCGTTCGCCGATATCCTGCAGCAGCGCGACGCCATGATCACCGCGCTGTCCCGCTACGATGCCCAGTCGGGTGCTCTGCTGGCCCAGCTCTTCACCCGCTACCGGATCGCGATGGGGGAACCCGTGGGGCCCACGGAGGGGACGAGGAGCACGCCGCCCGACACCGGGGGCACGGAGGAGTAGACGGCGGACGGGCAGCCGGCCGGCGGCGGCGAGTTAGCGGCCCCGCCTGGCCGCGGTCAGCCGGCGCGCTGCCGGGCGGGCGCGCCGGGGTC
>DATHVO010000331.1:0-9430 GCA_035461265.1 Longimicrobiales bacterium
TCCCCCCCGCGCTGACCCCTCAGTACAGCAGCCCCTTCCAGACCCGCAGGCTCCGGACGTGGATCGGCGAGCTGTCGCCGTCGCCCTGCAGACAGACCCGCCATTCCGTGGCCACGTGCTCCGGCTCCCGGAGCCGGGACGTCGCTACCCGCCGGCGGTCCATGACCAGGGACTTGTGGCCGTCGGGGTGGATCTGGACGGCGAAGTGGAGCCATCGGCCCGGGACCAGCGCATCGCCGACGTCGATCCACGCGCGGTCGGCGCCGAATAGCGCCAGTGCCTCGTCGTGACGGGACCCGCCCCGGTCGTCCGCCGGCCAGGCGAGGGCGACTTGCCGGTCCCACGCCTGGCCCGGGGCCGCCGCACGGGCTTCCGCCTCGGACAGCGTCCTGGCCGAGCCGCACAGGCCGAACCGGATGTGCATCCCCTCGCCGGCATCGTCCGGCAGGCGGTACACCAGCTCCGCGGTGAGGCCGCTCGTGGACACGTACGGCTGGAGCAGCACGCCGCCGCCGTCCGCCAGGGCGAGTGCCGGTCCGCCGGAGGCCTCCGCCGGGCCCGCCCGCCCGTACAGCTGCCACCGCCCCGCCAGGTCCGCATCGCCGAAGTCCTCGGACAGCCAGAGCACGGGCGTCGGGCTGTGCTCCACCACCACCTCGACGGAGTCCCGGAGGGCATCGGCATACGCGGCGACGAGGACCGCGCGTCCGGGCCGCCCCCCGGTGATGGTGCCGTCCGCCGCCACGGCGGCCGTCGCCGGGTCGCTGCTGGCGAACTCGGCTTCCACGCTGCGCCGGCTGCCGTCGCTCTGCACGACCACCGCCGTCAGCCGGGCCTCGCCTCCCACAGGCAAACCATCCCGGGTGGTCTCGACCTCGAGGCGGACGGGGACCGGCGGCATCCGGTCCGGGAGCCACGCCACCTGCGTCGCCCGGCCCACCGGGTGCGGCAGCGGCCGCACGTCGCCGGTCTCCAGGTCCACGATGAGGGCGGCCTGCACCGAGTCGCGAACGCCCAGCACCAGGGCTGAACCGCCGTCGGGCGAGCACGCCACCCAGCTGTCCGGCAGGACGCCCTCGGTGACGAGGCGCGGGTGTCGCCCGCCCGGTTCCACGACATGGAGGCCGGCGACGCCGGCGACCCGGGCGATGACCAACAGGCGCCCACCGGGGCACCAGCCCACGGCGCCAAGCCAGTCGAACGCGAGGCTGCTTCGCACGCGGCCCGCCGGCGTCACGACGTGGAGGGAGTCCGCCGAGTTCCAGACGGGCACGGCCAGGAGGAGGCCGTCCCGGGACCAGAGGGGACGGGATGGCACGGCGGCCGAGGCGAGGACCGTCCGGGCCGTTCCGCCTCGCCGCGGCGCCACGCGGACCTCCGCACCGCCGGTGCCGCCGGCGCCGCCGGTCCGCGTCGCCACGTAGACGACCCGCCTCCCGTCCGGGGACAGGTCGCCCATGACGATGTGCCGGCCGGGCTGGCGCGCCACCTCGCGCACGCTGTCCGGGCCCACCTCCACCGGGAAGCGGGCGCCGGGCGCGTCCACGTGGGCGTACCAGACGAAGGCCTCGTCCGTGGTGCGGATGGGAGCCAGAAGCCGGCCCTGCCCCGCCGGCGCTGCGCCCGGCCGGGTGCGGACGGTCCACCGACCGCCGGCCCGTGAAGGCGACCGCAACTCGGTGACCGTGTCCGCCGAGACCAGGACGATGACGCCCCGACCGTATGGGTCGGCTCCGCCGGTTCTGAGGAGGCCAACGACGACGGCGATGACGAGCACGGCGGCAGCGGCGACGGCAGCGACCCGCCAGGCCGTCTTTCTGGCGGGCCGCGGTCCGACCTTCAACTCCAGCACGGCGGCCGCCAGCGGATCCGACGCGATGACCCAGCCGTCGCCGCTGCGGGACAGTACCCGGCGCCGCACGCCGTCCTCCACCGCCCGGGTGAGCCGCGCACCGCCGATGCCCGTGGCCGTCCCGAGCTCCTGGCGCGTCAGTGGCGACCGCGCGTCGGCGAGGGACGGCAGCAGCGCCTGGACGTCCGGCTTCAGCGCGAGGATGCGCCTGCGGAGGAGGCCCCGCCCGCCATCGCCGAGGAGGTCCGTCACGGGCGCGTGCCGGGTGAGGCGCCACCCGCCGCCGTCGCGCACGACGGCGCCCGACCCGGCCAGCTCCTCCAGCGAGCGGGCCAGCAGGACGGGGCAGCCGCCGGTGAGAACCCAGAGGTCTGCCGCGACGGCGCCGGCGTCCTCCGCCGGCAGGTCCACGGCGGACGCGATCCACTCAGCGGTGTCCTCGACGGACAGGCATGCCGTCGCCACCGTCTCGGAACGGGGTGAGGCGGCCAGCCAGCGGACGGCCCGCCGCGCCGTCCGCTCCATGTCGTCATCGCAGAGCGTCAGGACGAAGAGGACGGGGTCGGCCTCGAGCTGCTCCATGACCCGGCCGAGGAGGGTCCAGCTGCGGGGGTCCAGCCACTGGGCGTCGTCCAGGACGATGAGCAGCGGCGCCTCGAAAGCGATGGCCCCGACGAGGTCCGCCACGGCGTCGGCGAGTGGAGCACCGCCCGGGAGGGTGGGAGAATCGGAAGGGGCGCCGGGGCGGGCCAGGCTCGGCAGGAGGCGCCGGAGCATGGCGTCCGATGCGTCGGAGACGCCGGCGGCGCCGGGCATGGCCAGGAGCCGGCGGACCAGCGTGGCCACCGACGCCCACGCCATCGCCTGGTCCGTCGGCGAGACGTCCACCCACGCCACCGCCCCGCCCTCCCGCTCCACCCGAACGGCCCACTCCCGGGCAAGCCGCGTGCGACCCGTACCGGCAGAGCCCCGGATGAGCGCCCGCCGCGTGTCGCCCCGCCGCGCCGCCACCCAGGCCGCGTTCAGGCGGCCCAGCTCCACGGACCGGCCCACGAAACCCGCCCGGGGCCCGTCGTCGGGCGACGCGGCGCCCGAAGCAGTGACCGACTCGGCCAGCGCCGCCTGCCGCCGGTCAAGCTCCGGGGCGTACTCGGGATCGCCGAACCGGCGACGCGCTTCCGCCAGCGCCCGCTTCGCCTCCGCCGTCCGGCCGGCCCGCACCAGCAGGTCCACCCTCGCCATGCGGTGCCCCAGCGCATACGGCTCGACCCGGACGGCATGGTCCAGCCACTCCAGGGCCGCGTCCCACTCGCCCGCGTCGGCCGCGGCGCGACCAGCCCCGGACACCAACGCCACCAGCCGACGCTGCAGCCGGACCGTCTGGTCGTCCACCCACGCCCGGAACGGCGCCGCGTCCGGGATGTCGAGGTCCGCCAGCGGGGCGCCCCGCCACAGCGCCGCCGCACGGGCCGCATCGCCGGCATCCAGCGCCATGACCAGGTCCCGCACATCGCACGACACCAGCGCCGGGTCCAGCCCTACCGGGTCGTCCCCCACCAGCACGCCCTCGCCCAGGTGCCGGCGGATGACCCAAAGCGCCTGCCGGACCGACTGCAGCTGCCGCCGCCGCTCCGAGCCCGGCCAGAAGAGCTGGCCCAGGCGGTCCCTCGACGCCGGCTCACCCGTACCCGCCAGATGAGCCAGCACCGCGAACGGCTTGCCCGACGGGAATACCACCTCCTCCCCACTGCCACCCCGTACCCCGTGCGGCCCGAGAACCTCGACCCGATACTGCTCCATGCGCCTACCTTCATCAGTCTACGCAATCGCGCCCAACCTGACTCGGCCCGTAACGGCGCGCGCCACCCCGATATACCGCCCCGGTGTGACAGTCCGCGCGGCCAGCGCGCCGCGCCGTTCCCGCGCCACCACCGCGGCCCCGGCGCATGTCTCGTACCCTGCCGGCGTCAAAGCGCCGGCGTCAAAGCCGCGGCCCGCGCCTGTGCGCCCGCAAGCGCGGAAAGTGCAACATCGGTGTCAAATCCGTGTCAAACGCTTATTTACCAACGACCTATCGGTGGTCACCGCGAGTGGCGGGAGCGCGCAGGGACGCGTATTGCCGGGCGGGGGGTCGGCCGTGCAGCTTCCGGAGTCGCCGCGACGGCGGCATGGCGCGGGGCGCAGGCGTCCCGCACGACCGGTCTGCAGGGGTGCATCATGATGATGAGATCGAGCGCGGCGGCGCGCTTCGTGGTGGCGCTGGTCCTGGCGCTGGTGGTCGCGCCCGTCCATGCCCAGCCGGTAATGCGTCCGGAGGGCGCGCCGGTGGCCCAGCGTCCCATGACGGCCCGGGACCTGTGGGCGATGGGTCGGGTGGGTTCGCCGGCGGTGAGCCCGGACGGCGCGCTGGCTGCCTACACGGTGACGCGATACGACGTGGACGCGAACCGCGGCCGGACGGACATCTGGCTGGTCCCGGTGGCGGGCGGCCCTGCGCGGCAGCTCACGTCGTCGCCGAACGCGTCGAGCAGCTCGCCGGTGTGGTCGCCGGACGGCCGGACGCTGGCGTTCATTTCGTCCCGTGGCGGCGACGGCGCGCAGGTCTGGCTGCTGCCGCTGGAGGGGGGCGAGGCGAGGCAGCTGACGCGGCTGGAGGGCGGCGTGGGCGGTCCCGTCTGGTCCCGTGACGGCGGGCACCTCCTGGTGACGCGGCAGGTCTGGCCGGAGGGCGATTCGCTTGCGGCGCGCATGCGGCGGCTGTCGGAGACGGGCTCGTCCGCCATGATCTACGACGAGCTCATGTACCGTCACTGGGACGAGTGGGCGGACGGCAGGCGGAGCCATGTCTTCCTGGTCGATGCCGTGACGGGCGACGCCCGGGACCTGACGCCGGGACCGTACGACACACCGCCCATCGCGCTGGGCGGGTTCCAGGACTACGACCTGAGCCCGGACGGCCGGGAGCTGGCCTTCGTCCGCAACATGGACGTGCCGACGGCGGTGGGCACGGGCAACGACATCTGGCTGGTGGACGTGGCCGGCGGCGAGCCGCGTCGCATGACGGACAACCCGGCGAACGACGTCTCGCCGCAGTACAGCCCCGACGGCCGCTGGATCGCGTACCTGGCCATGGAGCGGGCGGGCTTCGAGGCGGACCGCCAGCAGATCATCCTCTACGACCGCGGGACCGGCGAGCGCCGCTCCCTGACGGCATCGCTGGACCGTTCCGTGGACATGTTCGTGTGGACGGCCGACTCGCGCACCCTGTACTTCCTGGCGCAGGACGAGATCCACCGCAGCGTGTACCGCGTGGCGGTGAGCGGCGGCGCGCCGGTGCAGGTGACCCAGGGCGCCTTCATCGCGAGCCTGGCCGTGACGCCCGGCGGGTCCCTGGTGGTGGGCCGGCAGTCGTCCACGCTGCCCAACGAGCTGTTCGTGCTGGACACGAACGGGCGGGACGTGCGTCAGCTCACACGTACGAACGATGGGCTGCTCTCGCAGATCGCGCTGCAGCCGGCGGAGCCGTTCTGGTTCGAGGGCGCCGGCGGAACACGCGTGCAGGGCTTCCTCATCCGGCCGCCGGACTTCGACCCTGCACGGAAGTACCCCGTGGTCTACCTCGTCCACGGCGGCCCGCAGGGCGCGTGGAGCGACCACTTCCACTACCGGTGGAACGGCAACATGTTCGCCGCGCCGGGCTACGTCGCCGTGCTGGTGAACCCCCGGGGCAGCACGGGCTACGGCCAGCAGTTCACCGACGAGATCAGCGGCGACTGGGGCGGCCGGGTCTACGAGGACCTGATGCTCGGCCTCGACCACGTGCTGGCGACGTATCCGTTCCTGGACGCGGACCGCGTGGCGGCCGCCGGCGCGTCGTACGGCGGCTACATGATGAACTGGTTCCTGGCGAACACGGACCGGTTCCGGGCTCTCATCAACCACGACGGCGTCTACGACCTGCGGAGCATGTACGGCTCCACGGAGGAGCTGTGGTTCCCCGAGTGGGAGTTCCAGGGCACGCCGTGGACGAACCCGGAGGGCTACGTACGCTTCAACCCGTCGGAGCACGTGGCGAGCTTCCGGACGCCCATGCTCGTCATCCACGGCGGCCTCGACTACCGCGTGCCGCTGGAGCAGGGGCTGCAGGTCTTCACTGCGCTGCGCCGCCAGGGCATACCCGCACGTCTGCTCTACTTCCCCGACGAGGGCCACTGGGTGCTGCAGCCGAAGAACGCGCTGGTGTGGTGGGACACGATGCTGGACTGGCTCGACCGCTGGATAGGCCCGGTCTCGCCGGCAACGCAGGACTGACGAGGGGGGCCGGGGCGCGGGCGGCGGGTCCGCGCCCCGGGGAGTGCGGCTGCGCGAAGGATTCTCAGACGATGGGGCGGCTGCACGCCGGTGGTCCCCACCGGCGAATCCAGTATCGACGAGCACGGTCAGCCAGCGGTTGAGGCGCCCCTTTTACGGTCCAGTTCCACCCTTATAGGTACGATCGAACAGAGTATGGTGCATTTGCGGGGGGCGGTCGAGGCTCGCCGCCCCTCGCCTGCAGCGCCTAACGCGCCTGGCGCCGAAGGCGCCTAAAGCGCCGCCTCCCCCTCCTTCGAAAAGAACGGCGCCCACTTCTCCGGCGGCGACGGCGGCGTGAGCAGGCTCACCACCACCATGAGTGTGACTGATGTCAGCACGCCGGGGATGACGATGTACTCGTAGCTGGCGAAGTCGAAGGTCTGGTTGCTGAAGGTCACGGCGAAGTTCATCCCGAGGCGGTCGAGCACGCCGATGCCCACGATGCTGCCGAGTCCGCCGGCGATGCAGGCGACACCGCCGGCCGGCGTGACGCGCTTCCAGAGGAAAGCGGCAAGGAGGGCGGGGGTGAGGCTCGCGCCCACGAGGGAGTAGGCGTAGAGGGCCATGGCCAGCACCGTCTCGAACTGCGTGAGGAGCACCAGGCCCATGGCGCCGAACAGGACGACGAAGGCGCGCTGCACGGCGAGCTTCTTCTGCTCCGACGCGTCGGGCGATATGAACCGCTCGTAGATGTCGCGGCTCACGTTGGTGGACGGCACGAGGAGGAACGTGTTCCCCGTGGAAAGGACGATGGCGACGGCGGCGGCCAGGAGCACGGCGCCGAGGATTACGGGGAGGCCGTGGCGCGCGATGAAGAGGATGATGGTCTCCGACGCCGCCCGTCCCGTGAGGGCGGTCTGGTCCGCGAGCTCCGGGAAGGCGGCCCGGCCGACGATGGCCAGGAGCGCCAGCGTCGTCTCGATGAGGATCACGCCGATGACCATCCCCACCACGGCCTTGCGCGCCGCGCTCTCGTTCCGGGCCGAGAAGAACTTCTGGTACATCCCGCTCTCGCCCAGGATGAGCAGGAACGTCGGCATGGCGACGCCGATGGCCCAGAGCACGTTGTGGCCGCCCAGCACGCTGGTATGGCCGCCGGGCAGTGCAGAAATCACCTCGCCGACGCCGCCCACGGACCACACCATGTACGGCAGTGCAATGAGAATGGCCAGCGTGATGATGAGGCCGTTGAAGAGGTCCACCGTGACGATGGAGACCATGCCCGCCAGCGCGGTGAACGTGACGATGACGGCGGCGGTGATGAGCATGCCCTGGGTGGGCGAGATGCCGCCGTCGGTGACGATGGAGAGGATCCAGCCGCCGCCGCGGAACTGGTAGGCGGCGATGGTGACGTAGGCCAGGATGATGGCCAGCGTGCCGAGGAGGCGGGCGGTGGCGTTGTACCGTTGCTCCAGCAGGTCGGGCACGGTGTACTGCGCGATGCGGCGGACGCGGCCGGCCAGGAAATACGCCACGACGAGCCCGACCCACGCCCCGAAGGAGAACCACAGCTCGGCGATGCCGACGCGGTAGGCGAGGCCGGCGCCGCCGAAGAGCGAGCCGGACCCGATCCACGTGCAGACCAGCGTCCCCACGAGGAGCGCCACCGGCACGTTCCGGCCGGCGACCATGAAGTCGGCGTGGCTCTTGACGGACCGGGAGCGCCAGAGGCTCACGCCCAGGAGGATGATCGGGTACGCCACGACGGCCGCGACGAGCAGCGACATGATGGTCCTCCTCGGGAAGTTCGCCCCGCAGGCTGCACCCCGGTGGCGGCAGGGCGGTCGGGCGGCAAACTACACCGGCGGGCCGTCCATGCAAATGCGCGGGAGGATCAAGGTCGCCGGTGCGGTCCTATCCGCGACCCGGCAGCGACGTGCGCGTCCAGAGGAGGATGACGCCGCAGCGGGTTGAGTGGACGCGATACTGGGGCGGGACGGTGCCGCGGCTCGGGTATACCTCGAGGGCCTGCACCCAGATGGCCGGGATCTCGTCGATGGCGGTCATGCCCGGCATGCCGTCCACGACGAGGCCGGGCTGGCAGTAGCCGCGGGTGAGGACGTCGTAGCCCATGTCGCCGGAACGGAGGGCGAGGCGGACCTCGGGCATGGTGCGGACGAGGTCGCTCACCAGGGTGGGCCTGAGGCGGTCCACCTCGTCGGGCATGACGAAGCGGCCGATGCCCCGGGCGGCGCGGGAGTAGAAGCCAGCCTGCTGCAGGCGGTGCATCCGGGTCTCCACGCGGATGGGCTCCAGCGCGATGGCGGCGGGCGCCATGGTCACGACGACGACGGCATCCGCGGCGGGCTGCAACGTCACGCTGTCCCGGCGCTCGGCGTACGCCACGTGGTTCAGCTCCAGCACGTACCGCCCCGGCGGCACGCGGGGGAAGCGGAAGTGGCCGTCCCGGCTCGTTACGGTCTCCAGCCGCGTCCCGCCCAGGCGCACCACGATGCCCGCCACGCCCTCGCCCGTGCCTGCGTCCGCCGCGGTGCCGGCGATGGCGGAGTGCACCACCGGCACCGGCAGGTCCACGTACTCGCTGCCGCGCGCGGAGAGGCGACGGCCCTCCGGCGCACCCGACCGGCCCTGGAATTCCGCCTGGATGGTGATGAGTTCGCCGGCCGGGAGGAGGCAGAGAGAGAACTGGCCGCTTCCGTCCGACTTCGCCGTCGCCGTATGTCGCCGGCCATCCCGCTCCCACAGCAGCGTCACCGTCGCGTTCTGCAGCGGCACGCGGGTCAGCAGGTCGTGCACGCCGCCACCCACGTTCGCCTGGCCGTGGCCGGGCGCCGGGCAGTCCGCCGCCACGGGCAGAGCCTGGGGCGCCGCCGGGGATGGGGCAGCGAGTGCCACGACGACGGATGCAGATACGACGGCAAGCGCGCGCATGGGACGGGGTGACGGGGGACCGGGCCGGAAACGTCTGATACCTACGGATAACGCGGCGGCCCGTTCGGGACAAGGCCACCCGGCGGAGGGCCCGCGGCGGAGGGTGGGCGCGAGCCGGACATCCGGCCCGCGCCACCCTGCGCTGTAGGGCTGTTCTACAATCCCTCTCTACTCACCCGCGTCGTCGTCGGCCACGGCCGGCTGGGCGAAGCCGCGCTTGCGCATGAGTGCCTCGATGCGCGGGTCGCGCCCGCGGAAGGCGCGGTAGCTGTCCGCCGGGTCCACCGTGTTGCCGACGGAGAAGACGTGGCGGTGGAGGCGTCGCGCGACGTC
>DATHVO010000332.1:0-24822 GCA_035461265.1 Longimicrobiales bacterium
CACGAGTACGGCACCGAACCAGGAAAAGACCGCCACTACCGCCAGCAACAGCGTGGTCACGTACATGGCGGCGTACGCCGGGCTCAGGCGGGGGACAACGAAGAGGACACCCAGCGTCGCGACGAACAGCGCGCCCGCGAAGACGATCGCGAACGCGCCGATCAGCTCCTGCCGAAGCGTCGGATTCGAGGCCATGCCGGAATCTGGGGCTGACGGGTTTGACCTGCAACCACAACGGGCCGCGCGGTCTGCGCGGCCCGTTGCGGCCGGTGCGGCGGCCTCGTCACCGCCGCTTGCTACCTTAGGTCAGACGGTTACGGTGCCAGCTCGTTGCAGGCAATGACGCCCGCCACCGTGGCCGGAGCCTCCAGGTACGCCGCGTCACCGTGGAATACTGCGCACGTCCGTCCGTCCGTGATCGCCTGGTGCTCTGCCGTCGCGCTCCATCCATCCGGGCCGGCGCCTACGATCGTGATGGTGACACCCGCCGACTCCTCGAAGCCCAGCGGCGCGAGTTCAGTGACGTCGCCGGCGTACTCATAGAGCGGGTTGTTCGAGTAGTAAATCTCCTGCTGCGCGCTCAGATTGCGCAGGTCGGACATCATGGCCTTGAAGTAGGCCTTCTCACGCGTGGCACCGAACTTCGGAATTGCGATCGCGGCCAGAATGCCGATGATCACGATCACGATGAGCAGCTCGATCAGCGTGAAGCCCTGTCTCCGTGTGCGCATTCGTCGCTCCTTGGATTGTGGTGTGGTTCTGCGTCAGTGACCTGGCAGGTCGACTCGGCCCGGGATTAGGGCAAGGGGTATTCCCGATGCGGGCCTGGACATCCAAGCGATTGCCAGTTTTTCACTTACAGGTTCTCACCCACCACCGGGCGACCCTTCAGAAGCGGTCAGATCCGTTGCATTCTGCAAGGGATTGGCGTTCTGCAACGGCGGACGCCGCCCCGCCGGAGCGGGAGGACCCGAGGTGTCATCGCCGCCCTGCCACAATGCTCTCATGCCTTCGTCGTACGGCAGCAGCACGGGTGCGCGCGCCGCCGGGTCCGGCATCATGTACACGTATGCAGCAAGCCCGGGAAACGCCTCCATGGCTGTCCGATTCCGGTCGGGTCCAAGATCCTGGACGTAGAGGATTCCGGACCGTGCCGTCCCGGGCAGTGCACCCCGCCACAGGAACGGAGCGAGTCCCAGCACGCCGCGGGTATCGGCCCGGGCCTCCACGACGCATCGCTCAGTAAGCGGTTCCGCGGACGAAACGCGGATCCGGTTGCCGGGTGATATCGTCACCGCCTCGGGAAAGCCGTGCGCGCGCGGCTCGAGGTCCAGAGTGTCGTACAGACGGGTCTCCCGGTCCCGGTCCCCGTGGGCTACGGCATCGGCCATCTCCTGAACGCGGCAGGTCGGGTTCTGGCGAAGCAGCGTCTCCACCACGTCGAGACTGTACCCGTGGCTGGCGAGCGTCATCCCGATTCGGGCGGTCCATGCATCATGAACGAAGACGAGGGCCGCTCCGTCGAGCTCCGGCTCCGGCGTCCGCATCATCGCCATCCACTCGCCCCCGTAGCTCCTCACCCGCTGGGGTGCCATGACCAGCAGTCCGAACACCATGGCGGCGACCGTCATCGTTATGAGGCCTGTGCGGGGCTGCAGCCGCGCCCCGGCCCGTGCAGGCGGCAGGCGGCCGATGAGGCCGGCGAGCGCAACAACGAAGAGGAAGACCCACGCGGGCGCCGCCTCGGCCAGCATGCGCGGCCCCATGAACAGGCCGTGGTGCCAGTAGAAGAAGTTGGATACGACGGGGGCCATGGCCCAGCCGGCCAGCACCCGCTCACCGGGCTCCAGGCGCCGCACCAGCAGGAGGAAGAGGCCGATGACGAGCACCGCCGGCAGTGGCGTCTCCATAAGATTCAGCCCCAGGGCCATGAGGTCCGAGGACGTGTATCCAATGGCTTCACGCAGCCCGTACATGTTCCCCCACGGGTCGCGGTGCAGCCCCAGCCGCATCTGCGGGCCCAGGGCCACTTCGTACCCGAAGGTGAACGGGCCACCGAAGAAGTGGCGGTTGTACGCCATGAGCAGTGCGGCGAACGGCGCGGCCCCGGCGACGGTCAGCAGCGTGATCCGTGCGAACCGCGCGGCGCGGCCCACGGCGGGCGCAGTGAAGGGGACGAGGAGGAAGATCGCAGCGCCCATCGCCACCGTGGAAAGCGGCCGTGTCGTCAGCGACAGACCGAACGCCGCCCCGGCCAGGATGCTCCACGCGACACGCCCGTGCCACGCCCGGAGGAGGGCGTACGTGCCCAGCGCCACCATGGCGGCGGTGGTGACGTGGTTCATGTAGGACGCGCCAATGGCGATGAAGAACGGGCTCACGGCCAGCAGCAGCGCGCCAAGCCGTGCAACGGCACGCCGCCCGGGCAGCAGGCGCTCGACGGCGAGCGCGCCGAAGAAAACGGTGACGGCCATCATCACCGGTCCGGACGCCCACGGAATGCCCAGGGCAATGAACACGGCGAGTACAGCCACGTGGCCGGGCGGGTATTGTGACACCCAGCCGTTCTCGGTGAAGAGCGAGTTCTGGATCAGCCAGAACCCGCCCCCGTCCGTCGGCGGCCCCGCCAGACGTCCCTCCGCCCAGTACCGGGCATGGAGGAGCTGCGCATGCGCGTCGATGAGGTTGGGCAGACCCTCGAGCACGAGGAGGACGAACGCCGTCCCGAGGCCGGCGGCGATGAGCGCGAGCATCGCCGCGTACGGCACGGATGGGAACGAGGCGAGGCGGTCGCCTGCCCTCGTCAGGTGCGCTTCCACCGTCGCCGGGACGAACCGCGCGCCGATCAGGAAGACCGGCAGCAGGAGGAGCAGACCCGCCTGGATGAGGTCCCAGTAGATGTCGAGCTGCGTCGCGGTGGACGCGCCGGCCAGGCCCGTCTCCGGCGTGGCCAGGAGCCGATACACGGGCAGCGTGCTGAGGACGACCAGCAGGAGGCCGAGGGTGGCAAGCAGAGCCGACGCCGGAGTCAACCGCGCGGGCGGCTGCATCGTCGTGGCTGACGGGGCAGGCGGCCGCGCCTTCGACGCGTTCTTCATCCCTCCACCCCCGCCTCCAGTACCGTCGCCAGAGCGTCCCGCCACTCCGGCGCGTCGCCCACGAGCGCGTACGTGCGCGAGCAGTCCAGGACCGACCACGCCGGCCGCCGCGCCGGCGTCGGGAACTCCGCAGTGGTGCATGACGCGATCTCCGCGTCGATTCCCGCCAGCTCCAGGACCGCGGTTGCGAAACCGTACCACGTGGTCCGGCCGCGGTCTGTTGCGTGCCACACGCCCGGCGGCGCGTCGTGCTCGAGGAGACCCATGATCATGGCGGCGAGGGAGAGGGTGGACGTGGGCGCGCCGTGCTGGTCGTCCACGACGCGGAGAGGCGCACCGGCCCGCGCCCGGGCGAGGATGGTGGAGACGAAGTTCCGGCCGCCGGGGCCGTACAGCCAGCTCGTCCGCACGATGAGCGCGTCGGCCCGCAGCGTCGCCTCCTCGCCGGCCAGCTTGGACCGGCCGTACGCGTTGATTGGCGACGTCTGCGCATCCGGCGCGTACGGTGTCGTAGCACGGCCGTCGAAGACGTAGTCGGTGCTGGGGTAGACGAGCCGCGCGCCGGCCGCCCTGCACGCCTCCGCGACATGGCCCGCCGCGCTGGCGTTCACCGCGAACGCCGCCGTCTCGGCGGTCTCGGCATCATCGACGCGCGTGTACGCCGCGCACTGCACGACGGCATCCGGTCGCGCGTCCAGTACGGCCGTGCGGGCGGCACGTTCATCCGTGACGTCGAGATCGGCACGCGACAGAGCCACGACCTCGTGACCCCGGGCGGTCGCTTCCCGGACCAGCGCACGGGCGAGCATGCCGCCCGCACCCGTGACGAGGACCCTCACTGCCGCGATGCGCTGCGGGCTCCCGACTCCCGTGCCGCCGCCTGCCGGGTTTCGCGGGCCGTCGCGATGCCGCCGCCCGGACGATAGAGAGGCGCCTTCCGGTCGAAGAGGTTGCTCCGGACGATGTGCCAGAAGGCCGCGACGCCGTCCTTCCAGTTGATCTTCTTCCCCTCGGCGTACGTACGTCCCGCGTAGCTGATGGGCACCTCCCAGATCCGCGCACGCGACTGGGCAAGCCGCGCCGTGATCTCCGGCTCGATGCCGAAGCGGTCCGTCTTCAGTGGCAGGCTCTGCATGAGGTCGGTTCGACCCATCTTGTAGCACGTCTCCATGTCCGTGACGTTCAGGTCGGTGAACATGTTGGAGACGAGGGTGAGAAAGCCGTTCCCCACGCGATGCCAGAAGTAGAGGACGCGGTGCGGCCCGCCGAGGAAGCGGCTGCCGAAGACTGCGTCGGCCCGGCCGTCGGCGATGGGCGCCAGCAGCGCGGGCAGGTCGCGGGGGTCGTACTCGAGGTCTGCGTCCTGGATGACCAGCACGTCGCCCGTCGCCGCCTGGATCCCCCGGCGCACGGCCGCGCCCTTCCCCCGGTTCTCCGGCTGTACGATGAGGTTGTCGATGACGCCCCGGTCCCGGAGCTGCTCGAGGACCGACCGCGTCCCGTCCGTGGACCCGTCGTCCACGCACACCAGCTCGATGTCCACGGGCACGTGGCGCAGACGGTCGATGGCGGCGGCGACGGTTCTTTCCTCGTTGTAGACCGGCATGATGACGGACAGCTTCATGGTCTGCTTCAGGAGCGTCATCATACCTCGGTCGTCTCGTAGCGGCTGAGCTTTCTGTACAGCGTGGACGGGTCGATCCCCAGCACTTCCGCCGCCCGCGCCTTGTTGCCGTTCTCCGCGCTGAGCACCCACTGGATATAGGCCCGCTCCACCAGCTCGAGCGTCGGGTTCGCCGCTGACCGGTCGGAGACGAGGGGTGCCGGCGCCGGCGTCACGATCCGCGCAGGCAGCGCTTCCAGGCCGATGGTCCCGCTGCGGCTAAGGATCGCCGCCCGCTCGAGGGCGTTCTCCAGCTCCCGCACATTGCCGGGCCAGCCGTAGCCCTGCAGCGCCTCTATGGAATCCGGCGCGAGCTGCAGTTCCGTCCCGGTCTTCCCGGCGACGCGGCGGAGGAAGTGCTCGGCTAGAAGAACCACGTCGTCATCCCGGTCGCGGAGTGGCGGGATGTGCAGACTGATGACGTTGAGGCGGTAATACAGGTCGCTCCGGAACGAGCCGCGGCGGATCTCCTCCTCGAGGTCGCGGTTCGTCGCGGCGATGACGCGCACGTCGATGTCCACCGGCTGCGTAGCGCCGACGGGCACGATCTCTCGCTCCTGCAGCGCACGGAGCAGCTTCACCTGCAGGGCGGGCGACATCTCGCCCACCTCGTCCAGGAAGAACGTGCCACCCCGGGCCGCCGCCAGCAGGCCCTCCTTGTCGCGGTGTGCACCCGTGAAGCTGCCCTTCACGTGACCGAACAGCTCGGACTCCAGCAGGTTCTCGGGGAGCGCGCCGCAGTTCACCGAGATGAACGGGCCGTTCTCCCGCTCCGACAGTCCATGGATGTAGCGGGCGAGGATCTCCTTGCCGGTGCCGCTCTCGCCGGTGATGAGGACCGTCGAGTCCGTTGGCGCCACCGTCTCCGCCAGCTTCAGGATCTCGGTGAAGCGGCGGTGGCGGCCCACCGGGCGGCCGGCGCCGTTGCCGCCCCGCCGGCGGATCTCCTTCTTCAGTGCGCGGTTCTCGCGGGAGAGCGAGCGCTTCTCCACGGCCCTGCAGCACAGCGCCACCAGCTCCGCATTGCTGAACGGCTTCTGCAGGTAGTAGAACGCGCCCTGGTTGACCGCCTGCATGGCGCTCTGCAGGGAAGCCTGTGCCGTCATGAGGATGACCGGCACCTCCACGTCGTACGCCCGGACGGCGGCGAGGACGTCGATACCGCTGACGCCGGGCATGCGGATGTCCGAGAGCACGACATCGGGCGAGAACTCGCTGAGGCGCTCCAGCGCCTCCTTCGGACTCTGCACCGTCATCACGTCGAAGCCCTCGCCCCGGAGCAGGATCTGCACCGCGTCGAGGATCGAGCGCTCATCGTCGATGATCAGGATGCGCGCGCCGCCGCCGCCCGCATCATTCCGCCTATCGGCCATTGCCGTCCTCCGCGCCGGCACGGGCCGGCAGGTAGATGGTGAAGCACGCGCCGCTGCCATGGCCGCCATCCACGAGGATGGCGCCGTGATGGGCCTCTACCGCACGGTGGACCGTGCTCAGGCCGAGGCCGGTACCGCCGTTGCGCGTGGTGAAGAAGGGGTCGAACAGTCGCGGGATGTCCTCGTCCCGGAAGCCGGGACCCGTATCCCGCACGGTGATCCGCACGGGGTCCTGCACCCGCACGCTCTTGGGCAGGTCGCCGTTGGGTCGGTCCACCTCCACCGTCACGACGCCATTGTCGCCCGTGTGCTGCACGGCG
This sequence comes from Longimicrobiales bacterium, assembly GCA_035461265.1. GTDB lineage: Bacteria > Gemmatimonadota > Gemmatimonadetes > Longimicrobiales > RSA9 > SH-MAG3. The sequence goes on from DATHVO010000332.1 coordinate 6,455, forward strand.
TTGAGCACCACGTTGAACACCACGCGGTGGAGCAGGTCGTGGTCGCCGTCCACGAGGACGGGCGTGACAGGCTTGCAGAAGTCGATGCGCGTCTCGGCCGCCCGGTCGGGATGCCGCGTGACCAGGCCGATGGCGTCCATGGTGACGGCGCCGATATCCACCTCCGTCCAGCGCCGGTTCTCGACCCTGCTGAACTCCATGAACTCGGAAAGCAGACGGGTAAGGCGCTCCGATTCCTTGACCACCAGCCCCCTGAGCATCTCGCGGTCGTCCGACGTGAGGCGATCTCCCGCCATCTGCTCCACCGCGCTCCGGATGGACGCGAGTGGATTGCGGATCTCGTGGGCGAGGGACGCACCGAGCTCCGCCACCGCCTGCAGCCGCTCCGCCCGCCGCGTCAACACCTCCACCTGCTTCACGTCCGTGATGTCCTGGAACACAGCCGTCACCCACGGCGACGGCTCACGGTTCAGCAGCGTCGTGCGAACGCCGAGGAAACGGTCCGGACGGTCGCCGCGACGAATCTCGGACCGGCCAACCGGACGGCCGGTCACAAGCGTGCGGCCGATGAGCCCGCCCATGCCCGGCGCGATGGCGTCGAGGCGCTCCAGCACCGGCCGCCCCGTCCACTCCCCCGCGTCCATCCCCAGCAGCTCGGCCGCCGCCGCATTCAGGTGGACCAGGGCGCCATCCGCATCCACGGTCAGCAATGCCGTGTCGATGGCGGCGAGCATCTCGTCCGTATCCAGCCGCAGCTGCCGCAGCTCCGACTCCACCGCCCCCAGCGCCTTCCCCGCCCGGCGCCAGCGGTCACCTATCCCCGCCGTCGCCACCGCCACCCCGACGAAAATGCCCACGCGCAGGAACTCCGGCGTGCTGGGCTCGTGCATGGGCAGAAAGACGACATCGGCGATGTACGCCAGCGAGGCGAGCCCGCCGATGAGCATGCCGCCGGGCAGCGGCAGCAGCAGTGCCGCGGCCGTTATCACCAGGATGTAGAGGGGAGGGTACGGGCTCAGGGGGCCGCCCGTGACGTGCACGACCGCCGTCACCAGGAGGACGTCGTAGACGAGCTGGCCATACAGGAAGCCGACCCCGGGCTCCCGCCGCCTCAGCTCCACCCACCACAGACCCGCCGCCGTCACGGCCATGGCCGAGAGCAGCGCGACTGTGGCGACGAGGGTCTCCAGCCGGGCCACGTCGGGTCCCAGCCAGCGGCTCAACGCAGCGATGAATATCGCAGTGGCGACAGCAAGGCGGCCGGTGTACAGCCACCGCAGCATCCGTTCAGTACGCTCCATCGCGTCTCGTGGATGATGGAAAAACGGCCTGCCCGGGGGAGGAGCGGGTGGCTACAGGGCTTCAAGGTACACGCGGGAATGGCGAAATGCAACGGCGCCCTTTGCATTTTGGCCATCCGGGCGCCGCCGTGGAACACGGCACGGGTCTCATATGGTATGAGGATTGCGGCTTTCTGCCGTGCAGTCTATCCGCTTCTACACGCCCCAGGGGGTTCAATGTCGTTCCGACCGGGACGAGGCGCCGGCGTCGCCATCCTCCTCACAGTCCTGCTGGCCGTCGAGGCGATGCCCGCCTCCGGCCAGTACTTCGGCCGCCAGAAGGTGCAGTACGAGACCTTCGACTGGCGGATCCTGGACACAGAGCGCTTCGAGATCCACTTCTACCCGGCTACCGAGACCATGTCGCAGGACGCCGCCCGCATGGCGGAGCGGTGGTACTCGCGTCTGTCGCGCGCCTTCCAGCATGAGTTCGAGCGAAAGCCGCTCATATTCTATGCGGACCACCCTGACTTCCAGCAGACGAACACGACGTGGGGGATGCTGACGGAGGGCACGGGCGGGTTCACGGAGTCGCTGCGCAACCGTGTGGTGATGCCGTACACGGGCGTTCACGGCGACACGGATCACGTCCTGGGGCACGAGCTCGTGCACGTCTTCCAGTATGACCTCGCCCAGTCGGCGGGAGGCGGCGGCCTCCAGGGCATGGGACGCCTCCCGCTCTGGCTCATCGAGGGCATGGCGGAGTACCTGTCGCTCGGGCGGGAGGACGCCCACACGGCGATGTGGATGCGTGACGCCGCCCTGCGGGGCGAGCTCCCGACGATCCGGCAGCTCACCCGTGACACGCGGTTCTTCCCGTACCGTTACGGCCAGGCGCTGTGGGCGTACGTGGCAGGCCGGTGGGGTGACCGTGCGGTACCGGAGGTATACCGCTTCGCCACGCGGTCGGGCTTCGAGGCGGCGCTCGAGCGCGTGCTGGGCGTGACGCACGAGCAGCTCTCCGAGGACTGGATCACGGCGACGCGGGCTATGTATCTCCCGCTCATCGAGGGTCGTCAGCGGCCGCAGGACGCCGGCGAACGGATTCTGTACGAGTCGGAGCCGGGCGCGATGAACCTGTCGCCGGCGGTGAGTCCGGACGGCCGCTTCGTGGCGTTCTACGGCCGGCGCGACATCTTCACGGTGGACCTGTACGTGGCGGACGCCGTCACGGGCGAGATCGTGCAGCGGCTCACCAGTCCGAACCGCGACCAGCACTTCGATGCCCTGAGCTTCATCGCATCGGCGGGCACGTGGTCGCCCGACGGCAGCCAGTTCGCGTTCGTGGTGTTCGCCGACGGCGACCACCAGATCTCGATCATGGACATCGCATCACGCCGCGTGACACGGCGCTACTCCGTAACGGGCGTGGGCGCTGTGCAGTCGCCGTCCTGGTCGCCTGACGGCAGCCGCATCGCCTTCTCGGGGATGGCCGGCGGCCTGAGCGACCTGTACGTCCTGGACCTCGGCGACGGCACCGTCCGCCAGCTCACGGACGACCGGTACGCCGACCTGCACCCGACGTGGTCGCCGGACGGACGGACGCTGGCCTTCGTGTCGGACCGTGTCGGGTCGGACATGGACCGCCTGATCTTCGGCGAGATGCGGATCGGCCTGATGGACGCGGCGACGGGCACCATCCGGATGCTCGACCTCTTCCCGAACGGCAAGCACATCAACCCGCAGTTCTCGCCTGATGGCAACGACCTGTACTTCATCGCCGACCCGCTCGGATTCAGCGACCTGTACCGCATCGAACTGGCCACCGGACAGCTCTACCAGGTCACGAATCTCGCCACGGGCATCAGCGGGATCACCAAGCTGTCCCCCGCCATGTCCATCGCGAGCCGTACGGGGCGGATGATGTTCTCGGTGTTCGAGAACTCGGGTACGAACGTGTACGCGCTGGAAATGGACAACGCCCGTGGCCAGCCCGTGGAGCGGACTGCACCCGGCGTGGCGAGCGCGGCCGTGCTGCCGCCGGCCGAAGCACAGGGCGCCGGCCTGGTCTACGAGTACCTGCAGGACCCCGACCGCGGGCTGCCGGCGGAAACGCAGTTCGCGACGCGGGCGTACCGGAGCCGCCTCGGCCTGGACTTCATCGGACCGCCCTCCTTCGGCGTGGGCGTTTCCGAGTTCGGCGCCGGAGTCGCGGGCGGCGTGTCGTTCTTCTTCTCGGACATGCTGGGCGACAACCAGATCGGCGCGGTGGTGCAGGCCAACGGTTCGTTCCGCGACATTGGCGGCCAGGCGCAGTACGTCAACATGGCGCGCCGGTGGAACTGGGGCGGCGTCGTGGGCCACATCCCGTACCTGCGCGGCTACCAGCAGTTCGTGGGCGACCCGTTCACGGGCACGGGCTACCTGCAGCAGCGGCTTCAGCGAATCTACGTGCAGCAGGCGGCAGGCCTCCTGCAGTACCCGTTCAGCCAGACGAGGCGTGTCGAGGGCCAGGCGGGCTTCACCCGCTACGCGTTCCATGACGAGGTGCTGGAGTACGGATACTTCGGGGGCCGGCCCACGGGCGAGATCATCCAGCGCGAGATCGAGTCCCTCGATCCGCTGAACTTCTTCGTCGCGTCGGCGGCGTACGTGGGAGACAACTCGTTCTTCGGCTTCACGTCGCCGGTGGCGGGACAGCGGTTCCGGTTCGAGGCGTCACCGACGTTCGGGACCATGACGTTCCACACGCTCCTCGGCGACTACCGGCGCTACGTCATGGCGCAGCCGTTCACCTTCGCGTTCCGCGGCCTGCACTACGGCCGCTATGGCAAGGACGCCGACGGCCGCCTGGAAGACGGCACGCCCATCATGTCCGACCTCTTCCTGGGCCACGAGCCGCTGGTACGCGGATACTCGTGGGGCTCGTTCGAGCAGCGGGAGTGCGTCACGGCTACGGTGGGGGGCTGCCCCGCACTCGAGCGGCTCTTCGGATCACGTCTGGCCGTGGCCAATTTCGAGATCCGCATCCCGCTCTTCGGCGTATCGGAGTACGGACTCATCAACTTCCCGTACCTGCCCACGGAGATCTCGCCGTTCTTCGATGCGGGCCTGGCCTGGTTCGGGGACGACGCACCCGACCTGCGCTTCGACCGGCGCACGGAGGACCGCGTCCCCGTGTTCAGCACGGGACTGTCCGCACGCGTGAATGTGCTGGGCTATCTCGTCCTGGAGGCGTACTACGCGTACCCATTCCAGCGCCCGGAGAAGGGCTGGCACTGGGGACTGCAGATCGCGCCGGGCTGGTAGTCCGCGACGCGCGGGGCTGAACGAGGGGCACACCGGCGTCGGTCCGGTGTGCCCCTTCAGTTTGCCGGGACGGTACGGTCCCTCGCCCAGTCCCGCAGCGCCTGGATGCGCTCCGCCATGGTGACGGACAGGGGGCGCGTTCCGGCGGCCTCCCGGAGCAGATGCGGGGTGGTCAGAGCGCCCCCTTCGGCGAACGCCGTGTACAGCGCCGACACGATGACCTGCTCGATCTCCGCACCGCTGAAGCCGCGGGTCGCCGTCGCAAGCACATCGAGATCGAACGCTGCACTGTCCTGGCCGCGGCGGCCCAGGTGGATGCGCAGGATTTCCGAACGCGTAGCAGTGTCGGGCAGGTCCACGAAGAAGATCTCGTCGAAGCGGCCCTTGCGCAGGAACTCCGGCGGCAGGCGTGACACGTCGTTGGCGGTGGCCAGCACGAAGACGTCGGCGTCCCGCTCCTGCAGCCAGGTCAGGAACGTACCGAGTACGCGCATGGACAGGCCGCCGTCCTCGGTGCCGCCCGAGGCGAACGCCTTCTCGAGCTCATCGATGAAGAGCACGCAGGGCGCCACCGTTTCGGCGGTCCGCATGGCCCGCCGGAAGTTGCCCTCCGTCTCGCCGACGTACTTGTTGTACAGACTCCCTGTGTCCAGCCGGAGCAGTGGCAGGCCCCACTCGGTAGCCACGGTCCGGGCGCACAGGCTCTTGCCGCAGCCCGGCACGCCCACCAGCAGGAGCCCCCGGGGAAACGTCAGGCCGAACTCCGCCGCACGGTCCGGTTGCGCCAGGATGTTCCGCCGCTTCCGGAGCCAGTCCTTGAGCCCGGCGAGGTCCGCCACGTCCGCCATGGACTCCTCGGCCGGGTAGTACTCGAGCACGCCTTCGCGCTCGACGATCTGCTTCTTTGCCGCCATGACGTGGACGATGTCGCCGGCATCGAGAAGGCCATCCTCCACGACCGCACGGGTGAGCACCTTCTCCGCCTCGAGGAGCGTGAGCCCGCGCATGGCGTCGAGGAGCCTGGCCTCGTCGGACGGTGACAGGCGCACTTCGACGCGTCTGCTGCGTCCCACGTCCCGGACGATGTGATCCATGAGGCGCCGCAGCTCATCACGCGACGGCGCCGGGAGCTGCATCGTCGCCATCAGCCGCCGTACGTCTGCGGGCGGGGCGAGGTCCGTGCCCGTGATGACGAGGGCGCCCTGGCGGCTGCCCAGCTCCGCCGCGATGTCCTTGAGACGCTGGCCGACAATGTCGCTGCCGGCGATGCCGTCGAAGGCCGGGAAGTGGTAGAGCGCCGCCATGCGCGCACTGAGGACGTGGGACAGCGCCTGGGCCGGCTCCTGCGTGTCGTAGACGCCCTGGTCGTTGCCGTCCCGGCACAGGCCCCGGGTGCGGGACCACGTGAAGAACGGGAGCGTGAGCCGATCGGCAATGTGGCGGAGGAGCGTCTGCGCGCGGTCCTCCTCCACGGTGTCGATGTGGATCAGCCCGTAGCGGGACCGGATGAGCAGCTCCAGGTCGGCGAAGGCATCGGACGCCAGCATCGGTTCAATGATGGAGGTTCATGGATCGCGGGCCGGCGGTCCTGCCGCCGGTTCAGGCCGGCGTCGTCGCGGCCGCCCGGCGCGCCACGGGCAGACGCACGGGCAGGTGGAGCGTGAACACGCTGCCGGCGCCCACACCGCTCTTCACGAGCAGGCGACCGTTCAGCAGGTTCGCCAGCTTGCGTGCAACCCCAAGGCCCAGGCCGGTCCCGCCGTACCGGCGCGTCGAAGCGTGCTCCACCTGCCAGAACGGGTCGAAGATGTGCTCGAAATGCTCCTCCGGTATGCCGATCCCCGTATCCGCCACCTCCACCCGAAGCATCGTGTCGTCATGGGCGGCGCGCACGTGAATCCCGCCTTCCTCCGTGAACTTCACGGCATTGGACAGCAGGTTCGCCAGGATCTGCCGGATCTTGCGCTCGTCGGACACGAGCTTGAGCGGCTCCTCGGGCACATCGAGGCGGAGCGCCAGCGACTTGGCCGCCGCCATCGGCTCGACCAGTGCCACGCACTCTCGGAGGAGGGCAGTCAGATCGAGCGGCGAGATACGGAGCTCGTCCTTCCCCGCCTCCAGGCGCGAGAAGCTGAGCACCTCATCCACGAGGTGCAGCAGTCCGTCCGACGCACTCCGGATCCGCTCCACCTGCCGCCGCGACTGGTCGGGCAGGTTGCTGGGGATGCCCAGGAGGAGAAGGTCCGTGTAGCCGATGATGGCGTTGAGCGGAGTGCGCAGCTCGTGGGAGATGACAGCCAGGAAATCGGACTTGGCATTGCTGGCGAACCGCGCCGCCTGGTAGAGGCGTGCGTTCTGGACCGCATGCCCGGCGCGGCGGCCCAGCTCCGCCACCAGCGTCACATCGGCGTCGTCGAACGTCCTGCCCGACTCGCCCGAACCCGCCGCGATCAAGCCCCGCACCCGGCCGTCCACGAATATGGGCGCAACTATCTGGGAAGCGAGGCCGAGGGTACGCAGTCCGTCGAGGTGATCGGCATCGCGGGCGCGTTCCTCGAGCAGCGCCTCGGTGATGTCCACCCGGATGGCGCCGCCCGACTCGATCACGTCGGGCACGTCCCCGACGATCGTGGCCAGCGCATGCCGCGCCTCCATCCCGATACACGACTCCACGAGGGCCGCGTCGACGTGCGCCGCTGCCGCCAGCCGCGGGACACCGGCATCGTCGATTAGATGGATCACCACGCAGTCGGCGATCTCGGGGACACACATGCGGGCGACGGCGTCGAGGGCCGCCTCGTAGTCCAGCGTTTCCGACAGGCGGGCGCTCGCCTCGGAGAGGAATCCGAGGCGTCGTTCGGCGAACTCGGCCCGGATGCGGGCGCGCATGCCCAGCTCGTGCAGGCGGCTGGCCGCGTCCCGCTGCTCGGTGAGCTGCTCGTTGACCTCCTCGAGCGCCGCGGCCATGGTTTCGGATTCCGTCACCTGCAGCTCCAGCTCCTCGGCCTGCTCGGCCAGTCGATCCGCCAGGCGGCCCACCTCCGTGGCGTTCGCCTCCGCGACCCGGCGCGCACGACGGAACGAGTCCACCAGGTACGCGACCCCGAACGAGACGCCCCCCAGCATGGCGAGGCGCAGGATCAGCGCCGGAGACAGCCGGGGCAGACCGGGCGGGCCAAGCACCGCCTCGGCCACGGCGAGGGACGCCAGGATGGCGACGATCGCGAGCGGCAGCCCACCCCAGGCGGCGGCGAGCGCCACCACTCCGTAGAACAGGACGAACTGCGTGTGGGGAATCCACGGCAGCAGCAGCAGCGAGACGAGGGCCGCCACCAGGACGGCAGCCAGGGTGACGAGCACGCGCGCGGGACTCAGCTTTCCGGCGGCGTCGCCCGCGGGTGGCGGCATGAGCGTCACCGGCGATCCCGGTTCCGCGTCACGACGCGGCAGTGGCTCGTGGGAATGACGACACACATCATCGGCAGCAACCCGGACCGGTTCCGGACGGCAGGCGTTCCGGCCATCCGCCCGGAAAGTGCCGGGAAGGCGCCTGCGGAGCAAGTGCGGGTACAGCGACAGAAGCGGCGGACCCGTGCGGATCCGCCGCCTGAATACGGCCTGCTACCTGTTGGGGGCGTCAGCGCCGACGGCGCGCGCGTGCGTTGCGACGGCGGGCGTCGGCCGCCTTCCGCTTGCGGGCCTCACTCGGCTTCTCGTAGAAGCGCTTCTTCTTCATGTCCTTGAACAGTCCCGAGCGCAGCATCTTGCGGCGGAACTGCTTGAGCGCCCACTCGATGCGGTCGCCCTCGCCGATCTGGATTTCGATCATGACACTCTCTTGTCCCGACAGGTACAGGCGCACGTCCACTGGAGCGCCAGACCGGGAAATGTAACCCTCCCCGCGGCGGCCTGTCCAGCCCTCGCGCACCCCCGTGCAACGGTACCGCGCCGACCCGGCTGGCGACGGGGCCACGGGAGGTGTAGAGTCGGGCGGGCATTCCGGCGACGGCAACACGGACGGGGACATGGACCGCGGCGAGACCAGACACTACCACCTCCTCGGCATCGGAGGCACCGCCATGGGCTCCCTGGCGGGGCTGCTCCAGGCCGCCGGCCACCGGGTCACCGGCTCCGATGAAGGGGTGTACCCCCCCATGTCCACCCTCCTCCGGTCCCTCGGGATCGAGTACGCGGAAGGCTACGACGCGTCGAACCTCGACCCCAGGCCCGATGTGGTCGTGGTGGGAAACGCGATCTCCCGGGGCAACCCGGAGCTCGAGCACCTGCTGAATGAGAAGATACCGTACACGTCGGCGGCGGCGACCATCAAGGAACAGTTCATCCGGGGCCGGACCTGCCTGGCCGTCGCCGGCACCCACGGCAAGACGTCCACCACGTCGCTCCTCGCATGGGTGCTGGAGTCCGCCGGCCTGAACCCCTCCTTCCTCATCGGCGGCGTCGCGGAGAACTTCGGCACGTCGTTCCGGCTGACGGACTCGGACTACTTCGTCATCGAGGCGGACGAGTACGACACGGCATACTTCGACAAGGGCCCGAAGATGTGGCACTACCTTCCCGACGTGGCCGTCGTGACCAACGTGGAGTTCGACCACGCGGACATCTACCGGGACGAAGCCGCGTACCTCTTCGCGTATTCCCGCTTCATCAACCTCATCCCGTCCCGCGGCCGCCTCGTCGCCGGCTGGGACTCGCCCCTCCTCGTGGAGCTGGCGGCGAAGTCCTTCGCGCCGGTGGAATCGTTCGGCTATGACCCTGACGCCGGCGATGGCGCGCCGGCGCCGCGGTGGACGGTCCGGGACGTGGCCTTCGGCGAAACCACCCGCTTCACCGTCCTCCACGACGGCGCGGAATGGGGCGTCGTGGAGACGCCGCTGGCGGGCGCATTCAGCGTGCGCAACTGCCTGGCGGCCATCGCTGCGGCGGCGGCAGTGGACGCGGATCCCAACCGCGTGCGGGAGGCCCTCGCGACATATCGCAGCGTGCGGCGGCGGATGGAGGTGAGGGGTGTGGTCAACGGCGTGGTCGTCATCGACGACTTCGCCCACCACCCCACGGCCGTACGGGAGACGCTGGCAGCGGCGCGGCAGAAGTATCCGGCCGCCCGGATCGTGGCGATCTTCGAGCCACGCAGCTATACCGCCCAGCTTCGCCGCTTCGAGGACGACTATGCCGCGGCGTTCGCGCAGGCGGACGAGGTCGTATTCGCCGGGCTGTTCCATCCGGAGCGCTACGACGAGACGACGGCGCTCAGCCCGGAACGGCTGGTGGCGGCGTGGCAGGCGGCGGGGAAGACCGCCGCGTACCTCCCGGATGTGGACGACATCGTCCGCCGCGTTTCAGCAACGGCCGGCGCCGGCGACGTCATCATGGTGATGTCCAACGGCGGGTTCGGCGGCATCCACGAGAAGCTCCTCTCCGCCCTGGACCCTGCGGCCGGCTGACCCGTTTACCCGCCCCGCTCCTCCACGGCCAGGATGATCAATGCCTCGAGCTCGCTGCGGTCCATCCGGTCCAGGGTCATTGGAGCGACGTCGGAGAGGCGGTAGGCCGCGATGATGTTGCGGAGGTGATCCGGACGGAGGGCCCGGAGCTGGCCGCGCAGGACGTCAGCCCCCTCGGCGTGGACCCGGAAGGGGTCCAGGATGGCCGCCGGCGTGGGCGAGGCGATCGTTTCCGCCGTCCGGTCCGATGACGCCGGTCCGTCTGCGGGTGGCGGACCGGCGGCGGGCGCCGCGGCGGTGACCGGCTGCCTCAGGGCCCGGGTGAGGGCGCCGTCCATGTACGGGTCCGTGAGCCCCGTCGCCCAGTAGAGGAGATCGTTGCGGTTGGGCTGCGTCGTCTCCCGGGGCGTGACCACCGTATCGCCGCCTTCCACGGGCAGGTACTCCAGCCAGCCCTCCCAGAGGCCGTCGTCCCGCTCCCTGCCGCACGCCCGCACGGTGTAGGACCGCTCGTCCGGCCCGCGGATACGGGTGCCGTAGCTCATGAGTACTTCCGCCATGTCACCTCCTCATCGGGTTCACGGCAATACTGCATAAGCTCTGCCAGTCCCGCGGCACTAGTACTGCTCGGCGAACATCACGCTCAGGCGTTCCAGAACGCGGCTGAAGAATCCGCGCCGCCCCCACGCCACCCGGTCGATCTCCTCCGCGTTCGCGAGGTCGGCCTCGAAGCTGGCCTCCACCTGCGCAGCGAACGCCGGCTCGAGGATCCCCACGACGTTCTCCTGGTTCAGTTCCTTCGACCGGATGTCCATGTTGGCCGAGCCCACGACCGACCATTTCCCGTCCACGACGACACTCTTGGAGTGCAGCATCGTGGGCTGGTACTCGAAGATCCGGACGCCGGCGTCGAGGAGCTCGCCGTAGTAGCTGTGGCTCGCCCGGCGGATGGGCTTCGCATCCGTGTGCTCGTTGGGAAGCAGGACCCTGACGTCGACCCCTGCACGGGCGCGGCGCTTGACTACCTCGCGGGTGTGCTTGTCCGGCACGAAGTAGGGCGAAGTGATCCAGAGTCGCTCGCGCGCTGCGAGGAACGTCAGGAAGTAGAAGAGCCGGAGGGGGTGTTCCTCGCTGGACGGCGCGCTGTTGATGCCGATGGAGACGACGTCGGCGTGATCCGGGTCGTGCGCCTCCGGTGTGTCCTCGGGGAAGAACGAATCCCCCGTGAGTACCTCACCCGTGGTGAAGGCCCACAGGTCGGCGAAGGCGGACTGCATGTTCTCGGCCGGCGGGCCGGTGAACCGCACCATCATGTCGCGCCACTCGTCGGGATTGCGGGCATTGCCAAGCCACTTGTCGCCCACGGCGGCCCCGCCGGTGAACGCGATCCGGCCGTCGATGACGATGGCCCGGCGGTGGTTCCGGAGATGAAAGCGGAGGAGCTTGCCCGGGCGGGGTGGCCGGAAGGTCTCCACCTGCCCACCCGCTTCCCGGAGTCGTTCGATGCCGTCGGACGGACAGCGCATGCCCCCGAAGCCGTCCAGCAGCACGCGCACCTGGATGCCCGCTTCCGCCCGCGCCACCAGGGCGTCGAACATCAGGTCGCTCATCCGGCCGGGTTCCCAGATGTACACCATGAAGGTGATGCTGCGCTCCGCGCCCTCGAACGCCTCGAGCATGGCGGGGATGTACGCGTCCCCGTTGTCCAGCAGCTCGGCGTGGCCGCCGCGACGGACGGGTACGTTGAGGATGGACGCGATGGGGCGGACGAAGTCCTCCGACCCGACGGCGCCGACCTCCTGTGTCCACATGCGGGTGGGCCTGCGTCCGAGGGCGAAGAACAGGGAGATGATGGCCGTGAGACTGGCGAGTACGCCGATCCCGAAGAATACCAGCATCCACCACGGCGCGGCGAACCCGTTTGTCATGTGCCCCTCAGTGGCCGTTGAGCTCGATCCGGGCGAGAAGCGGGTGATGGTCGGACCCGAACACGCCGCGGGAACGGTCGCCGGGGGCCTCGTCGATGCGGACGACTTCGGCCTGCGCGATGCGCCCGGCGGGACAGCGGTACATCACGTGGTCGAGGAGCAGCTTGACGGGCGTGTGGAACGTGTGCCGCCAGCCACCGACGCGGCGGGCGGGATGCATGCCAGCGGCGACCAGGGCCCGGATCGCCGGGTCGCTCATGCCGAAGAACGTGTTCAGGTCGGCACCCAGGACGAGGGTCCCGTCCGGCGGGACGATGTCGTCGAAAGCGCGGCCCAGGGCAGCGGCCTGGAATGCGCGGCCGCCGCCGAACCGTCGGGGCTCGGGATGACGGGCCCGTCCGTGCGTGTCCAGGTGGGCGCTGACAAACGTGAGGCCGGAGTGCCCGGCCAGCCGGGCACTGACCACTACGCGACGCTGCCGCACGTAGGGCAGCAGGAAGGCATGGGCGTCGTCCAGGCGCGCCGTGGAGAGGATGGCATTACCGCGGTCGCTGGCGGCGGATCCGTTCCGCATGGACGGCGAGTATCGGACGCTCAGGCCGAGGCGGCGGGCTTCCGCGACGACGTCCGTACGCGGAGTGCTTCGCGGCATGCGGCCCCCGTGGTGGGGTCCGCCGGCGTCATCGGGGATGGAAGCGTCCGAGCGGTACGCCTCCTGGGCCAGGACCACGAGGGGTCTCTCGGGCCGCGTGCCGACACCGCCGAAGGAGGCGGCGCGGAGGCGTTCGAGGAGCGCCTCCAGCCGGCCCAGCCCGATGGCCACGTTCCAGCAGAGGACATCGATGCCCTCCAGGCGGGACGGCGCCGCTGGTGCCGCATCGACGGCGACGGGCGCCCCGACGTTGGCCCGCCAGTCATCGAGCTCCCGATGCAGCTCATCGTGCCGGTGCGGCTCCAGGCGGACAGTGCAGTCCGCGACCTGCGCTTGCTTCGATCCACGGTCATGCATGCCGCTCTGGATGGCAAGAAGACGGCCAGCCCGTCCGGCTGTTATGGCCTGCCCGTCAGAACCCGCCGCTGGTGGCGCGCCTCACCTCGTCGAGGCCGGCGGCCGTCCATGCGGGCCGGTCCCGGACGGTGGCCAGTTCGTGCCCCAGGAAGAAGACCAGACGGGCGACCCGGGCGACCTTGTCCGTGTCGATCAGGTGCGCCTCGTCACCCGGCTGATGGTACTGCTCATGGAGTCCGGCGGTGAGGAAGATCGACGGGACTTCACGCGCGGCAAAGCTGAAGTGGTCCGACCTGTAGAAGAGCTGCTCCTCGGGCCAGGGATCCGCGGCGACGACGAGACCGAGAGCCGGATTCCTGGCCGCGACGACATCGAGCGTGGCGCCGAGCGAACTGTACTCCTGTCCGATGGCCACGATGGTGTCGGGGGCGTTCCGGCCCACCATGTCCATGTTGATGTTCGCCACCATGGCATCAACCGTGACGGGCGGGTTCTCAACGAAGGCCCGGGAGCCCAGCAGACCCTTCTCCTCGCCGCTGACGAACACGAACATCAACGAGCGGGACGGTGCCCGCTCCAGCGACGCGAATGCGCGGGCGACCTTCAGCAGCGCAGCCGTGCCGGACGCATTGTCATCGGCACCGTTGTATATGGAATCGCCGGACGCGTCGGGACGGCCGACGCCCACGTGGTCGAAGTGCGCGGTGTACACCACGTACTCATCCCGCAGTACGGGATCGCTGCCGGGAAGTACCGCCACGACGTTGGGCACACGCTCGGACAGGGACGTAAGGGGTGTGCGCAGGGCCATGGTCACGGCGTCGAGGGGTACCGGCGCGCCGGCGGCGTGCGCGCTCGCCGCCAGGAGGTCCAGGCCGGCCTCCTCGAACAGCGTGGCGCCGAATGCCCAGCTGACGCCTATGACCGGCAGCGGAGCGACCTCCGCCCCCAGCTGGTCCGCGAGCATGGCGACGGACGCGGGGGCGAAGACCGAGTCCATGATGAGGAGCGCCGCGCTCGCCCGGGCCATGAGCGCGCCCTGGAGCGCAGACGTGACGGCGGACTGCCACGCCGCGCCCAGCGAATCGGGTACGAAGAAGGCTGCGATCCTGCCCGCGACAGCCGGCGGAACGTGCACGCCCTGCCCCGCCCGCCCGACGTAGAGCGGTATGCCCACTACCGAGTCCACGCGGGCGGGCAGCACGAAGAGGTCGCTGCCGAACAGCGGCCGGAACGTCCGCCCGGCGATCCTCGCCTCGATGCGAAGCGCCTGCTCATCGACGCGCTCCTCGGCGACCGGATCGCGACGGATAAAGGTGCCGTCGTCGCCGGCCGGCTGCAGGCCAAACTCCCCCAGCCGGGCCGACAGGTACGCCGCGGCGCGTTCGAGTCCGGGGCTCGGCGTGTCCCGCCCGCGCAGCTCGTCGCTGGCCAGGTACTCCACGTGGCGGAGCACGTCGGCTGCGACAATGGCGGACGCCGCGTGCCGGACCGCGTCCGCGGACGGGACCGGGGCAGCCGCCGGGGACTGTACGCCCGCGCATGCCGACACGGCGATGATGAGAACGACGGCGATGGGCCGCGTGACGCGCATGGGACCTCCGACGGTGTCGAGCGGTGGCGGGCCGTAACGGCTTGCCCGCACGAATCGGGACAATGTACACGCGCGGCTCCCGAAAGGTCAGCGGCCGCCGGCCGGCGGATACATCCAAGGCTTGCACTCGCTGGGCCGACACAGCATTCTTGGCCCGTCCCTGAAATTGCCCGCCGGAGAAGGAAGCCGCGTTCACCCTCACCGAGGTGACAGCATGGAAGTACTCGACCGGGTCGTCAGCACGCTGGAAGGCATCGTGTGGTGGGGCCCGACGATCGGCACGGAGCAGATCCCCATCGCCGTGGTCATGCTCCTCGGAACCGGCTTCTTCCTCACCGTCCGGCTCGGCCTTATCCAGTTCCGGCGCCTGGGGCACGGCTTCGCAGTCACATCGGGCAGGTACGACGACCCGAATGAGCCGGGCGACGTCTCCCACTTCCAGGCGCTCTCCACGGCCCTGTCGGCCACCGTCGGCATCGGCAACATCGCCGGCGTCGCCATCGCCCTCCACTGGGGCGGACCCGGCGCGCTGTTCTGGATGTGGGTGACGGCCTTCCTCGGCATGGCGACGAAGTACAGCGAAGTCACCCTGGCGCAGCACTACCGCGTGGTGGAGAGCGAGGACCGGGATCCGGCGAAGTGGGAGGGCACGGTCTCCGGCGGCCCGATGTACTACATCGAGAGGGGCCTCGGCCCGCGCTGGAAGCCGCTGGCCGTCCTCTTCGCGCTGCTGCTGGGCATCACGGCCTTCATGACGGGCAACGCCATCCAGGCCAATACCCTCGCCGACACCATGAACGCGCAGTGGGGCATCCCCGTCTGGATCACGGGCCTTGCCAGCGCAGCCGTCGTGGGGCTCGTCATCGTCGGCGGCATAGCCCGCATCGGGCGCGTCACGGGCATCCTCGCGCCGTTCATGGCCGCCCTCTACGTCGGCGGCGCGCTCATCATCATCTTCATGCACATCGGCGACGTCATCCCGACGTTCGCCCTCATCTTCCGCGAGGCCTTCAATCCGTCGGCGGGTGTGGCGGGTACGGGCATCGGCGCGATCCTGATGACGCTGATGTGGGGCGTGCGGCGCGGCCTCTTCTCCAACGAGGCCGGCCAGGGCTCCGCGCCCATCGCTCACGCGGCGGCGAAGACGGATGAGCCCGTGTCGGAAGGCGTGGTCGCGCTTCTCGAGCCGTTCATCGACACGCTCGTCATCTGCACGATGACCGGCCTGGTCATCATCATGACCGGCGTCTGGGACGACCGTCACCCGACGACCTTCACCATGGGCGCCGGCGAGGTGAGCTGGAACGTGCACCAGCCGGACGGGTCCATCCTGCGCGGCGCTGCGGCGCCGCCGGAACTGCGCATCGAGAACGGCCGGGTCGCTCCGGGCGACCCCACCACGG
The DNA here is from genome assembly GCA_035461265.1 of Longimicrobiales bacterium. Lineage (GTDB taxonomy): Bacteria > Gemmatimonadota > Gemmatimonadetes > Longimicrobiales > RSA9 > SH-MAG3. The sequence goes on from DATHVO010000332.1 coordinate 22,440, forward strand.
CGCGGTTCGCCTGGCACAACGTCAGCGTGGACGACTTCTACGTCGATGCGGACCAGACCGTCCCGTTCACGGGTCGGCTGATCCCGGCGGAGGGTCGGGCGGTGAGTGACGACGGGCAGACCTACACGCGGCTCTACGGCAACGCGGTCCGGAACGGCGCGCCCCTCACCATGGCCGCCTTCGAGCGCGGCATCGGTCGAGCGGGCGCAGGCTTCGGCCACTTCATCGTCATCATGGGCGTCGTACTCTTCTCCATTTCCACGGCCATCGCGTGGAGCTACTACGGCGATCGCTGCGCCAACTACCTGTTCGGGCCGGTCGCGATCCTGCCGTATCGCATGGTGTTCGTCCTGTTCAACTTCATCGGCGCGGTGGTACCGCTGGCCTCCATCTGGGCACTGGGCGATGTCTTCCTCGGGGTCGTCATCTTCCCGAACCTCATCGCCCTGCTCCTCCTGTCGGGCAAGGTCCGGGAACTGACAGACAGCTACTTCGCGCGGAAGCCGTGGGTCGAGAACGCGGAGGCGCACCGGCGGGCGGTGGAAGAACGGAAGCGGAGGAGGTAGGGGGGAGGCGCTGTAGGCGCGGAGGCGCTTCAGGCGCGCTGTAGGCGCTGTAGGCGCGGAGGCGCTCTTCAGGCGGGCTGCGCGGCGGTGTGCAGGGCGGCCCGCTCGAGGGCGTCGGCGAGGGACCCGAACATCTGCGCCTCGCCGATCTCGTCCAGGAGATAGGACCGGCCGAGTGCGACCAGGGGCTGGGCGTGCACCTCGGCCAGGAGTACGAGCGTGCCGTCCGAGCGGAGGCGGCGCACGAGCTGGCGCAGGGCGTTCATTCCCGTGGAGTCCATGGCGGACACGTTGCGCATCCTCAGGATGAGGACGCGCGGCGGGTCGGCGATCGTCCCCACGGTCTCCCTGAACTTCTCGGCGGCGCCGAAGAAGAAGGGCCCGTTTATCTCGTAGACGAGGACACCCGGCGGCAGGTCGGGAACACCGTTGACGCCGCCGCCCCCCTCCTCCTCCGAAAGTTCCCTTCGCAGCGCGGTGACGTTGGTCACCTCCGCCATCCTCCGCATGAACAGGAACGCGGCGAGGACCATGCCGGCCTCGATGGCGAGCGTGAGGTCGACGAGGACGGTGAGCAGGAATGTCGTCAGGAGGACGGCCACGTCGCTGCGCGGACCGCTGAACTCCCCGAGGAAGGTCCGCCACTCGCTCATGTGGTAGGCGACGACGAGGAGTATGGCGGCGAGTCCTGCCATGGGGATGTAGCCGATCCACCGGGCGGCGAACAGCACCATCAGCGCGATGGCGACGGCATGGACCATTCCCGCCACGGGGGTGCGTCCGCCGCTCCGCACGTTCGTCGCGGTGCGCGCGATGGCTCCGGTTGCCGGCATGCCGCCGAAGATGGGTGCGACGATGTTGGCGATGCCCTGGCCGACGAGCTCCACGTTCGACCGGTGCCGTGTCCCGACCATGCCGTCGGCCACGACGGCCGACAGCAGCGACTCCACGGCGCCGAGGAGCGCGATGGTGAACGCTGCCGGCAGCAGCTCCCTCACGAGTTCAATGGATACCGGGGGCACGGCGGGCACCGGCAGACCCATCCGGAGCTCGCCGAAACGCGTGCCGATGGTCTCCACGTCCAGGCCGAGGACCGGGACGGCCAGGGCCGCCGCAATGAGGGCCACGAAGGGGGCCGGCACCCGACGGCTGACGTGGGGCCAGATGATGAGCAGTACCAGGGTGATCCCGGCGACGACGAGGGCGTGCGGGTTGACGGACTCGATGTGGGCGGCGTAAACCCGCCAGCGGTGCACGAATTCCACGGGAACCGCCCCGGGAATCCGGAGACCCAGCAGATCCGCGACCTGCCCGGACGCGATGACGACGGCAATACCGGACGTGAAGCCCAGCGTGACGGGGAACGGGATGAACTTGATGGCGGCGCCGAGACGGACGAGGCCGAACCCCACCAGCATGAGTCCCGCCATGATCGTGGCCAGCGCGAGGCCCTCCACCCCGTACTGCTGGACGACGCCGTACACGATGACGACGAATGCGCCGGTGGGCCCTCCGATCTGGACCCTGGAGCCGCCCAGGGCCGAGATCAGGAATCCCGCTATGACGGCGGTGTAGAGACCGTACTGCGGCGGCAGGCCGGACGCGATGGCGAAGGCGATGGCCAGTGGCAGGGCGACGATGCCGACGACGATGCCGGCACCCACGTCGGCAGTCGCCTGTCTGCGGGTGTAGTTCGCCAGGGACGGAACGAGTTCGGGACCGCGCACGGCAGGATTCCTGGCGTGTGGTTCAGGGGCTCGTGGATTCGGCCCGCTGGGCGGTGGCCTCCACCCGCTCCTTGATGCCGAGCATCATGC
>DATHVO010000333.1:0-23328 GCA_035461265.1 Longimicrobiales bacterium
AGTCAGCCCCGCGATCTCCGCCTCGACTGCAGCCAGCAACGCCAGCTTCTCGGCGTAGGGCAGGAACGCGCTCTCGAACCCCATGAGGGCCACGCGGCATAACTCGTCCCACCCGAAGTCCAGCGCCTGGTGGGCACGGAGGTACTCGTCCGTGACCGTCGTCCGGCTCATGAGGCGGTTGTCCGTGTTGAGCGAGACGACCAGGCCCTCATCGAAATAGAGGCGCAGCGGGTGCTGCTCGAGGCTGGCCGCCGCCCGCGTCTGGACGTTGGACGTGAGGCAGATCTCCAGCGGGATCCGGAAATCGTTGAGGAACCGCATCAGTGCGCTGTCCTCGTGCAGACGTGTGGCGTGGCCGATGCGCTGGGCGTGGCAGGAATGGACGGCCTGGTGGATGGAGGCGGGACCGAACGCCTCGCCGGCGTGGATGGTGACCGGCATGTTGGCGTCAGCCGCGATCTGGAACGCCGGCTGGTGGTCGATGGGCGGATGACCGCGCTCGGCGCCTGCCAGGTCGAACGCCACCACGCCCCGGTCCCTGAAGGCCACCGCCAGCTCCGCCATGGCGATGGACACCTGCGTGGGCAGGTTGCGCAGGCCGCAGAGGATGAGGGCCGTGGTAATGTCGTGGTCCGACTCCGCCCGGCGCAGGCCGGCGAGCGCGGCTTCGACGACGGCCTCCGGCGCGGCGCCCTGCCGCGTGTTCAACTCGGGGCAGAAGCGGACCTCCATGTAGCGGACGTTCTCCGCGGCGGCATCCTCCGCCAGCTCGTAGGCGATGCGTTCGACTGCCGCATCCGTCTGCATGAGCTGGAGCGTGGTCTCGAAGCGGGCAAGGTAGTCCACCAGGTCGCCGCCCTCGTCAACATGCATGTACGCCGCCAGCGCGTCCACGTCCGTGACGGGCAGCTCGATCCCCGCCGCAGCCGCGAGGTCGAGCATGGTGCCGGGACGGACGGAGCCGTCCAGGTGGACGTGGAGGTCCGTCTTGGGGAGGGTCCGGATTCGATCTTCCGTGATGCGCATGCTTCGCCCGCTCAGCTGCCGGCGGAGACGTCGCGCATGCGCACGTCCCGCGGCGCCCGGATGGGCTGCGGCAACGACTGGATGTAGCCGATCAGCGCGTCCAGGTCCGCTACGCCCGTGGGGGTCTCGCTCAGGCCCCGGCCGAGGGCCTCGTAGCCGTCGCCGACACCCGAGGACAGGAAGTCGTTCGTCACGACGCGGTAGACCCCGTCATCACGGAGCGGGGACCCGTCCGTCAGGCGGGCGGACACAACCCGCGAGCCGGCGGGGCGGGTCAGGTCATACTCCACCAGGAGTCCGCTCACCTGTGCGTCCGGCTGTCCCTGCCGGAACGCGTGCTCCAGCGCGTCGCGGATGTCACTGCCCCGCAGCTCCAGCACCATGAGCATGTTGCCGAAGGGGTGGATCTGGTACAGGTCGCCCCACGTGATGGGCCCCGCCTCGAGGGGCGCGCGGACGCCGCCGCTGTTCATGATGGCGATGGCCGCGCCGGATGCCGTGCGCTGGGCGTCGGCGATGAGGCGCCCGAGCGGATGCTCGCCGGCGCCCCGGGGGATGAGCTCCGCTGCTTCGCCGATGCGCTCGGCGATGCGCGGGCCCACCTCTTCCACGGCCTCCGCGACGATGCGTGCAATGGCCGTATCGGGCTCCACCCGGTCCCCCCAGGCCATCGGCGTCCCGCGAATCCACGCGTCGACGCTGTCCGGCGCAACGCGCTCCAGGTCCACGATGCCGTAGCGCGTGCCGTAGGAACCCGCCTCGATGATGGCGATCCCGTTTTCGTGCCAGCGTACGACCTGGTGGGTGTGCCCGCCCACCATCAGGTCGGGCCGGTGCCTCACCTCGCGGGCCCAGTCGATGAGGTTGCCCTCACACGCCGTCATCGCTGTGTCGCACGCCCCGCCCTCGTGGGCCACGACGATGACGAAGTCGGCGCCACCGGCCCGCAGCTCCGGCACCCAGCGGTCGATGGTAGCCGCACCGGATGCGAACTCGAGACCGGCCACGTAAGCGGCCATGGTCTTCGACTTCGTCTCCTCCGTTATGAGCCCCACCAGGCCCACGCGCACGCCGTCCACGTCCACGTACGCAGTATCCTGCACCCAGGCCGGCGTCGTGTCGCTCCCCGCCACCAGGATGTTCGCCGCCATCCAGGGGAAGCGGGCCTGTTCCATCCGTTCCCGCAGTACCGCCGGACTCCAGTCGAACTCGTGGTTCCCGATGGCTGCGCCGCCGTAGCCCACGGCGTTGTAGTAGTCGATGGTACTCCGGCCGCGCGTCAGGTTCGAGACCGGCGTACCTTGCATCACGTCGCCGCCATCGAGGATGATGGTCGGGCCGCCGAAGCCCTCGCGCTCGGCCTGGAAGTATGCTGCCAGCGTGGCGGCGCCGCCCACGGGTCTGCCATCGGCCCATGACGGTGTCGACGACTCGAGGCGGCCGTGGTAGTCGTTGGTAGTGAGGACGCGGAGCCGCGCGCGCCCGGATTCGGCGGCGGCGGGCGCCCGCACCTCGCGGTCCCGCTGTTCCGCCAGTGCGGCGGTGGCCGCTTCGGCGGGGTGCAGGCGCCAGTTCTCCCGGAAGTATTCCTCCGCCCGGATATCGCCTCTGCTACGCACCTCCTCGATGAGCAGCTCCCTTATGTCCTCGCCACGGTCGTAGACCACGGGCGCGCCGGCGATCATGTCGTAGCCGCCGCCACCCGACTGGCGGTAGTTGTTCAGGGCCAGGGTGAACGTCTGGCCGTCGGTGACGTCGGCGCCGTTGTAGCGCAGCACCGTCACGCGACTGCCCGCAGGCCGGCTGATGTCCAGGACGTAGTCCACGCCACTGACGATGTCGAAGTTGTAGCCCGGCACGGCAAAGTTCGTGACCGTGCCGCCCTCGCGTGCAGGCCATCCCGCGTAGTACCCGGCCGATTTCTCGAGGTACGCCCGCAGCTGGGCACCGGTGATGCGGATGGCTCTGAGGGTGTTGTCGTAGGGATACAGGGCGGCGATCTGCGCCACGGTGATGTCGCCCGCGGGCACGTCGACATTGAGCTGGAATGCCGCGGTGGCCGACAGCTGCGTACCCGCCGTGCGCCGCTGCACTTCGTTGATGAAGTCGATGATGGGCGTGTCCCGCACGCGGGCGTCGTGAGCCGGGAGTGCGGCCGGCGCCTCGCCGATCCTCGCCGTGACGTAGGCGAGCGTGCGCTCGTGCTCCCAGCGCAGGGAGTCCATGAACGCCCGGTCCGCCAGCGCCGCGACCGGTCGAAGGATCTCGCCCCGCTTTCTCTCCACACGCCAGCCGCCAGCCCCGCGGCGGAGCGTGAGTGTCGCCGCCGCCAGGCTCGTCGCCCAGTTGCGTGCCTGCGTGAGGAGGACGCCGTTGATCGTCGTGTCCGCAACCTCGCGGTGGGTGTGGCCGAGGAAGATGACGTCGATGCCGGGCTCCTGCCGGGCGAGCTCGGCGGCGGTGTTCTCAGGCGGCAGTCCCGTGGTCAGAGTGTCGTAGCTGGTGCCCTCGAGTCCGCCGTGGGAGAGCACGACTACGATGTCGGCGCCGCCGGCGCGCATGTCCGCCACCACGGACCGGACGGCTCCGACGACTTCGCGGAACTCCAGCACGCCCTCGACGTGGTCGCGGTCCCAGACGTGGACGCCCGGTGGCGTGTTCCCGGTGACGCCGACGATGACCGTGTCGCCGGACGGCGTCGCCAGCGGGATCAGCGTGAACGGGGCGTACGCATGCTCCCCGGTGCCGTGGCGGTAGACGTTCGCCGAGACGAACGGGAAGTCCGCCTGATCGATCGCCCGTCGCAGGTGGTCCAGTCCGTAATTGAACTCGTGGTTCCCGATGGCGGCGGCATCGTATCCCATCAGGTTCATGGCCCTGATGATCGGATTCGGCTCGTGGCCCCGGACCCGCGCGTACAGGTAGCCGAGCGGATTGCCCTGGAGGATGTCGCCGGAGTCGAAGAGCAGCGTCCGTCCGGGATGGGCGGCGCGCACGCTGTCCACCAGCGGCTTGAGAAGTGACAGGCCCCGCTCCTCGCCCCGTCCGGTGTAGTAGTCATGCGGATAGAGCCGGCCGTGCACGTCCGTCGTGCCCAGCAGGACCACGGACATCGTGTCGGCGGCGGGCGCCAGCGTGGCCACGGGAGACCCGGCGCCTGCGCACCCGCCCAGCAGGAGCAGGGCTCCCGGTATCCAGGTCGTGAGCCCGGTACGGCTGCCGATCCGCATCAGCCCAGGGCCTCCAGCGTCGGCGACGGGCGGATGCCCGATTTCGCCAGCGCCGCCTCCGCGTCCCGGGACTCGGCGCGGTGCGACCGCGCGTCCGCGGCCGTCCGCACGTCCGGCGCCGTCCTGAGCGCGGCGTGCGCCGCCGCCAGCCGGGCCACAGGCACGCGGAAGGGCGAACACGACACGTAATCCAGGCCCGTTTCGTGGAAGAACTCCACGGAGCTCGGGTCGCCGCCGTGCTCGCCGCATATCCCGACCTTCAGGTCCTTGCGGCGGCGTCGCCCCTCCCATGTCGCCATCTGAACGAGCTGGCCGACACCGGCGCGGTCCAGGACCTGGAACGGGTCGTCGTCCAGCAGCCCCTCCTCCACGTACCGTGGCAGGAAGGTCCCGGCATCGTCGCGGGAGATGCCGAACGTCGTCTGGGTGAGGTCGTTCGTCCCGAAGGAGAAGAACTGTGCGTGGCTCGCGATCTCGGCAGCCAGGAGGGCCGCCCGGGGCAGCTCGATCATCGTTCCCACGAGATACGGAATCTCGACGCCGTGCCCGGTGAAAACCTCTTCCGCGATACGCGTGATGATGTCGCGCTGGCGGGCGAGCTCCCGCTCATCGGCGACCAGCGGAACCATGATCTCGGGCAGCACCCGCACTCCCTCCCGCGACACGGCAACCGCCGCCTCGAAGATGGCCCGGGACTGCATCTCGGGGAGCTCCGGGTACGAGATGCTCAGGCGGACGCCGCGGTGGCCGAGCATGGGATTCGCTTCCCGGTGCCGTTCGATGAGGCGGACGACGACGTCCGCCGGCACCGCCGCCTTGCGGGCGAACGCCTCCACCTCCTCCGGCGTCCGGGGAAGGAATTCGTGCAGCGGGGGGTCCAGGAGCCGGATGGTGACCGGCAGGCCGTCCATCTCCCGGAAGATCCCCTCGAAGTCGGCGCGCTGCATGGGGAGCAGACGGGAGAGGGCGCTCCGCCGCGCTTCCGCCGACTCGGCGAGGATCATCTCCCGCACGACCTGGATGCGGTCACCCTCGAAGAACATGTGCTCCGTACGACACAGGCCGATTCCCTCCGCGCCGAACTCCCGCGCGTTGCGCGCGTCCGCCGGCGTGTCCGCGTTCGCCCGCACGCGCAGCCGCCTGACACCGTCGGCCCACACCATGATGCGCCGGAACTCGTCCCCCAGCTCGGGCTCCACGGTGGGCACGCGGCCGAGCAGGATGCGGCCCGTGGTGCCGTCCACGGTGATCCATTCGCCCTCCGGGATGTTGCGGCCGTCCGCGTGACAGACGCCGGCGCGTTCGTCCACCTCCAGCCCGCCCGCGCCCACCACGCAGCACTTGCCCATGCCGCGCGCCACCACCGCCGCGTGGGACGTCATCCCGCCGCGGGCTGTGACCACCGCCTGCGCCGCCACCATCCCGTGGAAGTCGTCCGGCGACGTCTCCTCGCGGACGAGCACCACAGCCTCGCCCCGGGCGGCGTGCTCCGCCGCCGTCGTGGGGTCGAACACCATCCGGCCGCTGGCCGCGCCCGGCGATGCCGGCAGGCCCGTGGCGAGGACGTGCACTTCCGCGGACGGGTCCAGCCGGGGGTGAAGCAGCTGGTCCACCTGCTTCGGGTCCACCCGCCGGACTGCCTCGGCCTCCGTGATGAGGCCCTCCGCCACCATCTCCACTGCGATGCGCACGGCCGCCGCCGCCGTCCGCTTCCCGGTCCGCGTCTGCAGCAGGTAAAGCCGACCGCGTTCCACCGTGAATTCCAGGTCCTGCATCTCCCGGTAATGGCGCTCCAGGACGTCCTGCACCACCAGGAGCTGCTCGTACGCCGCCGGCAGGTGTTCCGCCATCTCCAGGATGGGGACCGGCGTCCTGGTCCCCGCCACGACGTCCTCACCCTGGGCATTCAGCAGGAACTCGCCGAAGAACGACCGTTCGCCGGTGGACGGGTCGCGCGTGACCGCCACGCCCGTACCGGAATCCTCACCCATGTTGCCGTACGCCATTGTCATCACGGTGACCGCCGTGCCCAGGTAGTCCGGAATCCCGTGCACGCGACGGTACGCAATGGCCCGCTCGACGTTCCAGGACCGGAACACGGCCTCGATGGCGCCCCACAGCTGCTCGTGGGGGTCCTCGGGGAAGCGCGACCCCGTCTCCGCCCTTACAAGGGCCTTGTAGTCCTCCACCAGCTTGCGGAGGTCGGCAGCCTCCAGGTCGATGTCCCGCTCGACGCCCCGGCGCGTTCGGACCTCACGCAGCCGTTCATCGAACGCGCGGGCGGGTACGCCGAGCACCACGTCCGCGTACATGTGGATGAAGCGGCGGTACGAGTCGAAGGCAAAGCGTTCGTTGCTGGATGCGCGGGCCAGCGCTTCCACGGTGCCGGGATTCAGGCCGAGGTTGAGGATCGTCTCCATCATCCCCGGCATGGACACCGATGCGCCGCTCCTCACGGACAGGAGGAGCGGGTTCTCCAGGCCGCCGAACTGCTTGCCGGTGTCCTGCTCGAGTCGGCGCAGGGCGGCATTCACCTGTTCCGTGATCCCCTCGGGATACCGCTGGTCGCGCAGGTAGAGGCGGCACACGTCCGTGGTGATGGTGAAGCCGGGAGGGACGGGAATCCCCAGCAGGGTCATCTCCGCGAGATTAGCACCCTTGCTGCCCAGGAGCGACTTGTCCTCCCGGCTGCCGTCGGCGCGGCCGTTCCCGAAGTAGTACACGAATTCGTTCTGCATGGGTGCTCCGCTGCTGCAGGTGTCGGACCCCGGGGTCGTGGAGCTGCCGGTGCGGACGAGGGCCCCGCGTTGCGGGGCGCGCTCCCGGTCAGCAGTGCGGCGTGATGGTGCCGCCGCGCTCCAGGTCCACGAGGGGCGATGTGTAGTTGCCGGAGAAGCATGCATCGCAGAACGGGCCGTACTCGGCCACGGCGCTGTGCATGCCCGCCAGCGACAGGTATCCCAGGCTCTCGACGTTGATGTGCTGCCGGATTTCCTCGATGCTCTTGTTCGCGCCGATGAGCTCCGCCCGTGTCGGCATGTCAATGCCGTAGTAGCACGGGTTGGTCACCGGCGGCGAGGCGACGCGGAAATGCACCTCCCGTGCGCCTGCATCCCGGATGAGGGCGATCAGCCCGCGACTCGTTGTGCCGCGGACGAGTGAATCGTCCACCACCACGACGCGCTTGCCCTCGAGGACCTCGCGCACCGCGTTGTACTTGATGCGCACACGGAAGTCGCGTCCGGACTGGGTCGGGTGGATGAAAGTGCGTCCCACGTAATGGTTGCGAATGAGCCCCAGCTCGTACGGGATGCCGCTTTCCTCGGCGTAGCCAAGAGCGGCGGAGTTGGACGAGTCGGGGACGCTGAAGACGCAGTCGGCATCCGTCGGGTGCTCCCGCGCGAGCTGCCTGCCGAAGGCGCGGCGGGCGCGATCCACGCTTGCGTTCCAGATGCGTGAGTCCGGGCGCGCGAAGTAGACGAGCTCGAAGATGCACGGAGCCGGGCGCGCGGCCTCCTCGAGCCGTGCAACCGGCGCCACGCGTCCGCCCTCGACGCGGATGACCTCCCCCGGCTCCAGGGCCCGCTCGCGGCCGGCGCCGATGAGGTCCAGCGCACAGGTCTCGCTGGCGAGGACGAATCCGCTGTCGAGCTCGCCGAGGATGAGCGGCCGGAAACCCCACGGATCCCGCGCCGCATACAGCACGTCGCCCACCGTCAGTATCACGGAGAATGCGCCGGTCAGCTGGGACAGGGCCTCGATGATCTGGCCGTCCACCGTCTCCGCGCGGGACCGGGCGATGAGGTGGACGATGACTTCCGAATCCACGGTAGTCTGGAAGAGCGCGCCTTCCCGGACGAGCCGCTCCCTGAGCATGCCGGCATTCGTGATGTTGCCGTTGTGCACCAGCGACAGGTCGCCGTGATGGTACCGCACGAGGAGCGGTTGTGCGTTGACGAGCCCCGGACCGCCGGCGGTGGAGTAGCGGACGTGGCCGAGCGCGGTCCGTCCCGGGAGCTGCTCGAGAACCTCGTCGGTGAAGCCCTCCACGACGAGGCCGTGCTGCCGCTCCAGGTGGGCCCGCCCGTCACTGTCCACGGCGCAAATGCCCGCGGCTTCCTGGCCGCGGTGCTGCAGGGCGTACAGACCCAGGTAGGTGAGTTCAGCCGCCCTGTCCAGGCCCGTCACGCCCACGATACCGCACATTTGTCCGACCTCGATTCATGTCCAGGGCCGGGCGCCGTTCGCGCCGGCCGTCCCGCGGACAGACACGTCCGCGTTGTGCCCGCATGTGCGGCAGCTATTCCGCCGCAGTCCGCTCCATGAGGCGCGGGATCGCCGTGAAGTAGACCTCGTGGAGGCTCGCCACCGGCAGCTCCACGGTGGCGCTCCCGGCTCGGATGACGAATGCGCCGTCGGCGGCTCCCACCGTTCCCAGTACCGCGGCGGGTACGCCGGCCGCGCCGGCCGCCGCGACGACGGCATCGGTGTCTGACGTCGAGCACGATACCACGATCCGGCCCTGCGCCTCGCCGAACAGGAGGGGCGCCAGCGGGAGTGCATCCCGCAGGTCCACGTCGATGCCGAACCGGTCATCGCCGGCCATGGCGCTCTCCGCGAGGCATACCGCCAGCCCGCCCTCGGCGCAGTCGTGGGCACTCCGGAGCAGGCCGCGGCCATTAAGGTCCAGCACCAGCTCCTGGAGGCGCCGCTCTCCCCCCAGGTCCACCGCCGGGGCGTCACCCGCCACGACGCCATGCACCACGCTCAGGTACTCCGAGCCGCCTAGCTCATCGGTGTTCCGACCCAGCAGCACGATAGCGTCGCCACCGGCCTTGAACCCCATCGTCAGGTGGCGGTCGATGTCGTCCAGTACGCCAATCATGCCGACCACCGGGGTCGGATGGATCGCGCCGGCGGGATTCTCGTTGTAGAGGGATACATTGCCCCCCGTCACGGGCGTCTCGAACGCCGCACACGCCTCGCCCATCCCCAGCACGGCCTCCCGGAGCTGGTAGTAGACCTCGGGCTTGAGGGGGTTGCCGAAGTTCAGGTTGTTCGTGATGGCACGGGGACGGGCGCCGACGCAGACGATGTTGCGTGCCGCCTCCGCCACCGCGATCATCGCCCCGCGCTTCGGGTTGAGGTACACGTAGCGGCCATTGCAGTCCACGGTCGCAGCAATGCCGCGCCGCGTGCCACGGATCCTGAGCACGCCCGCGTCCCCGCCGGGGGGGTAGACCGTGTTCGTCCGGACCGTCGTATCGTACTGGTTGAAGACCCACCGCTTCGACGCGATGTTCGGCGCGCCGAGCAGCCGGAGCAGGACGCGGCCGGGGTGGCGCTCCGTGTTGCCGATGTCGAGGCCGGCGGGCGTCCACGCCCGCAGCCGCTTCACGGCCTCGGACTCCACGCCGTCGCGGACGTAGGTCGGGCAGCCGTTGACCAGCGGCTCCCCCGGGACCTCGCACACCACGACGCCGTTCTCGCGGACCCGGTACATGCCGTCGTCCGTGACCTGCCCGATGACAGCGGCCTCCAGCTCCCACTTCTCGAGGATGCGGATGACGTCGGCCTCGCGGCCGGCCTTCGCCACGACGAGCATGCGCTCCTGCGACTCGGACAGGAGGATCTCGTACGGCGTCATGTCCGGCTCACGTACGGGCATGAGCGCGGTGTCGATATCGACGCCGGTCCCCGAGCGCGCAGCCATCTCGGTGGAGCTGGACGCCAGACCCGCCGCACCCATGTCCTGGATGCCCACGATGTGGCCGCTCCGGATGAGCTCGAGGGACGCTTCCAGCAGCAGCTTCTCCGTGAACGGGTCGCCCACCTGGACCTGGGGCCGGCGCGCCTCCGTCTCGTCCGAGAGCTCCTCGCTGGCGAATGTGGCCCCGTGAATGCCGTCACGTCCCGTCCGCGCTCCCACCGCCATGATGGGGTTGCCCGGGCCCGACGCCTCCGCCCGGATCAGCTCGTTCACCTTCATCAGGCCGATGGCCATGGCGTTGACGATGGGATTGCCCTCGTACGCGTCGTCGAAGTAGACCTCGCCGCCGATGTTCGGGATGCCCACGCAGTTGCCGTAGTCGCCGATCCCCTGCACGACGCCCGCGAACAGGTACCGGACACGGGGCCGCTTGAGCGAGCCGAAGCGCAGCGAGTCGAGCGTGGCGATGGGACGCGCGCCCATCGTGAAGACGTCCCGCAGTATGCCGCCGATGCCCGTGGCGGCGCCTTCGTACGGCTCCACCGCCGAAGGGTGGTTGTGGGATTCGATCTTGAATGCAATGGCGAAGTCGTCGCCGATCTCGATGACGCCCGCGTTCTCGCCGGGCCCCTGCAGGACCCACGGCGCCTTCGTCGGCAGCCGCCGCAGCAGCGGCTTCGAGTTCTTGTAGCCGCAGTGCTCCGACCAGAGGGCACTGAACAGGCCGAGCTCGGTGTACGTCGGTGTGCGGCCGATCGCGTCCACGATCATGTCGAACTCGGACTCGCTCAGCCCGTGATCCGCCACCAGCCCGGGCGTGATGGGTGGGTCGCCCGGCCGCGGCTGCGGCGCCGTCAATGTGCTCATGCGGACCTCCCGGCGGTGGAGAGCCGGTCGGCCAGCGACTCGAACACGCCGAGTCCGTCATCGGAGCCCAGGAGCAGTTCGACGGACCGCTCGGGATGCGGCATCAGGCCCAGGACGTTGCCGTCCTCGTTGATGATGCCGGCGATGTTGTTCATCGAGCCGTTCGCGTTTCCTGCATCGGTAGCGCTGCCGTCGGCCTCGACGTACCGGAACACCACGCGGCCTTCCGCTTCCAGACGGTCGAGGGTAGCCGGGTCGGCGACGTAGTTGCCCTGGCCGTGGGCGATGTGCAGGTGCAGCACCTGCCCGGGCCCGTAGCGGTGCGTGAAGGCCGTGTCGTTGTTCTCGACCCTGACCCACACCCGCTCCCCCTGGAACTTCAGCGAGCGGTTGCGTACCAGCGCGCCCGGCAGCATGTGCGCCTCGCACAGCACCTGGAAGCCGTTGCAGATGCCGAGGACGTGGCCACCGTCTGCAGCGAAGCGCTGCACATCCGTCATGATGGGACTGAATCGGGCGATGGCGCCCGCCCTGAGGTAGTCGCCGTAGCTGAACCCGCCCGGCAGCACGACCAGATCGCAATCGCCGAGCCGCTCCTCACGGTGCCAGACGAAGCGGGCCTCGCACCCGAGCACGTCCGTCAGGGCCTTGTAGCAGTCGTAGTCGCAGTTCGATCCGGGGAAGGTCACGATCGCTGCCCGCATCTCACCCGCCCTTCCGGATCGCGATGTGGAAATCCTCCGTCACCGGATTGGCCAGCAGCTTCCGGCACATGGCCTCCGTGCTCTTCTCCGCCGCGGCCTCGGAATCCGCCAGCACTCGCAGCAGCACGAGGCGGCCCACGCGGGCATCCTCGACTTCGTCGAAGTCGAGGGAGCGCAGCGCGTGCTGGACCGCCTGGCCCTCGGGGTCGAGCAGGCCGGCCCGCGGAGTGATGCGGACCTCGGCCGTGTATGTGTTCACAGGGTGTCCTCCTCGTTGATCACGTCGTCATGGCGCCGGCCGTGCCGGTGCATGCGGAAACGCTGCCAGGGCGAGAGTTCCCGGTAGTCGATGTCCCGCAGTTCGGCACCCGCCTCGTCGCCCGGCTCCTCGTCCAGGAGCAGGTCCTCGTCCGGCATCCGCTCGAAGAAGCCGAGGACCAGGGACTTCCCGACGCCGTAACTGACGTATCCCAGCAGGGCGGGGAAGAAGAAGTACGATGGAATGGTGATGGCGAGCACGATCATCGTCATGAGGAAGAGGCCGTTGACGATGCCGCGCCGTGTGCGGAAACCGAACTTCGGGACGACGGGATAGAGCACGTGGCTCATCATGAGCAGGCCGAGCACGATCATCAGCCCGATCATCAGCTCCGGCCAGCGCAGGCCGGACAGGTATGTCTCGAAGAAGGGCGTCCGGCTGAACGGATAGAACGTGGCCAGCAGCATGCCCGCAGACGGCGACGGCAGGCCATGGAACGCCACCTTCGCGTGGCCCGCCTGCTCGACGTTGAACCGCGCCAGCCGCACGACGGTGGCCGAGATGTAGAAGAACCCGGCGATCCAGCTCCACGCCCCGTCCGTGAGGAAGAGGTGGTAGATGATGAATGCCGGTGCCACACCGAAGCTGATGGCATCCACCAGCGAGTCGAGCTCCTCGCCGAACCGGCTGCCCGTCCGCGTCACCCGGGCGACCCGTCCGTCCAGCGTGTCGGCGATGCCGGCGATGACGATGAGCCACGCCGCGCGCTCGAAGTCGCCGCCGGCTGCGGACACGATGGCCCATACGCCGAAGAAGAGGTTCCCCAGCGTCAGGGCGCTGGGGACGATGATGACGCCGCGCTGGAGTCGGGGCCGGACGGGCGTCATCGCCGGATCAGCTCCCCGCGCCCGGCGGCGTCGCGCCCGGGTCGTCCTGCGGAAAGTCCTCGAGGGCGAAGCCGGTCAGGCGACGGAACACGTCCCGGTACCGGTCCGACGTTGTGGTGACGACATCACCGGGCAGGTCCGGCGCCGGCGGCTCCTTGTTCCACTTCCCGGCCGTCACCAGGTCCTCGAGATGGTCGCGGACCGGCTGCTTGTCCAGTGAGGGCTGGCCGCGACCGGTCTCGTACGAGCTGCTTGGCCAGAAACGCGACGAGTCCGGCGTCAGCACTTCGTCGATGAGGACGAGTCTGCCGTCGGCGAGCGTGCCGAACTCGAATTTCGTGTCGGCAAGGATGATGCCCGCCGCGCCCGCGACGTCACGGCCCCGCTCGTAGATGGCCAGGCTGCGGCGCTTCAGCTCGTGCGCCAGATCGCCACCGACCTCGTCCCGCATCCGGTCGAACGTGATGTTCTCGTCGTGGCCCGTCTCGGCCTTCGTGGCGGGCGAGAAGATCGGGGGGTCAAGGCGGTCGCTCTCCCGGAGGCCCGCAGGCAGCGCCTCACCGGCCAGCGTGCCGTGACGGCGGTACTCCGACCACGCGGAGCCCGATATGTAGCCCCGCACCACGCACTCGATGGGCACGACCTTCGCCCTCTCCACGAGCATGCCGCGGCCGGCCCACTGCTCACGGGTGTCCGCGAGCTCCGGGACCAGGCGGGCGATGGTGTCCGCGCTGCTGCTGATGAGGTGGTTCGGCGTGATGTCCCCGAGCCGGGCGAGCCACCACGCGGTCAGCTGGGTCAGGACCGCGCCCTTGAACGGGATCGGCTGGGGCAGCACCACGTCGAACGCGCTGATCCGGTCCGTCGCCACGATGAGAAGTCTGTCGTCCCCCACGGCATAGACGTCCCGCACCTTGCCGCGTGCAATGAGGGGGAGCGGGAGATCCGTACGGCCAATTGCAGTGCTCATGCGCGCAGCTCCGGAACGCTTTCGGTTGTGGTGCGTGTGGCGAGCAATGGCGCCACCTCGTTTCGCAGGAAGATGTCCACCTGTTCTGCGGCGCGTCCGGTGAAGCGGACAGGATCGAGCATGGCGTCGATCTCCTCGCGTGACATCCCGAACTCATCATCGCCGGCAATCCGTTCCACCAGATCGTTCGCCTCGCCCCGATCCTTCACGCCCTCGGACGCGGCCATGGCGTGGCGCCGGATCCGCTCGTGCAGATCCTGCCGGTCGCCGCCCCGGCGGACGGCGTGCATCAGGATGGTCTCCGTGGCCATGAACGGCAGTTCCTCGGCCAGGCGGCGGCGGATGACGGCGGGCCGCACGACCAGGCCGGCCGACACGTTGTGCAGCAGCAGGAGGATGGCGTCCGCGCCGAGGTAGGCCTCCGGAATGGCGATGCGGCGGTTGGCCGAATCGTCGAGCGTTCGCTCCAGCCACTGCGTCGCTGCGGTGAACGCGGGATTGAGGGTCAGCGCGATGACGTGGCGGGCGAGGCCTGTGATGCGTTCGGTGCGCATGGGGTTTCGCTTGTACGCCATGGCCGACGAGCCGATCTGCTCGTCCTCGAACGGCTCCTCGACTTCCTTCAGGTGCTGCAGCAGCCTGATGTCGTGGGCGAACTTCGACGCCGACGCTGCAACCCCCGCCAGAGTGGACAGCCATGCGTAGTCGGTCTTCCGCGTGTACGTCTGACCCGTCACGCCGTACAGCCGGCCGAACCCCATGCGTGCGGCGATCCGGCGATTCAGTTCATCCACCTTCCCGCCGTCGCCATTGAACAGTTCGAGGAACGACGCTTCCGTCCCCGTCGTGCCGCGGACGCCCCGGAACCGGAGCGTCGCGAGGCGGTAATCCACCTCCTCGACGTCGAGGAGCAGGTCCTGCAGCCAGAGCGTCGCGCGCTTTCCCACCGTCGTGGGCTGCGCCGGCTGGAAGTGCGTGAAGCCAAGCGTGGGCAGGTCGCGGTACGTGCGCGCGAAATCAGCGAGAGCGTCAATGGCCGCCAGGAGCCGCCGGCGGACGAGAAGCATGGCGTCCCGATGCTGCAGCAGCTCGGTGTTGTCCGTCACGTATGCGCTCGTCGCACCCAGGTGGATGAAGGCGCGGGCCTCCGGGGCGACTTCGCCGAAGTGGTGCACGTGCGCCATGACGTCGTGACGGAGACGCCTCTCGTGCTCGGCAGCACGGCTCAGATCGATTGTGTCGAGCCCTGCCCGCATGGCCGCGATGGCGGCGTCGGGGATCTCCAGGCCCAGCTCCTGCTGGGACTCGGCCAGGGCGAGCCACAGCCGGCGCCATGTCCCGAACTTCGTCGCCGCGGAGAATATCGTGCTCATCTCGCGCGACGCGTACCGCTCCACGAGCGGATTGCGGTAGGCCGTGTCGGGTCCGTCGGTCGCGTTCAAGCGTGCTGCTCCATTCCGTTCAGCGGATGTAGAAGGACAGCGACAGCAGCTGACCCTGACGCTCCACGATGACGCGGACCGTAGTCCGCGTGCCTTCGAGCCGGCGCAGCAGCGCTGCGGCCTCCGCCGCCGTCCGGACGCCGCTCCGGTTCACCTGCAGGATGAGGTCGCCCTCCCGCAGCCCCACCTGCTGGGCAGCGTCGCCGGCCCGCACGATGAGCGCACCCTGCTCGTTCGCCAGCCGCCGCTCCGACCGGATGGCCGGCGAGAGCGTGACCAGCTCCAGCTCGTCGAACGCGCGCACCCGCTCGGCCGCCAGGGAGGGCAGGTCTGCCGTGCCGATCCGGACGGTCCGCCGCCGGCCATCCTGCACGACGACGGCATCCAGACTCTCGCCCAGCCGCACATCCAGCAGCCGCGCCTCCCAGTCCAGCGGCGAGCCGACGGAGCGGCCGCCCACGCTGACGATGAGCATCCCCGGCTGCATGCCCGCCGCCGCGGCGGGCGAGCCCGGCGCCACGCGCTGCACCCTCACCTGGCGGCTGCGTCCCCAGCGGTTGGGCTCGTGGGCCACGACATCGAGGCCGACCCACACCCGCCGGACGCTGCCATTGCGCTGGAGGTCGCGGGCTACACGGCGCGCGCGGTCGATGGGGATAGCGAACCCGAGCCCGACGCTGCCGCCGCTGCCGGAGATGATGGACGAGTTGACACCGATGACCTCGCCCAGCGCGTTCACCAGCGGGCCGCCGCTGTTGCCAGGATTGATGGACGCATCCGTCTGGATCATGTCGAGGTACCAGCCCCCGCTCTCGCCCCGGCCCTCGGGGATGATGTTCCGGCCGACGCCGCTGACCACGCCCGCCGTGACTGTCGCCTCCGCGTTCGCCAGCATGAAGCCGAACGGGTTGCCGATGGCCACGACCCACTCGCCGATGATCAGGTTCGCCGACGAGCCGATGGGCGCCGCCGGGAGCGGGGATGTCACGCCCCGCAGCCGGAGCAGTGCGAGGTCCGTCACCTCGTCCGAGCCTACGAGGTCCGCCTCGAAGTCCCGCCCGTCACGCAGCGTCACCACCAGCTCCGTCGCGCCGCGGACGACGTGCTCGTTCGTGAGGACCAGGCCCTGCCGGTCGATGATGAATCCCGAGCCCAGCCCCGGTACATCCCGGGACACGCCCGGCGGCATGAAGAAGCTCTCCCAGAGGCCGCGGGCATGGGCCGCCTCCCGGCGGATCACGTTCACGCTCACCACGGCCGGCGCCACGCGCTCGGCGGCACGCACGATGGCGGTCCTGCGGGACGCGTCCACGTCCTGCGCCGGCTGCTGCGCCGGGGCGGCCGTCAGCTCGCCGGCGGCATCGGCCGGTGGCAGCGCCACGGCGGCGCCGGCGCCAGGGTCCGGATGCGCCGCCACCGCCTGGGCGGCGCCGGGACCATCGACGAGACGGGCCACGGCCGGCGCCAGGCCGACCATGGCCACGAGTGGTACGACCGGCAGCCAGCGTCGCATCAGAGGGTCCGCTTCGCCTCCGGCAGCTTCGCCCAGTCGGCGAGGAACCCCTCGAGGCCCTTGTCGGTGAGCGGGTGCTGCATCAGCTGGTGGAGGACCTTCGCGGGGATCGTCGCCACGTCCGCGCCCAGCATCGCGGCCTGCACCACGTGCAGCGGGTGCCGGACCGACGCCACCAGGACCTCGGTCCGGAAGTCGTAGTTGGCGTAGATCTGCACGATCTGCGAGATCAGCTCCATGCCGTCCTGCGAGACATCGTCCAGCCGGCCGACGAAGGGAGAGATGTACGAGGCCCCCGCCTTCGCTGCCAGAAGCGCCTGCGCGGCAGAGAAGCAGAGCGTGACGTTCACGCCGATGTCCTCCGCCCGGAACTCGCGGCACGCGCCGAGGCCATCCTCGGTGAGGGGCACCTTCACCACGATGTTGTCCGCAATCCTGGCCAGTTTCCGGCCCTCCCGCACCATCGTCTCGCGGTCGAGGCCCACGACCTCCGCGCTGATGGGACCGGGGACCAGGCGCGCGATTTCGGTCAGCAGGTCGCGGGGGTCGTGTTCGGATCCCGCCGCCTTCGCCAGGAGCGACGGGTTCGTGGTGATCCCGTCGATGAGCCCCGCCTCCATCGCCCGTCGGATCTCGCCCAGGTCTGCACTGTCAAGAAAGAACTTCATTGATCACGTCCTCACCGGTCCAGGAATCGCCTTCGTAATACACGTCAGTCAGGTACAGCCCCCCGGGCGGCGCCGGTGGCGACGTCCCCAGTCCCGCGACGCCCTCCAGCAGGCCCGCCACCTCATCGGTACCGCGCCGGCCGCGGGCCACGTCCACCATCGTTCCCACCAGGTAGCGGACCATGTGGTGCAGGAACCGGTTCGCCACGACCCTGAAGCGCAAGCCCGCCGGCTGCCACTCCCGCCACTCCGCCAGGTGCACCACGCACCGGTCACCCCGATGCGGCTGCCCGCTCCGGGCAAATGCGCGGAACGAGTGCTCGCCCTGCAGCCGTGCGGCCGCGGCGTCCAGCGCGTCGCGGTCCAGCGCCTCGCACAGGGGCCAGCACCGGCGCCACAGGAACGGCGACCGGGCCAGTGGAGACGTCCCCACGCGGTACACGTACCCCCGGGCCCGCGCATCGTACCGGGCATGGAACTCCGGATTCGCCGCGGCGGCCGACGCCACCCACACGTCACGGGGCAGTACGGCGTTCAGGGCGCGCTGCAGGCGCTCGGGCGTCCACTGTCTCGAGACGGTCAGGCTCACGACCTGGCCGGTGGCGTGGACACCGGCGTCGGTGCGACCCGCCGCCGTCACCCGTACCGGGCGCGTCGTGATCCGTGCGAGCGCCGCCTCCAGCTCGCCCTGCACCGTCCGCTTCGCCGGCTGGACCTGCCAGCCCGCAAAGCTGCTCCCATCGTACTGCAGCGTAAGCCGCAGCCGATGCTCGTCCGGGCCGGTGCGCGCGATCACGCGCCGAAAGCTACGCGCGCGTGGTGCGCTGTCAACGCCACCCGGACACCCGCGGAAGTGCTGCCCGGGCCCGCCTGCGGGGAGGGCTCAGGAGTCGAATGCGGACAGCACCTCCAGGACCTCGTCGATGTCCGATTCCGTGTGGTCGGCATTGATCTGGAAGCGGATCTCCTCGTCGCCCTTGGGGACGACGGGAAAGGCCAGGCCCGTCGCCAGCACGCCGTGGTCGCGGAGGTGCGCCACCAGCGTCCGGGTCCGCGCCGTGTCCCGAACCATCAGGGGAACGACCGGGTGCTCACCCGGGATGATCTCGAAGCCCAGGCGCACGAGCCCGTCCTCGAACCGGCGCGTCAGGCCGCGCAGGCGGTCCAGCAGGGCTCGCCCGCCGTCACTGTCCAGCAGCCGGAGAGCCGTCAGCGCTGCACTGGCTTCCGCCGGTGTGATGGGATTGGAGTAGATGTACATCGGGGACGTTTCCCGCAGGTATGCCACCACGTCCGCGTCCGACGTGACGTACCCGCCGTTCACGCCCAGTGCCTTGCCCAGCGTCGCCACGAGGACGTCGCAGCGGGCCGCCTCGTACTCCTCCGTCCCCCGGCCCGTCCGGCCAAACGCGCCCACGCCGTGTGAGTCGTCCACCACCACGACGACGTTCTCGGGGAAGCGGTCGTCGTATGCGCCGGCAATGGCCATGACCTCCGCCAGCGGGGCGTGGTCTCCGCGCATGCTGAAGATGCCGTCGGTGACCACGACGGCCCGCTCCGCGCCAGCCGTGGACGCGCCTTCCAGGGCCCGCTTCAGCTCCCCCATGTCGCTGTGCCGGTAGACGGCCTTGTCCTGCGGCCGTGACAGGCGCATCGCGTTGATGATGCAGTTGTGGTTCAGCTCGTCGCTGATCAGGATCGTCCGCTCCGTCGTCAGGGGGACGATGGTGCTGAGGACCGTGGCATACGCCGAGCTGAAGATCATCGCGGCCTCCCGGCCGTGGAACGCCGCCAGCCCGCCCTCCAGCTCCACGTGGGCGTCGTATGTGCCGCTGATGAACCGGACTGCGCCCGGGCCCGCGCCGTACCGCTGCGCTGCCGCCTCCTCCGCCGCGATCACCTCCTCCCGGAGGGACATGCCGAGATAGGAATTGGAGTTCATCCGGATGAACTCGCGGTCGCCCTCGCCATGCAGGCGGAAACGCGGCCCCCGCGACCCCGCAGGCCGGACGACCTCCGTGACCACCGACTCGGCGCCCTTCGCCGTGCCTCGCTCCTCCAGGCCGGCGACGTGCGCCGCCAGCACCGGTCCCACTCTGTCCAGCGGCATCTGCTCTCCTATGTGGTGCGGGACCCGGCGCCGAGCTTCGACCGGAGATGCTCCAGCATGTCCGCCGTCATCGCGTCGAGGCCGAACTGCGGTGACCATCCCCATTCCGATCGTGCCGCGCTGTCGTCCAGGCGCATCGGCCAGGAGTCGGCGATGCGCTGCCGCACCGGGTCCACGTCGTAGTCGATCTCGAATCCGGGTACGTGCCCGGCAATGGAGCGGGCCAGGACCGCCGGCGTCAGCTGCATGGCCGTCACGTTGAACGCGTTGCGATGCCGCAGGCGGGACGTGTCCGCTTCCATCACCTCCATGGCCGCCCGCACCGCGTCCGGCATGTACATCATGTCGAGCTGCGTGTCCGCCGACAGGAAGCACGTGTACCGGCCTCGCTCCAGCGCCTCGTAGAAGATCTCCACGGCGTAGTCCGTCGTGCCGCCACCGGGCGGCGCCACGTGGGAGATGAGGCCGGGAAACCGCAGCCCGCGGGTATCCACGCCGAACCGTGTGTGGTAATAGTCGCACAGAAGCTCACCGGCGACCTTCGTTACGCCGTACATCGTCGTCGGCCGCTGGATGGTGTCCTGCGGAGCCGGGTCACGCGGCGTATCCGGTCCGAATGCCCCGATGGAACTTGGCGTGAACACCGCAGCACCACGCTCCCGCGCCACCTCGAGGACGTTCACCAGCGTGCCCAGGTTCACTTCGTAGGCGAGCTGCGGCCTGCGCTCAGCCGATGCCGAGAGGAGCGCGGCGAGGTGATAGATTGCGTCGGCATCGTGGCGGGCGACGGCGTCGGCGATTGCCGCCGCATCGGTACAGTCGAGAGTCTCGAAGCGGCCTGCGGGCAGCGGCCCTGCCTCCGGTCTCCGCAGGTCCGTCGCCAGCACCGCATCCTCGCCATACACCGAACGCAGTGCAGGCACCAGTTCCGTCCCCACCTGGCCCGCTGCACCCGTCACCAGTATCCGCCTCATCGCAACTCCTCGACTGCGGGAGCGGCCGGCACCGGGCCAGCCGCGGCGTCGTTAGATTACGCGCCCCGCCGCCCGGGGCAAGGTGCGGCCCCGACACGCCAGGCGCGGATGCAGAGCGCCCCGGTGCGACTCGTTCTCGCACCGGGGCGCCCTCCCGCGTCCCGAACCGGCTAGTTCGTCGAGACGACCGCCTGAACGGTCCACGGCCCGACGATCGGGCTCTGCGTCGCCGTCACGAAGACCAGCACCGTCTTGCGTCCCGTCGACCGGCCCACCACGAACGTGCTCTTCCTCATCTCAGTACCTCCGGATTACGCCCACCACCACACCCTGCACCAAGACCTCGTGGGAATGGAAGTACAGCGGGGCCATGGCCACGTTCGCGGGCTGCAGCCGGACGCGGCCGTCCCGCTCGCGGTAGAACTTCTTCACAGTCGCCGAATCGCCGTGCACCAGCGCCACCACCATCTCCCCATTGTCCGCCGTGTCGCGTGCATTCACAATGACGTAATCGCCGTCCCTGATCTGCTCATCGATCATGGAGTCGCCCCGGACCCTGAGCACGTAGTGGCGGCCGCCCTTCGACACCAGGTCCTCCGGCACGGCCACCGTCTCCTGGTCCGTCACCGCCTCGATGGGCTGGCCGGCCGCTACGTTCCCCAGCAGCGGTAGCTCCAGGGCCGCAGCCGGCCCCGATCCCGTCGGCATCAGCTCAATGGACCGGCTCGCATTGTAGCTCTTCCGGATGTACCCCTTCTGGCGGAGGTTCTCCAGGTGTTCGTGCACCGTCGCCAGCGAGGTGTAACCGAAATTCCGTGCGATCTCCTCGTAGCTGGGCGGATAGCCGTATTCGGTGAGGAACACCTCGAGGAAGTCCAGGATCTGCTTCTGCCGCTTCGTCAATGGCATGCGCCACGCCTCGCCGTTCGGGTACGGGCCGGGGAGGATGGCCTGCTGGAGCCGAAGACCTCCCGAAGACAGTATACCCGAAGGTGAACCGAAACGCAAGCGTGCCGTCACGCCTGCGCCCGGACCGGCATGGGCCGGTAATCGTCCCGACGAGCGGGTGGCGATGCGCCGGGAACGCGTGCTATATTCGTCGCATCCGTGTCCGTTCATCCGACCTTTCGGCCTGGCGCCGCGATTCGGAGTGCGGGACGGCACGGCACTCCCCGGGCAGAGAACTCGAGTACGCCTGCGTTTGTGCGCGAAGAAAGCGCTGTCCCGTCCGGCAGGACGTGCGGGCGCGTCGTTCCAGGCGGATTCGGCTACGGGGAGCAGGGAGCGCGCGAGCCGTATGGATCAGCAGGGGTGCATGACGGACGATCCGGGACGGGCGGCAGACCCGGTACAGGACCGCGAGTCCGAGGCCGAGCGACGCGTCGAGGAGCTGGGCACGCCGACACCGGTCCCGCCGGCGGTCATCACCGACGTGTTCACGGCACTCGACAAGGCCATCCGCTCCCGTCGCCTGTACCAGGCGAACAATCCCGTCCTCCACACGTTCCTTGCCACGGCCCGGCGCGCCTTCGCGGAGCTCTGGCCCGACCTGCCGTCCCTGACGCTGGCAGTGGAGGAGCACGCCTTCCGATGGTACGGCCAGCGGTTCTTTGCGAGCACATCACGCGACAGCCTGCCGTTCCTGTTCTACAAGGACGGCATCCGCTTCATCACGTTCCTGCCGGGCTTCGAGGATGAGCTCGAGCTGTTCCTGGACGTGGTGAACCGTGCCCGGTCCCTGGATCCCCTGAGCCAGGACGACATGGTCACACTGCTGTGGCAGCAGGAATTCTCGTCTTTCCGCTACAGCTACGTCGACGCCCTGTCGGAGGGCCTGCAGGTGCCCCAGGGTGCGGCGCCCAAGCTGCTTAACCTGGACATCACGCTGACGATGCAGGATGCGGCGGGCACGCTGGCAGCCGCGGCACAGCCGCCGGCCGTCGAGGCCGGGCAGCCTACCGTCGCGGGTCTCATCAACCGCGAGGACTTCGCGGAGACGCTGTACTTCCTGGAGCCGGCGGAGCTCGAGCAGCTCGGCGCGGAAGTGGAGCTGGAGTGGTCCCGTCCGGTGAAGGCTGACGTGCTCCACGCCCTGTTCGACCGCCTCGAAGATGGCCTGCCCGGCTGGAAGACCGAGATCCTGGCGGTGCTGCGGCAGATGCTGCCGCTGTACCTGGCGGAGGGTGATCTCGCGTCGGCCACCGTGGTTCTGGTGGAGCTGGGCCGCGTGCTGGAGGCGGGGGCGCTGGAGCAGGACTACCGGGAAGCCGTGGAGGCGCTGTACCGGGAACTCAGCGAGCCCGGCGTCCTGACGCAGCTCCTCCGGTCCATGGAGGAGGGTGCCATCGACCCTGCAGGGTCGGAGCTGGCCGTGTTCCTCCGCCACCTGGGGCCGGCCGCCATGCCTGTCCTGCTGGCCGCCATGGAGCGCACGGAGGTGGTGGCCGTGCGCACCCGCCTGCGTGAGGCGAGCGAGGAGCTGGCGGCGGCGCACGCGGACCAGCTCGTCCGGCTGCTCCGCAGCCCCGATGCGGCCGTGGTCCGGGGCGCGGCGCGACTCATCGGACAGGTGGGGATAGTGGCAGGGACGCCACTGCTGGTGACGCTGATGGCGAGTCCCGACGTGGAGCTGCGTCGCACCGTCGCCGAGTCCCTCGTGCGCATCCGCAACGCAGCCGCTCTGGACGCCCTGCAGAAGGCCCTCGAGGACGAGGACCGCGAGGTCCGCATCACGGCGGCCCGCGGGCTGGCGACGCTCCGCTACGCTCCCGCCCGGGAGCGCCTCGAGAAGCTGCTCGGGACGCGACACATGAGGGATGCAGACCTGACGGAGAAGATGGCCTTCTTCGAGGCCTATGGCGCGGTGGCGAACGAGGGGAGCGTGGGCATCCTCGACCGGCTGCTGAACGGCCGCCGGATGCTCGCGCGGGAGGGCCCGGAGATGCGGGCGTGCGCTGCAATGGCCCTC
>DATHVO010000334.1:0-9541 GCA_035461265.1 Longimicrobiales bacterium
ATCCGGGCATGGAGGATGAGCTGCGGGCGAACGCGGAGCTGCCGGTGAGCCCGCGGGCGGTCCACGACCTGCCCGCGCCGCCGCCCTCCCGTCGCCTGACCATGGTCGGCTCGGTACTCGGCTTCGTCACGTGGGGCATCGGACTCGCTACGATCGGGATGATACTATGGGCCGTTCTCTGCTGATCGCTGGCGCCGCGCTGTTCCTGGCGGCGTGCAGCCCGGAGGAACGACCGCCAACACCGGCGGCGGACGGCGTGGATGTGCCTGTCGCGGTGACGGCGGCGGACCCTCACGGACCGCTGCCCTGCACGGCGTGCCACACCGGCGCACTCACGGGAAGCCGCGTCGCAGCGGTGCCCCGCGCCACGTGCACGGCCTCGGGCTGCCACCAGGAGGGAGGGCCTTCCCACGTGAGCACCGGGACTGCCACGTTCCGCCACCTCGACCACGGCACGACCAGCGAGATCGCACTCTCGTGCGCAGGCTGCCACACCCACGATGCGGGACGCGAGCCGCTCCGCGTGTCCGTGGACGGCTGCGCACTCTGCCATCTGAGCGACATCGCCGGCTCACAGCCCGACGACTGCCGGCTCTGCCATCAGCAGCCCGCCCACGTCGCCATGACCAGCCAGGCGCTGCCCATTCCCCACTCGGCGCTGCCGTGGGTCGAGACCGGGTGTGTGCGCTGCCACTACGATGTGGCGGAACCGCCCACCCGCGTCGGCATGGCGAAGTGCGAGGACTGCCACGGCCGCGACCAGGCCATCATCGGACGGGGCATCGGTACCGACCTGCACCCCTCCCATACGTCCGTCACCTGCGTGTCCTGCCACCAGCGGGACGCCCACCACGTGCGGGCCATGAGCTCCGCCGTCCAGCTCGTCTGCGGCGACTGCCATACCCGCGAGCACGGCGTCGCGCTGGGGGTGGAATGGACCAGCGATGCGACGTGTGCATCCTGTCACGAGGCCGTGCACCAGCCACAGCAGCGGCTGCTCCTCGGCATGCTGCCCGGCGCACAGGCGACGCCCAGCAGCAAGTTCATCGCGGGCATGACCTGCCGGTCGTGCCACATCCGCGTGCCGGGTGCGGACCCGTCCGAGGTCGCCATCCGCGGCCAGGCGGAGGCGTGCGCGAGCTGCCACCAGACCGAGTACCGCCGTGTCCTCGACTGGTGGCTCGAAGGCACACGGACCCGGACCCGCACCATGTCGGCGTGGGTGGCCCGCGCGCGCAGCGACCTCGCCCAGGCGCCGGACACGGCCCGCGGCCTCGTCGCCGGCGCCGATGCAATGATACGGCTGGTGGCGGAAGCGGGCGGACAGCACAACCTCGAGGCCACGGACCGGATCTTCCGCGAGAGCGTGGATCGCGTCCGCAGTGCGTACGGTCTCGCCGGTCGCGTGGCGCCGGCCGCGCCGGAGCTGGGCAGCCCGGCCCACGAAGGGACGTGCAGCTACTGCCACTACTCGCCCGACGGGCCGTGGGACTTCCGGAGGATGTCCGGGCCGTTCCACCGCTCCGTGCTCGGTGTGGATCGATGAGCCGCGCCCCCGACCCGCGCGAGGCGGCCGGTACGGTGCCCGGCACCGGGGGCGGCCTGGAGCAGGAACCCCGGCGCCTCATCCCGCGCATGGGCGGTCGTGACGTCAAGGCGCTGCTGGATCTCTTCCGCGAGCCCGTGGTCGTGGCCAATGACGCGCTGGTGGTCGTCTACGCGAACGCGGCGGCGGAGCAGGCGCTCAATGCCCCGCGCGAGTCCATGGTGGGTCGGCCGGTGAACGCGGTGATGCCCGGGTGGCGGGACGACCTCTCGGAACCGGGCGCCGGCTGGCGACTGGAGGAGTTCGGGGAGCACATCGCCGTATTCGGCGAAATCGCATCCGACACGCGGTGGATGCAGCGGATGCTCCAGGCGGAACAGCTCGCCGCAGTGGGCCAGCTTGCGGCCAGCGTCGCCCACGAAGTCGGCGCGCCACTCACCGCCATCACCGTCGCCGTCGAGCAACTCCTCAAGCGGGAATGCGGTACGTGCGCCCGGGGCAGTCACGACCTGGAGCTGGTCCTTTCCCAGACCCGGCGCATCGCCACCCTCGCCCGCCGTCTCGTGGACCTCGCCCGGCCGGGCGACCCCATGCGCAGACCCATCGATTTCAACGCGGAAGTCGCAGAGGCATTCGAGCTGGTGGAGAAGCAGCTCCACCGCGACGACATCGTCGCGGTGCTCCGCGTCGATCCCGACGTGCCCGTGGTGCGGGCGGATCCGCACCAGCTCCAGCAGGTCCTGCTCAACCTCATGCTCAACGCGGGCCAGGCCATGCGCCCCGACGGCGGCGGGGTCCACGTCAGCACCCGGGCCATCGGCCGCTGGGTGGAGCTCGTGGTGAGCGATGACGGGCCCGGCATCCAGCCGGACGACTTCCCGCGGATCTTCCTGCCGTTCTTCTCCCGCTCCGGAGGGACCGGCCTCGGCCTGCCCCTCGCCCGGCAGATCGTGCATGCCCACGGCGGCACCATCGACGTGGAGAGCCAGCCCGGCGCTGGCGCGACGTTCACAGTCAGGATTCCGGTGGCAGCTCATGAGTGACGACAGAGCGCAGGCAGCACGCGGCCGCGTCCTCATCGTGGAGGACGAGGAGATCGTACGTCAGCTCCTCACGGGCCTCCTGCGGGAGGAGGGCTACGACGTGGACGCCGTACCCACCGGCGAGGACGCGCTCAAGGCCCTGGACCGCGAGCTCTACGACCTGGTCCTGCTGGATCTGAACCTGCCCGGCATGCACGGCATGAACGTCCTGGGCGCCGCACCCGCGCTGCAGACGGACGCCCAGTTCATCGTCATGACCGCATTCGGCTCGGTGGACAACGCAGTCGAGGCCATGAAGCTCGGCGCCTTCGACTACCTGAACAAGCCGTTCCGCACAGAGGAGCTGCTCCTCACCCTGGAGCGAGCCCTGCACCAGACCGCCCTGCGCAGGGAGGTCGCGCAGCTCCGGCGCAATGCGGCCGACGGCGTGCGCGCCCGCATCGTCGGGCGATCCCCCGCCATGGAGCGGATGTTCGATCTCGTCGAGCGCGTCGCACCCACGCGGGCCAGCGTGCTCATCACCGGCGAGACGGGGACGGGCAAGGAACTCGTCGCACGGGCCATCCACGAGCTCTCGGACCGCGCCCGCAAGCCCTTCGTCCCCATCAACTGCTCCGCCCTGCCCGAGACGCTCCTCGAGTCGGAGCTCTTCGGCCACACGAAGGGAAGCTTCACCGGCGCCATCGCGAACAAGCGCGGCCTCTTCGAGGAGGCCGCAGGCGGAACGCTCTTCCTCGACGAGATCTCCGCCATCCCGCCCTCCATCCAGGTGAAGCTCCTGCGCGTGCTGCAGGAACGGAAGCTCCACCGCATCGGCGGGTCCCAGCCCGTCCCGGTCGACTTCCGACTCCTCGCCGCCACCAACCTCGACCTCGGTGAGGAGGTCCGCGCCGGCCGGTTCCGCGAAGACCTGTACTACCGGCTGAACGTCTTCCCCGTCCGCGTGCCCTCACTGCGGGAACGGCAGGGCGACATCCCGCTCCTGGCCAACTACTTCCGCCTCCGGTTCGCACAGGAGAATGGCGTGGAGGCGCCCGAGATCTCGCCGGACACCATGAAACGCCTCATGGAGTACGCATGGCCCGGCAACGTGAGGGAACTGGAGAACTACATCGAGCGCGCCGTCATCATGTACTCCGGCGCCCGCAGCATCCCCTTCGAGGCGCCAGCCAGCGAGATCGATCGCTCCGAACAGGGCCTGGTCGATACCGCACGCCGGGAACGCTGGAGCATGGACCGGCTGGAGAAGGAATACATCCTCGACGTGCTGCAGCAGACGGGCGGACACAGGGGGCACGCCGCGGAGATCCTCGGCATCGACCGCCGGACGCTCTACCGCAAGCTCAAGCAGTACTCCCGCGACGGCGACCGGGTGCCGGCGATGAGCTAGGACAGCAAGGGGACAGGCGCCCGATTCGCGGTACGGCCCGCCCACTCATGGCAGCGCCCCAGGGATGGGGCGAGTTTCCTGGGGGGCCGCAGACCTCGCAGGCAGGTGACGCGAACGGCCTGGACGCCCGGACCTGCGGCATTCGCCAGGCGTCCGTCGCAATGCTCTCCGGTGACATTTCCGTAACTCGAACGGCCGCAACGCGAATCGGGGGCCTGTCCCCCGCCCGGTTTCAGAGTACCGGCCGCTGGATCGCCATGATCCCGCCAACCACCAGGACCAGCGCCAGACCCACCGCCGCCGCCCGGACCGGTGCGCCGGGGCGCGCGGGCTCCCGGCGCCGGGCCATCATCGACCCGCCGTGGGCCACCGCGGCGGCCAGGACCATCATGGCGATATGGCCGATGAGCATGGGGTAGTAGGGCCAGGCCGCCAGCAGGACCAGGCCCAGCAGCACCTGCACATCGAGGATGGCAACGAAGGCCGTCATGGCGGTGCGGTCGGCTCCTGCCGGCCCGCTGCTGCGCAGGCGCGCCACGGCGGCGACCACCGTGAGTACCCCTGCCAGGAGTACCAGGTACCGCACCATGGAATGGATGGCGTGTAGAATATCGGCCACGGCTCCTCCGTCGGCTGGCATGGGGTGCTGGGACGGCGGCACGATAGGGGGTCGGGGGTCCGGGCGCAATTGCGGCGGGCGCGCGGCCCGGTCGTCGTGGCAAGCTCCATGCGTAAGTCCGTCAGGCTGTTACGGTCGCGGTGGCCGGGTCCGGATAGTGGGCTCCGCGCATCGCCGGCATGAGTAAAACGTGGGGTGGGCGGCCGGGGCCGGGATTTATCTTGCCCCCTCGATAGCGGCCGCACCATCTTTTTTGATGCGCCGACCGGTCCCACAGCGGCGTGCCGTGGGGTGGCGGGAATGCCGCCGGTGGGAGCGGCCGAGAGAGGTGACCGATGACGATCGCGGCGAAAAAGAGCGGATCGAGCTGGTCGGCAGATGCCGCCGCGCGGCAGATGACCGAACTCGCGAAGGCGTTCAAGGAGTTCGAGAGCAGCGTGCCCGGGCTGGAGGTGGAGGTCGTCGGCCATGTAGCCGGCAATCGCCAGTACGTCCATCCGGTTGCGGGATTCCACGTCCGCCTTGGCGGGGACGCCGGCACCGGGATTTCGCTGTACGTGTCATCGCGGTATGCCGAGCTGGTACGGTGGCGCCCGGGATCGGGCGCGCTGCGTGAGCGTTTCGACGTGAGCCTGGACGACCCCGGTTACGGCTGGGGCGATTCCACGTTTCCGACGGCGAAGGAGCTCGCGCACGATCTCGTAGCATACATGCAGTTCAACCTGGACTCCCTGCGGAAGACCTGACGGCTTCCACGACCTTCCCTGCGGAGTCCCCGCTGATCCACCCGCGGCCGGCCGCGTGTCGCGCGCTGGCCGCGGTGTCATCGGAGAGCAGCAGTTCGCTGCCTGCGCTCCGGACCTCCTCCGCAAGCTCGCCGATTGCCTTGAACCGGTACGGGTCCGGTCCCACATCGCGGATGTAGACGGCGAGGATCCTGTCGCCCTCATCGTGGACGACGTCCCGGTAGACCTCCGGGTCCTCCTGCCCGCTGTCCCCGATGAGGATGAACGGGAGGCCTGGATAACAGCGCATGATCATGCGGATGGCATCACGCTTGTGGGCGCCGTGCCGGGTGGGAATTCCGCCGGCCTCGCCGATGCCCCAGTCCCGGAGCATGAGCGGTCCGTCCGGTATCGACTGGTGGTCGAGGAAATCGGTGAGGAGGCCGTAGAGGTTCCACGGGCTGCTCGATACGTAGAACACGGGGTTGCCGGCATCGCCCGCGGCGCCGCCGCGGAGCGCGGCGTAGAATGCGGCGACGCCGGGGAAGGGCAGCCGCGTACGGGCATTCTCCAGCAGCGTGCGCTTGAGCATCCTGAGGAGACGGGTGGCCTCGGTGCGGATCACGGTGTCATCGAGGTCACTGATGATCCCGTACTCCGCGTTCGGGCCGGGCAGCAGGATGCGTCCGGCTGCGCGAACCTGCCCGGCCCCGGGGTGCACGGGGTGCGCGACCTCAACGTCCGCGTCGTGCCAGGCGCCGTCCGGTACGGGTGCCTGTGGAGGGCGGAGCCAGGTTCGGAAGTATCCCTCGTCGTCGGTCAGGACACGGCGTTCCGCGCCGAAGGCCCGGATGCGGACGTCCGCCCCGGTTACCTCCTCGCTCTCGAGATGGTGGAGGGCGTGGGCGAGGTTCCTCCACCACGCGTCGGCTTCGGTGACGGGGCGTGCCGGCGGGTTCGCCAAAACGCGGCCGCTGATGAACACCTCCGTGGCATTGCCGAAGCCGCGATATGGTATGACCTGGCGGGCGAGCCTTTCCCCGAACACGCCCGTCCGCGCCGACTCGATACGTCGGCTGGCGGACCGTGTAAGGCGGGACGCCCAGCGACCCCAGCTTGCCATGCCTCACCCACGAGCTGTCCGGTGACGCGGCCGTCCTCGGGCGGCCGCCCCGTCGCGCCAGGTACCACCCGGTCGCGGCGCATGCCCACAGGATACGGCCGCCGGACCACGGCGCAAGCGCTGGTGTGCCATCGTTGGCGGTCGTACCTTTTCCCCGTACCCGCTCATCGTTGCATGCACCGGAGCGCGCCATGTCCCGTTTCTGCCTGTCCGCGTGCCTGGCGGCCGCAGCCGTCATGACGCTCGTGCCGACTGACCGTGCGATCGGCCAGGACCGGCCCGAGGTCCAGGGCATGAATGCGGCCGTCGTGGCGGACCATCCGCTGGCGGCGGCCGCGGGGGCGGAGGTGCTTCAGCGGGGCGGCAACGCCGTGGATGCGGCCGTGACCATGGCGGCCGTCCTAGCCGTCGTGCGCCCGCACATGAACGGCGTGGGTGGCGACGCGTTCCTGCTCATCCGCGAGGGTCGGTCCGGGCGCGTCCACGCGCTGAACGGCAGCGGGAGGGCGGGAAGCAGGGCGACGCCTGCGGCGTTCCAGGCCCGCGGCCTGGGCCAGGTCCCCCGCAACGGCGTGCTGTCCGTGACCGTACCCGGCGCCGTGCGCGCGTGGGCGGACGCGCTGAGGCGACACGGCAGCATCAGCCTGGCGGACGCCCTCGCGCCCGCGATCCGCTACGCGGAACACGGCTTCCCGGTGTCCGAGAAGCTGGCTGCCGACATCGCGGTGAGCCGCGGTGCACTGGCGGCGGACCCCGCCATGGCCGCGGTCTTCCTCGACCAGGGTGCCGTCCCCGCGGTCGGCTCCATCCTCCGCCAGCCCGACCTCGCCCAGACGCTCCAGAGCATTGCGACGGAAGGCGCGGAGACATTGTACAGCGGCGAGCTCGCGCGCCGTGTGGCCCGGTTCATGTCCTTCGAGGACGGCTTCATTACCATCGAGGACCTGGCCGCCCACTCGTCCACGTGGCAGCAGCCCATCACCACGACGTACGCCGGCTACCAGGTTTTGGCATTTCCGCCGAACACGCAGGGTGCAGCGCTCCTCCTGCAGATGAACATGGCCGAGCTGTTCAATCCCGCAGGCCTCGGCCACAACCACGTCGATTACATTCACACTCTCGTCGAGGTGAAGAAGCTGGCTTTCGCCGAGCGCGACCGCCACATCACCGATCCGGCATTCGCGGAGATCCCGCTGGATGTCATCGTGTCGAAGGCCCGGGCCCGGGAGCTGGTCTCGGCCTGGCAGGCCCCGGCCACTCCCGACGACGGCGCCGCGGACACCGATACTGCAGCGCATGGCGATGGTGACACGGTCTTCCTGGGTGCGGTGGACGCGCGAGGCAACGCGGTTGCGCTGATCCAGAGCCTGTTCAGCGCCTTCGGGAGCGGCCGCATGGTGCCGGGGACGGGGATCGTGCTGCACAACCGGGGGAGTTCGTTCTCGTTGAATCCGCAGCGCATCAATGTCGTGGCGCCGAGGAAGCGGACGTACCATACCCTGTCGCCGTCCATGGTGCTGAACGCCGACGGCTCGCTGTTCATGGTACTGGGCACACCGGGCAGCGACGGTCAGACGCAGACGCAGCTCCAGGTATTCAACAACATCGTGCTTTTCGGCATGACACCGCAGCGGGCCGTCGAGGCGCCACGCTGGCGATCGTGGGGAGACGGGCGGCTGCAGGTGGAGGACGGCGTACCGCAGGATGTGCGCGACGCACTCCGGGCCATGGGTCACGACGTGCGGGTGCAGCGGGGCCAGTCCGCCGACCTGGGCGGCGCCCAGGTCATACTCCTCACGCCGGCGGGCGCCAGGGCGGTGGGGGCCGACCCCCGCCGGGAGGCCTACGGCATCGCCTGGTGATCTTCGATCAACGTTCGTCCAGTACCGCGCGGATCTTCGTCACGAGCATGTCCACGGCCACGAGGTTGTGCCCGCCCAGCGGCAGGATGAGATCCGCGTACCGCTTGCTGGGCTCCACGAACTCGAGGTGCATGGGCCGCACCGTGCGCGTGTACTGCGCGATGACGGACTCCACGCTCCGCCCCCGCTCCCGGATGTCGCGCTCCAGCCGCCGGATGAAGCGAACGTCGGCGTCCGTGTCCACGAAGACCTTGATGTCCATGAGTGCCCGGAGCTGGGCGTCCCAGAGGATGAGCAGGCCGTCCACGATGACGACCTTGCGGGGCGCAGCATGCTCGCGCCGGGGCAGCCGGATGTGCTCGGCGAAGTCGTACACCGGCACGGCTGCGGCGCGTCCCTCCCGCAGTTCACGGAGGTGCTCCACCAGGAGCTCCGTCTCGAGGGAGTCCGGATGGTCGTAGTTGATCTCCCGCCGCTCCTCAGGATTGAGGTGGCCGGTATCGCGGTAATACGAATCGTGATGGATGACGGTGACCTGGTCGGCACCGAGCTTCTGGATGATGGCGTGGACCACCGTGGTCTTGCCTGACCCGCTGCCCCCCGCAACGCCGAGTATGATCGGTCGCATGCGCCCCCCTCCGGGTTCGCCGGTGAAGATGGCGGGCGCAGGCTCCAGCAACAAGGCGACTCCGCCCCGTCGAATGGCGCGGCCCGGCCGACCCTCCGCGAGTATCGTGGCATGGAGTTTCGTTGCATGGCCGGCGTGACGCGCGCGCGACGGGTCGCGGCCATCGTGGGCGCCGTGTTCCTCATGGCGGCCGCGGCGTGGGACCTGATCGGCGGGGCGGGGAACCTTCCGGCCTGGTGGCCCCGGGTCAGCCATGCCATGGCAGCCGGCGGGATCGCCGCCGCGTGTGTCGCCATCTTCATCCGCACCCTGCAGCGCCGGCGCGGCGTGCCTGCCGGCAGCGGCGCCACGGCGGTGGAGCTTCTCGGCGTGGGAGTGTTCCTCGCCGCGTGGATGCTGCGCGGCCACGCCGAAATCCCGCCCGACCCACCCATCGTCGGTGGTCAGCTCGTGGCCGTCGGCCTCCTCGTCTGGGCGGCCTGGCTGCGGCGCCGGCGTCCCTCGTGATGCGCTAGCGATCGGCCCGGGCGACGGCCCGCAGCCGCTCGCCGGCGAGCTCCAGCGTCTCCACACGCTTGCAGAACGCGAAGCGGATCAGCCGCCTG
>DATHVO010000335.1:0-5682 GCA_035461265.1 Longimicrobiales bacterium
TCCGGCCCGCGTCGATGCCGTCCCGGTCGGCGGGGACCGGCCCGGCGCAGGCCGCCAGGACCGTGGCGGCGGGGATCAGGACGCGGATCGGAACCGGGAACATGGCGGTCGGAGTTCGGGGCACGGAACGGAGACGCGGTACCCCCGATACACGCCAGGACCCGGTTGGATTCATCCCGCCGTGACAGCGAGTGCCTTCGACCGTAGGATTGGTCCAGTGAACCCACACCAGGTGCTTGCCATGGCATACCCAGTGTTCCGCCCGTCCGCCCCGTTCATCTTCCGCATCCCCGTCGTCATCGTGGCGACCTTGCTGGCTGCCTGCGCACCGGCGGCGCAGGCGCCCGTGCGCGGGCCGGTGCCGGCGCTGCCCCAACTGGTGAGCGCGAGCCCGGAGGCGGTGGGGCTGGCCCCGGGCCTGGGCATCACCCTGGATTCCATCATGCGAGCGGCTCTCGGCGAGGGTGCGGCGCCGGGCGCGGCCCTGGTGGTGTCCCGCCACGGCCGCCTGGTCCACGCCGCGGCGTATGGGCGAACCGACCTGCCGGCGGACGCGGCGCCGGTGACGGACTCCACTCTCTTCGACCTCGCTTCCCTCACGAAGGTGGTGGCCACCACCACCGCCGCCATGATCCTGGAGGAGGAGGGCCGGCTGGACCTGGATCGGCCCGTCAGGGAGTACGTGCCCGGGTTCGATGCGCCGGACAAGGCCGGTATCACGGTGCGCATGCTGCTGACACACAGCAGCGGCCTCGTTGCCGGCGGGCCGGTCTGGCGGGACGCGCGGGACCGGGAGGGATACCTGCACCGCTTCAACGAGAGGGAGCTGGTCTATGCTCCCGGGGACAGCACCATCTACAGCGACTGGGGGCTCATCCTCACGGCCTGGGTCGTGGAGGCCATAACGGGTCAGGGTCTGGATGCATTCCTGGAAGAGCGCGTGTGGCGGCCCCTCGGCATGCGGGATACGGGCTTCAACCCCGTCGCCGCGTCACCGATCCCCGCGGGTAGCGATTGCACCACAGCGCTTCCGGCTTCCGCTCCCGCCCTCGCCCGGATCGCCGCCACCGAGCAGGACACGGTCTACCGGCATCGCCCCATTCACGGTGTCGTCCACGACGAGAATGCCTGCGCGCTGGGCGGGGTCGCCGGCCACGCCGGACTCTTCTCATCGGCCCGCGATCTGGCGGTGTTCGGCCAGATGTTGCTCAACGGGGGCGAGTATGCAGGAGTCCGCATCCTCCAGCCCACCACCGTGGCCCGCTGGACTGCCCGCCAGGGGAAGGGTTTCAGCCGGGCCCTCGGCTGGGACACGCCGGCGCCGCGGTCTTCCGCAGGGACGCTCTTCTCCCCCAGATCCTTCGGGCACACCGGTTTCACGGGCACCAGCATCTGGCTGGATCCGGAGCGAGGCCTGGCCGTCATCCTGCTGACCAACCGGGTCAACCCCACCCGGGCGAACACGCGTCACGAACCGCTCCGCCGGGCCATCGCGGACGCCGTCCAGGCCGCCGTGACGGACGCCCCCGTCCGGAGATGGCGTTGATCGGAAGCCTCACTGGTCGTGGGGAGAAATCCCCACAAGCCCGGCGGTCTGAGCACGATTGACCACCGGTCGCCTCCGCGGCATCCATTCGGTCGACGTGTGGACCGCACGTCATGACGCGGACGACAGGATGACCATGAGAACGATGAAGATCCTCGCCCTGGCGGGGATGATATTCGCGCCAGCCGGCCTGGCTGCGCAGGTGCCCGGGGAGACCGGACCCGATACGGTGGTGTACAACGGCTCCCGCGGTACGGTTGTCTACACGCACGGGAAGCACGCACAGTACGCGGAGTGCCGGAGCTGCCACCACGAGTCGCGGCCCGAAAAGCCGCTCGAGACCCCTTACCAGAAGTGCACCGCCTGCCACCTCGAGCGGGCCACGGAGGACGTGCCCACGTCGCTGCGGGATGCCTACCACAACACGTCGAAGAAGACGGGGATGTGCTACGACTGCCACAACGAGGAGGCTGCCCGGGGCAACGCCATGCCACTCCTCTGCGCAGACTGCCACAAGCGCCAGGACCGCGCGTCGCGGCCCTGAACGTGAAGCGCCCGCATCGCTATCGCTGATGCGGGCGCTTTCGGTCACCGGCCGCCGGGCCGCGACTCCACCATTGACGCGGCCCGGTCCGATTACACTCACGCCGCGATGTCAATCACCACACTCGACCGGCCGTCGGAAGCGCTCGCTGGATCGACCGCGGATGGCGAGGTGAAACCAGCACGGCGTCGCTCCCAGCCGACCGTTCGCTGAGTTCACATCGCCAGGCGAGGTGAATCCGGCACATGGCCAGCCGCCGCCGGCGAGGATGGGCCTTTACGCTGTCGGCCGGCCGGCGCGGCGGGCCGCTGCGTCCCGATGTGTCCGACGACCGCCACGCGTTGGGACCCGCGCCGAGGCGACCCGCGACGGTCGCGACGCAGTCGCGCGGGCGTTGCCCGCTAACGGCCACCGCCGCCACCACCGCCGCCGCCCCCTCCCGACGAACCGCCGCCGCCGCCACCTGAGCTGCTGCCCGGGGGACTCGACGAGGACGCGATCTGTGAGCTGAGGGAGGAGCCGACGGCGCGGCTGAAGGATCCCATGTCGGAGATCGGGCGGCTGCCGCGGTACCATGTCATGCCGGCTGCTGCCGCCGCGGCGGCAGCGGCGCCCGCCGCCGCGGTGAACTTGCGGGTCCAGGCGTCCTCGACTTCGAGGGCGACGGCGTAGGGCAGCAGCGTCTCGTACCGCTGTGCGTCGAGGAGTGGCGGCGCGTCCGGACCGGGCACCCTGGCGATGTCGTCGCGCTCCGCCACGCCGAGGTACAGTTTGAGGCCCTCGATCTCGTCCAGCAGGCTGCGGCCCGCGTCGGTGGGGGCGCGTACGAGGTTCGCGAATACGACGACCGTTCCGAGCATCAGCACGAGGACGGCGATGATGAGCGGAACGCCGGTGCCGCCTGCGACGAGGAATGCGAGGATGCCGGTAGCGATGACGATGCCCATGGCCTGGTATACGCTGGCCTGGTTTCGCTCGAAGTAGTGCGGCTGGTACTGCTGGTCGAATGCCTTCGTGTGGGCCTGCTGCGCCCCCGACACGGTGGTCGCGTTCGTGTTGCGGAGGACGAGGCTCTGGCTCCGGCCGGGGAACAGGCCGGCGAGCAGGGCAGCCTGTGGCGTCGCGTCGGGCTGGCCTGGCTCGTCCCGCTCGAGGCGCCACTCATCGCTGCGCAGCCGGCGCTGGTCGCAGTGAATCCGGAGGAGTCCGGCGACGGCGAGGCCCAGTACGTCCGCGGAGAAACAGCGCGGGTCGTACCCCATCCGGGTGACGTAGCGGAGCCCGCCGGGGGTGTGCCCATCGGGCGGTTCGTAGCGCGGAATGATCACGCCGCGCCGGGGGTCTCGCCCGACGCGGTGCCAGCGCCGGACGGCGAAGACCAGCAGGAGGAGGAGGCCCGCCAGGGCCACGAGCACGCCTCGGTTGTCGGCGAGCAGCCAGGCGGCGCGCTGCGCCCGGGTCGGCTCGTCCACCAGCCCTTTGGGGAACATCAGGACGATGGTGAAGCCCTCGTACGGCGAGAGGGCCTGCGTGAGGCGATAGGTCGCGCGGCCGGGTTCGGGCAGGGCCGCCGTCCAGGCGGTGCCCTGCAGGCCCTGCGTGCCCGTGTACCCTTCGGCGCTCATGCTCTCCACCGGTACCGGGGCAGGCAGTCGCACGTCCACGGTCCCGGCTTCGATGGGGAAGACCCAGCCGGTGCCGATGGCATTCCAGTAGAGCTCATCGTGGTCTGCGAAGAATCCGAGCTGACGGGTGGTCCGGTAGCGGAGGGTGAAGGTGTACTCCGCGGGAACGGGCAGGAAGTCGTCGCCGCCGGTGTTGATCCGTATGCCGTTGCTCATCCGCTCGGTGAACCAGGCCTCGGGCTGGCCGTTGCGCTCCACGCCCAGCACTTCGAGGTCGACCCTTACCCGGTTGCCGTAGCGGTCGCGGTACCGGGTAGGGAAGTCGCGGTAGATGCCGCGCCTGATCTGACTGCCTTCGGCCCGGACGACGATGTGCTCCGTCACGATGAGGCTGCCATCGGCCCGGACCTCCACCTCGGAGTCGTACGACCGGATCCGCTCCTGGGCCGCAGCGGGCGCGACGGCGGCCGCAAGCAGCAGCACGAGGACGGCGACGGTCCGGGTCATGGCTGAATCTCCACGCGGGCCGGCTGCCGCTCATCGTCCCCGGCCTGGAAGAACTCGCCCTCGGTGAAGCGGAACAACCGGGCGATGATGACGTCGGGTATCCGCTGCAGCGTCGTGTTGTAGTCACGGACGGAGCCGTTGTAGAACCGCCGGGCGTACTGCAGGGCGTCCTCCACCTCCGTGAGGTCGCGCTGGAGCTGTGCGAAGTTCTCGCTGGCCCTGAGCTCCGGGTATGCCTCCCGCAACGCGAACAGCCGTGACAGCGCCTGCTCCAGTGACGACTCGACCTCACCCAGCCGGGCGGGGCTGTCCAGCGCGACGGCCTTCGCCCGCAGTTCGGTGACGGCTTCGAGGAGGCCGCGCTCGTGGCCTGCGTAGGCCTTGACCGCGGCGACGAGCTGGGGGACGAGGTCATGCCGGCGGGCGAGCTGCACGTCGATGTCCGCCCAGGCCGCGCGCATCTGGTTGCGCAGCCGGACCAGG
Source organism: Longimicrobiales bacterium (assembly GCA_035461265.1). GTDB lineage: Bacteria > Gemmatimonadota > Gemmatimonadetes > Longimicrobiales > RSA9 > SH-MAG3. The sequence continues at coordinate 4,706 of DATHVO010000335.1, forward strand.
CGGTTGAAGGCGAGGGCCGTCCAGGCGGTGGCCGCGATGGCGCCCAGCAGCAGGACCGTGTTCATCCACCGTCTCCCGTTGGAGTGGGCATGTAGCGCGAACGGATGCCGGAGGAGAATGATGCACTGTCGGCGTACAGCTCCGCGAGGTCGTTGATGAGATGGGCCTGGCGGAAACGGTCCCTTGGAAGGTCCGTGTCCAGGATTCCGAGGTCCCACGCCAGGTCGTCGGCATAGGCGGGCAGCAGCACCTTGAAGCTGAACGGGATTCGGCGGGGCGAGATGACGTTGACGTGCCGGACGATGTTCGTGGTACAGGTGCTGGTCAGGGTGTTGTAGAACTCCGGCTGCCCGGCCAGGTCGTTCGCCCGCTCGAGCATCGAGACGAACATCGCGCGCATGCGCTCGGGCGTCGTCCGGACCGGATACAGGTAGACGGAGTCCCGTCGGTGATTGGCGCGCAGGCCGATGAGGTCGCGTTCATCGCCGACGACGTACATGAGCTCGTAACGGCGCAGCAGTCCCTTCAGCGGCGAGAATGTCTCCCCCCGCTCCTTGCGCACCTCCACGGAGATGGCCACGTATTCGCCGTCCCCGAAGCCGAAGCTCACGAGCGTGTGCGCGGGCCCGCGCCAGCCGGAGAACGGCTCCACCATGAACCAGACGGACTCGAGTCGTCCGAGGTCGTACGCGCGGTCGTCCCAGTGGACGTCGTAGTCGGTGGTGGATCGGTAGTGCGCGTTGCGGACGTTGCCAACGAAAACGCTGTCGCCCCGGAACGTGGCCACCGGTACGCGTGCCTGGTCGGGTGACCAGTCGCGGTCGTTCGAGGGGCGGACCAGGAGAAGGAAGGCGCCGAGGCCCGCGACGCCGGCCACCAGTGCGGCGAGCAGTAACCGGCGGGCTGGCGTGCGACGTCGCGGGTCCGGTGTCATGGATGGCGGATTCCGTGGGCGGGAACGAGGGGCGCGGGCCGGG
>DATHVO010000336.1:0-4696 GCA_035461265.1 Longimicrobiales bacterium
TCGGCCGGGACCACGATCGGGCCCCAGTTGTCGCGCGTGGGATAGTAGGGCTCGTTGCGCGCGGAATCCGTGAGGTAGGCGCTCTGCCACTCCATCCACGGGTGGGTGCCGTCCTCGCCGGGCGCGACCCGCTTGACGTACGGCTCCTCCAGCGGCGCAGCGTTGCGGTAGAGCACGCCGCTCCGCATGGCGAGCGTGTCGCCGGGCATGCCGACCAGCCGCTTCACCAGGTCGATCGGCTCGTGGTGCCCGCGGAACACGACGATGTCGCCACGGTCCGGCTGGTCGTACCCGGGCAGGCGCACGCCCGTCCCCGGTACCGTCGCGCCGTAGGCCGACTTGCTCAGCACCAGGAAGTCTCCAACCAGGAGCGTGCCCTCCATGGATCCGGAGATGATGGTGAACGTCTGGATCAGGAACGTGCGGATCACGAGGAAGATGAAAAAGCCGACGACGATCGACTTCGTCCATTCCCAGCCGGCCTGGGCGAATCCCTTCGGCGGCGGCTTGCGGCCCGTTCTCGCGGCGGTCGTCTTCTTCATCGAGTGGTCGTGGCGGGAGGCGCTTGTCCAGTTAAGTACGCCGGAAGTAGGCGGTAGTTTCGCGCGCGGCGCAAGCGGCAGAGCGGTCCGGGCAACGATGTCGCCTTGAGAAAGCGGACGCGGGGCGGCATTCTCGTAGCACTCCGGGGAACGCCGACACGGCACCGGGAGCTGGATCGAGGCGCCGGGAATGAGGGGCAGGAACATGGCGACGATACAGGCGGAGACGGTGCGCGCGCCGCGTGGTGCGGAGCGGCGCTGCCGTGGCTGGACGCAGGAGGCGGCGCTGCGGATGCTCATGAACAACCTGGACCCGGAGGTCGCGGAGCGGCCCGAGGACCTGGTGGTCTACGGGGGTACCGGCAAAGCGGCGCGCGACTGGGAGAGCTACCACGCGATCGTGCGCACGCTGGAGCGGCTCGAGAACGACGAGACGCTGCTGGTGCAGTCGGGCAAGCCGGTGGCGGTGTTCAGGACTCACGAGTGGGCCCCGCGCGTGCTGATCGCGAACGCCAACCTGGTGGGCGACTGGGCGACCTGGGAGAAGTTCCGCGAGCTGGAGCGTGCCGGGCTGACCATGTACGGGCAGATGACGGCCGGATCGTGGATCTACATCGGCACGCAGGGCATCCTGCAGGGAACCTACGAGACGTTCGGGGCCGTGGCGCGTCAGCATTTCGGCGGATCGCTGAAAGGCCGGTGGGTGCTGACGGGCGGCATGGGCGGCATGGGCGGCGCGCAGCCGCTGGCCGCGACCATGGCCGACGCGGCGCTGCTCTGCGTCGAGGTCGACCCGCGCCGCATCGAGCGGCGCATCGAGCAGCGCTACTGCGACCGCATGACGCACGACCTGGATGAGGCGCTCGACTGGGTGAGGGGCGCGGCCGCGAGCGGCGACGCGCTCAGCGTCGGCCTGGTCGGCAACTGCGCCGAGGTGCTGCCCGAACTGGTCCGGCGCGGCGTGACGCCGGACGTGCTGACCGACCAGACCTCGGCGCACGACGAGCTGAACGGCTACATCCCGGCGCTGCTCTCGCTCGAGGCGGCCGCCGAGCTGCGCGGACGCGACCCGGAGGCTTACGTCGCGCGTGCCATGGAATCGATGGCCGAGCACTGCCGCGCCATGGTCGAGCTGATGCGACGCGGCGCGATCACGTTCGATTACGGCAACAACCTGCGCGGCCAGGCCCGGGATGCCGGCTTCGCCGAGGCATTCGAGTATCCCGGTTTCGTGCTGGCCTACGTGCGTCCGCTCTTCTGCGAGGGCAGGGGTCCGTTCCGGTGGGTCGCCCTGAGCGGCGACCCGGCGGACATCCACCGTACGGACGACCTGGTGCTGGAGCTGTTCCCGGACGACGAGCATCTGCGCCGCTGGATCAGCCAGGCGCGCGAGCGCGTCCGGTTCCAGGGCCTGCCGAGCCGCATCTGCTGGCTCGGCCTGGGTGAGCGGGCCCGGTTCGGCGTCGCCCTGAACGACCTGGTGGCGAGCGGCGAGCTGAGCGCCCCGATCGTGATCGGGCGCGACCACCTCGACACCGGCTCCGTCGCCAGCCCGTTCCGCGAGACGGAGGCCATGAAGGACGGGTCGGACGCCGTGGCGGACTGGCCGATCCTCAATGCGTTGCTGAATACGGCCAGCGGCGCGAGCTGGGTAAGCTTCCACCACGGCGGCGGCGTCGGCATCGGCCACTCGCTGCACGCGGGCCAGGTCATCGTCGCGGACGGCACGCCGGCGATGCGGGAGCGGCTGGAGCGCGTGCTGACGAACGACCCGGCGCTCGGCGTGGCCCGTCACGCGGACGCGGGGTACGAGGACGCGCTGGCGACCGCGAGACGGGAGGGGGTCCGGCTGCCGATGCTGGAGCGGCCGGACTGACCGTGCACCTGCAGCCGATCGGGTACGTGCGGTCGCCGCTCGTGGACCCGGCTGCCGCTCCCAAACAGGGATTCGAGGTGTGCACCCCCGCGACGATCTCGGGACCCCCCTTCGTGGCGTGTCCGTCCCCGTTGACGCCCCCCCGTCCCACCGGCGACGTTGGTGGCCGGCGCCTTGCACGGCAGGAGCGGCCTTTCTCCACACGCGCGAACTGCGACAGGATCAGCGATGACCATCGACCCGTATCAGCACGACGAGCCCGACGCTCGCCACCCAATGCCGCCGGGCACCCGCCCGCCGGACGAAGAGGAGGAGGAGGGGCCGCGACCGACGTCGAGCCGCTGGACCGACAGCATCCGGAACCGGTTGTTCCGGGCCCGGACACTGATCATCAGCGGCGAGGTGAACCAGAAGCTGGCGTCGGAGGTGATCGGCCAGCTGCTGGCCATGGACGCCGAGGAGCAGGACCCGATCACCGTCTTCATCAACTCCCAGGGCGGGCACGTGGAATCGGGCGACACCATCCACGACGTGGTCCGGTTCATCCGGTCGCCGGTCCGGATGGTCGGGACGGGGTGGGTCGCAAGCGCGGGCGCGCTCATCTACGTGGCCGTCCCGCGCGACCGGCGGTTCTCGCTCCCCAACACCCGCTTCCTGCTGCACCAGCCGGCCGGCGGTACGCGGGGGACCGCCGCCGATGTGGAGATCGAGGCGAAGGAGATCCTCAAGATGCGCGAGCGCCTGAACCGCGTGTTCGCGGAGCAGACCGGTCAGCCGCTCGAGCGCATCATCGACGACACGCACCGGAACTTCTGGCTGGACGCCCGGTCGGCGGTCGAGTACGGGCTCGTCGGCAGGGTCATCGACCACGTCGGCGAGCTGACCTGATCGATGATCGATGATGGGAGTCCGGCTTCAAACGTCGCCGGTCCGGCCCGCCACCACCGCCTGGACGTCCGCGAACTTCTCGCGGCCTCGAGCCAGCAGTGCGTCCGCCCGGTCCTGTAGCTCCCGGCGGAACGCATCATCGCGGATGTCGGTGAGGTTGATGCCCACGTTGCGGTGGGCGCCGTAGAGGCACGCTTCGAGAGCCTTCGCCCCGACCTCGAGGTCTGACCGGGAGGAGTAGGCGCCGATCCGCGCGAGCCCGATCATCGGCTCCCACGCCCGGTCCGCCAGCTCCATGGTGTGGAGCGGCACGCGTGTGGCGGATTTCAGGCCCTCCTGCATCGCCGCGCTCCTCGCCTCCCGCTGGGCTTCCGTGTCGCGCGGCATGCGAATGGCCGCCATGTACTCGGCGAACGCGTCCGTATCCCGGTCCACCCCCCGGAGCAGCGCCTCCTGCAGCTCGACGAGCGGCGGCAGGTGCTCGCGCACCGCGGCATCCAGGTGCTCGTATTTCCGGCGGCCGTACGTCAGCCAGCCGACCATCGCGCCCAGGGCGGCGCCCAGCGCGCCCATGAGCGCCGCGACGGACCCGCCACCGGGCGTGGAGGTGCGGGCGCCAACCGCCTCGACGAACCCCCGCACGCTCTTCCGGATCAGCTGCCCGTCCTCCTCCCGGTCGATCATGTATTCGATGATCTTCTCCTCCGGGCGGAACGGATGGATCGAGGAGAGGCCCAGCCGGTCGATCGCGAGGCGTACCTTCTTCCGCTCGTCCAGGATGAGGAGGCCTTCTTCGGCGATGTAGTGGTCCGCCGCCTGGAGGATCGCTTCCAGCGGCACGAGTCCCACGATCTCGCTGCCGGCCACGCCCACGCCGAGCTCTGCCGCGTCACGCCTGATCGCTTCGAACACGGCGTGGATCGGGGTGACCCGGTAGTTGTCCAGGTTCATGGAGACCTGGGCCAGGTCGAACTCTTCCAGCTCCCAGCCGATCCCCTTGACCGCCCTGAAGTAGCCCGGCTGATGGACCGGCTGGCCGTCCTGCCCCGGCACCGTCCGTCCCTGCTCGCGGACGTTCAGGGCCAGCCGGTGCGCCTGGTTCCGCGTGCCCAGGATGTTGACGTTGTAGGCGATCAGGAAGAAGCGCGCGCCGGTGACGGTCGCGCCGCTGCGGGGCACGAACCGGGCGGGTCCGAAGTCCGGCTTCCACTCCGGCCGGCCGATCTTCTCCGAGAGCCCCTCGTACTCGCCGCTCCGGATCTGGCGCAGCGCCTTCCGGTGCTCGAGCGCCTGCGCCTCCTCGTAGAGGTAGACCGGGATCCCCAGCTCCTCGCCCACCCGGGCGCCGAACCGGCGCGCGAGCTCCACGCACTCCTCCATCGACACGCCG
>DATHVO010000337.1:0-1999 GCA_035461265.1 Longimicrobiales bacterium
CGTATACGAGGAAAGCCGCGCATCCCTCGGACCGATCTCGAGGCCGAAGGAGGACACGGCGGAAGGCATGAACTGCGATGCTAATATACGGGAGGGGGAGGAGGTAGGTTTCCGTTGACGGGGGGTGGCGGACGGTGGCCCGCCCGTAGACCCGTCGTTCTTCGGGACGGCATGGAATGAGGCGGCCTCATCCCCCGGGCCCAAGGACGCAGTCAGGAGGTGACCCAGCGCCGAGAGCGCGGGCGCGACGACGCCTGCGCCGAGCTCCTCGAGATATCGTGCGGCGTTCTCTTGGCCTGCCGCCGCCTCCGTGGACGAGTCCTGCCGACGGCGCTCCGGTCGGCACCTGCCGCGCCGAGCGCCTCCGGCCCAGACCTTCGTGTCTCAACATCTCTGGCCCGTCCTGGTCTGGCCTTCCGGCCGGTCCTGCCTAGGATGCCGGGACCGCAGGGCTCGCGGCACCGCTGGACCTCTGCCGCCGTACGCCCCACCAGCAGTCACCCCGGACAGGAGGTGGTCATGACCAGCATTCGAGCATGCGTCATCGTTCCAGCAGTATTCATAGCGCTGGCCGTCACGCTCCCGCGCACGGCCGACGCCCAGTCGCCGGCACCCGCGGCGTCCCTGTACGAACGCCTCGGTGGGCTGCCCGCCATCTCCCTGGTCGTGAGCGACTTCATGGACGTCTTCCTCCAGGACCCCGTGATCATGGCGAACGAGGCGGTGCGCCAGCGGAAGACCGCGGAAGCGGCGCCATACATCACGTACCAGGTCACGACACTCGTGTGCGAGGCGACGGGAGGGCCGTGCACCTACACCGGCCTGGAAATGATGGAGGCACACCGGGGGCTCCGGGTGACCGCCGAGGAATGGGACCGGATGGTGGAGATCTTCAGCGCCACGCTCCAGCGGCACGACGTGGACGAGGCCGAAACGCAGGAGCTGTTCGCCATCCTGGGACCGACGCGGGACGAAATCGTAGGCCACTGATGGCTCGCCCGGCGAAACCCGAACCCTTGCGGGTGCGTATGGACGGGCGTGTCCACGAAATCGCATGGAGGATCGATGTCTTCAGCCGTGCCTACCCCCGAGCCCCGGCCGTCGGGGCTTCGCGTCCCGCTGGTGGCAGCGGGGCTCCTGTTCGTCCTCCCGGCTACCACAGCCGCACAGGCCACCGCCGAGGACTGGTGCGCCGACGTCGGGCGCAACCAGTACTGCGAGGTGCGCCAGCTGAATGCGCCCATGACGGGGAATTCTCTGAACATCGACGTTGGCCCCAACGGCAGCATCCGCGTCGAGGGATACTCCGGCCGGGACGTCCGAGTGACCGCCCGCGTCCAGGCCCGGGCCGGCAACGCGAACGCGGCCCGGGACCTGGCAGGTGATGTGAACGTCCGCCTGGCAGCGGGCGAGCTCAGGGCCACGGGCCCCCGTACGTCGGGCCGGACGGGGTGGTCCGTGAGCGTACGCGTTCAGGTCCCCGAGGGGATGGCCATCGAGGCGCGCACGACCAACGGCTCCATCACCGTGGCATCCACCGGCGCACCGGTGAACGCCCGCACGACCAACGGGACCATTCGCCTGTCGGACCTCGTGGGCAGGGTCGAGGCCCGGTCCACGAACGGCGCCATCCATGCGGCCTTCCGGCAGGGCAATGCACCCCTTGAGGGCGTGCAGCTCCGCACGACGAACGGCGCCATCCGTCTCCAGCTGCCGGAGCAGGCATCCGCCCAGCTCCACCTATCCACCACCAACGGCAGCATCAACACGGAGCTGCCCCTCCAGATCCAGGGGCGGGTGAGCCGCCGGAGCCTGACGGGCACCCTGGGCAGCGGCGGCCCGGAAGTACGGGCGGCGACGACGAACGGGTCCATCCGCATCACGGGCTCCTGACGGCCCGCCCGTCAGCCCCGCCGCGCCCATCCACCGCGCGGCGGGGCCTTCCGGCTCCCTCGGGCCACGAAGGTGGCCACATTGTTGCATCGCCTTGCGGCCGGCT
>DATHVO010000338.1:0-4688 GCA_035461265.1 Longimicrobiales bacterium
CTCGGAGGCGTCGGCCAGAACGACATCGAACCCCGCCATGGCGCAGACATGCGCGATGCCGTGGCCCATGGTGCCGGCGCCCAGTACGGCGACGCGGCCGGTCATGCGCCGCTCCCGTCGGGCCCGCCGGACCCGTCCCCATTACCATCGCCCGCTCCCCGGTTGAACCGCGGCGCGCGCTTGCCCAGGAACGCCGTGATCCCCTCCACGCAGTCAGGCGTGCCGAAGGCGGCGAGCTGTGCGTCCACCTCCATCTGCAGGACTTCCGGCAGCGTGGAGGTCATGCTGCGGCGCAGGACCCGCTTCGCAGCGGCCACCACGCCCGCCGGTGCCGCGGCGATCTCACCCGCGAAACCGCGGGCTGCAGCATCCAGCTCGGGCCCCGGCACCACCCGATTGAAAAGACCGATCCGTTCACCCCGCTCGGCGCTCACCATCCCCCCCGTGAGCACCAGCTCCATGGCGGTCGCCGGTCCGACGAGCCGCGGCAGGAAGTAGCTCCCGCCCCAGTCGGGGTGAAGTCCGATGCGGAGGAAGGCGAACCCTATGGAGGCGCTCTCGCTGGCGATGCGCAGGTCGCACGCCAGGGCGAGGCACGCGCCGGCACCGGCCGCCGCCCCATTGACGGCGGCAATCACGGGCTTGGTCATGGCATCGATCTGACGGACGACGTCCGCACCGATGCGGACGAGCCCTTCGAAACGGGCGCGATCGTCCTCCTCCAGCATCTCCGACATCCCGCTGATGTCGCCGCCGGTGGAGAAGGCGCGGCCGACGCCGGTGACGATGACGCAACGCACGTCGTCGTCCCCCTGCATCTCCTGCAGCGCCCGGAGCAGGTCCTCCCGCATGGTGCCGGAGAACGCGTTCAGCCGCTCCGGCCGGTTCAGCCGGATCCAGCCTATTGCGCCATCGCGTTCCAGGAGAATCCGGTCGCCGTTCATGCCACCTCCACGAGGGTCGAGACACCCTGGCCGACGCCGACACACATCGTGGCCAGGCCCAGGCCGCCGCCCCGGCGCCTCAGCTCGTGCACGAGGGTGGTCATGATCCGCGCACCGGAACAGCCCAGGGGATGGCCCAGGGCGATGGCGCCGCCGTTCACGTTCACGCGTGCAGCGTCGAGCTCCAGTTCCGTCATGCACGGGATGGCCTGGGCCGCGAAGGCCTCGTTCAGCTCTATGAGCTCGATGTCGCTCATCCGCATGCCCAGCCTGTCCAGGAGCCGGCGCGTTGCGGGCACGGGCCCGAGGCCCATGAGGTCGGGTTCGACGCCGGCAGCAGCGCTGCCCACGATCCGCGCCAGGGGACGCAGGCCCAGCTCCCTGGCACGCGCCTCCTCCACGATGAGCAGGGCGGCGGCGCCGTCGTTCAGGCCGGAGGAGTTGCCGGCGGTGACGGTGCCGTCCGGGCGGAACGCGGGACGGAGGCGGGCGAGCTGCTCGAGGGTGGTGTCCGGGCGGGGGTGTTCATCCCTATCCACGGCCGTGGTGCCGGCCCTGTTGGGCGCGTCCACTGGGACGATCTCGTCCCGGAAGCGGCCCGCCGCCATCGCCTGCGCGGCCCGGCGCTGGCTTTCCAGCGCGAACGCGTCCTGCGCCTCCCGCGTCACGCCGTGCCGGTCCGCCACCCTCTCGGCCGTCTCTCCCAGCGCCACCGTGTAGTCGGCGGGGAAGCGGGCGTTCACGAAGCGCCAGCCCAGCACCGTGTCGGCCACGTCCGGTGCGCCGCGCGCGTACGCCTCTCCCGGCTTGAGGACCACCCACGGTGCGCGGCTCATGGACTCGACGCCGCCGGCGATGATCACGTCCGCAGCGCCCGCGGTGATGGCCTGGGCGGCGGCGTTCACGGCCTGCAGTCCCGACGCGCACAGCCGGTTCACGGTCTGCCCGGGGACCGACACCGGCAGGCCGGCCAGCAGCGCCGCCATCCTGGCAACGTTCCGGTTGTCCTCGCCGGCCTGGTTGGCGCACCCCAGGATCACGTCGTCCACCAGCACACCATCCACGCCCGTCCGCTCCACGACCGCGCGGACGACCCGCGCGGCGAGGTCGTCGGGGCGGACGCCCGCCAGCGCGCCGCCGTACCGGCCAACGGGCGTGCGCACCGCATCGATGATCCAGGCCTGTCTCATGACGGCCGCGTCCGGGTCCGGTGGGCCGACATCAGTTCAGGTCGACCCACACGCTCTTGATCTGGGTGTAGAGATCGAGGGAGTACTGGCCGAGCTCGCGACCGAAGCCCGACTGCTTGTAGCCGCCGAAGGGCGACGCCGCATCGCCGGGGTGGTAGGTGTTGATCCACACCGTTCCCGCCTGTAGGTCCCGGGCGAGGCGGTGTGCGCGGCCGATGTCACGCGTCCAGACGCCGGCCGCGAGTCCGTACTCCGAGCGGTTCGCCATGGCCAGCGCTTCGTCCTCGTCGCGGAAGGTCAGCACCGACAGGACCGGCCCGAAGATCTCCTCCCGTGCGATGCAGTGATCCTCCGTAACGGCGTCGAACACCGTGGGCTCCACCCAGAACCCGCGTTCCTCACCGCCGTAGAGCGCCCGCCCTCCGCCCACCAGCACCTCCGCCCCTTCCGACCGGCCCTTCTCGATGTAGCCGAGGACCCGCTCCATGTGCTCGGCGGAGATCATGGGGCCGAGCCGCGTCTTCGGGTCGAGAGGGTCGCCGGGCTGCATCTTGCCGGCGCGCTCCACGAGCTGCTCCAGCAGGGCGTCCTTGACGGACTCATGCACTATGAGGCGCGAACCCGCGGTGCAGCACTGCCCCGTGTTGTAGAAGATGGCGGAGAACGCGCCCCGGGCGGCGGCCGCGAGATCCGCGTCCGCCAGGACGATGTTGGGGGACTTGCCCCCCAGCTCGAGGGACACGCGCTTGAGGGACCGCGCCGCCGTCTGCATGATGGTGCGGCCCACTTCCGTGGAGCCCGTGAACGCGATCTTGTCCACGTCACGGTGCTCCACAAGGGCTGCACCTGCAGTCTCGCCGGGACCGGGCACGACGTTCAGGACGCCGGCGGGAAGTCCGGCCTCCGCCGCGATGGCCGCCAGTTCCAGTGCCGTGAGAGGCGTCTGCTCCGCCGGCTTCAACACGACCGTGTTCCCGCAGGCGAGTGCCGGCGCAACCTTCCACACGGCCATCAGCAGGGGGAAATTCCACGGGATGATGGCGCCGACGACGCCCACCGGTTCCCGCAGCGTATAGTTGAACAGATTGCCGCGGACGGGGATGGTGTCGCCCTGCAGCTTGGTGGTCCAGCCCGCGTAGTAGCGCAGGGCGTCCACCGACTGCCGGATGTCGATGAGCGCCTCGCGGATCGGCTTGCCGTTGTCCAGCACTTCCAGCCGGGCCAGGTCCGGGCCGCGCGCCTCGAGGCTGTCCGCCATCCGCCACAGCAGTGCACCGCGGTCGGCTGCGTCCATGCGGGCCCACGCCTTGTCCCTGAACGCGGTACGGGCGGCCGCCACGGCGGCGTCGATGTCCGCTGCACCGCCCTCCGCCACCTCCGTCAGCGCTTCGCCTGTGGCGGGATGGACCGTCGGGAAACGGCTGCCGTCCGCGGCGTCCTGCCACTCGCCACCGATCCAGAGCCGGTCCTGCGACAGCCGGTCCGCTGACAGCGTTCCGCTCGTCATGTTCAGCGCGCCTTGAACTGCGCCTTGCGCTTCTCGACGTACGCGGCGATGCCTTCCTTCGCGTCCTCGCTCTGGAAGAGGAGCTGCTGCAGCTCGCGCTCCACGGCCAGCGCGTCGTTGAACGGCAGCTCCGCACCCGTCTGGACCGCGCGCTTGATGTTGCCGATGGCCTTGGAGGCCATGTTCGGCGGCGTGAACCGCTTCGCGTACTCCATCACCTGGTCGAGGAACGACGAGCGGTCCGCGGCGTCGTATACATCGCTTACGATGCCCATGTCCTTCGCCTCGTCGAACTCGAACGTGCGGCCCGTCACCATCAGCTCGATGGCCGCCGACTTGCCCACGATGCGGCAGAGGCGCTGCGTCCCGCCCGTGCCCGGCAGCACGCCGAGGTTTACCTCGGGCAGACCGATCTTGCCGCCGCCCCGCCGGGCGATGCGCATGTCCGCCGCCATGGCGATCTCCAGGCCGCCGCCCACGGTGTGGCCGTTCAGCGCCGCGATCACCAGCTTCGGCGTCTGCTCGAGGCGGCTGAGCGTCTCGTTCGCGTGCAGGCAGAAGTAGTACTTGAACTGCGGCGTCACCGAGTTGAGCATCGGGATGCTGGCGCCCGCACAGAAGAACTTCTCGCCCTCGCCGATGAGGACGATGACGTACACGCTCTCGTCCATCCGCGCCCGCAGGATGGAGCGGTCGAGGTCCTGCATCAACTCGTATGTGTACGTGTTGGCCGGTGGGTCATCCAGCGTCAGGATCGCGACGCCATCCCGCGCTTCGTAGTGCACAAGCGCCTTCTCCTGCCCGACCTCGGCCTCCATCACATTCGCCATCTCACTCCTCCAGTTCGGTTCTCTCGCATGCCATCGTGCATTCGCGCGCAAATTGCCGGCCGCCGCCATCTCATCGGCTTCGGCCGGCGGCCCCGCCTGGGGCACGGCCATCGCCCACACGTGCCGGCGGGCGGGCGTCTCTGCGTGGCCGCAGGCCGGTGGGAGGGCGTGACGCGGAGCAGGACCGAAGCCGTGTCGGTGACCGGCTGCGGTCCCC
>DATHVO010000339.1:0-3222 GCA_035461265.1 Longimicrobiales bacterium
CCGGACGACGACCGGCGGACGGTGTTCGTGAACGTCGTCGAGGAACCGGCGGGTGTGGCCCTGGTGTCCTTCCGGGCCGACTGGGAACCGCGTTTCCTCGTTCCCGTCCTGGAGCGGGCCACGGGGCTCCCGGTGCGCGCGTACATTCGCGGTGCCGGCGACGGCTACATCCGGCTGGCAGGAGGTCTGGACGCCGGGGTGGCGGTCCCGGAGGCGGAGGTCCGGCGGGTGACGGAGCGGGCCCAGTTCATCGTCCTGCACGGCCTGGGCGGTGACGCGCCGGAGTGGACCGGCGCCGTGGCGCGGGCTGCCCGCGGGGTGCTGGTCTTCCCGGGCGACGGTGCCGCCGGGCCGTCATTCGGCGTGACCGCGGGACCCGCGCAGCCGGGAGAATTCTACATCCTGCGGGACCTCCCCCCGTCTCCGGTGGCACGGCTGCTGGCGGGTCTGGCGCCGGCGGGTTTTGCACCCCTCACCGCATTGCGTGGCGCGGACGTGCCGGCGGGCGCATGGTCGCCCCTCCTGGCGGCGCGGTCCGGCGACGGCACGCCCCAGCCCGTCCTCGTCGCGGACTCTGCCGCCGGCCGCCGGTGGGCCGTCGCGCTGGGCACGGGGTACTGGCGATGGGCCTTCCGCGGCGGTCCGGAGCGCGAACTCTACCAGCGGCTCTGGAGCGCCGTGGCCGGGTGGCTCGTCACCGAGCGGACGCTGGGCGGCGTTCCGGCCGTGCGGCCCGTCCGGCTCTCTGCGCCCAGGGGCGCACTGATCCCATGGGTGGCGCCCGGTCTGGAGGCGGACTCGCTGTGGGTGCAGATTGTCTCTCCCGGTGGCACGGTCGCCCTCGACACGACGTTGGCGGCAGTTCCGGCGGACACAGCCTTCACCGCGGCGCCACCGCCCGGTACCTACGCGTGGCGCGCGACGGCCTTCGCGGGTGACTCCGTGGCCGGGGGCGAGGGCCCGCTGACGGTGGAGACGTACTCCCCGGAGTTTGCGCGCCGGACCGCCGATCTCGGCGAGCTGCGCGGTGGCGGATCGCCCGTGCGGGACGCGGCGCCGCGGCGCACCGGCACGCCCATGCACGCCACGGCCTGGCCGTACGCGCTCATCGTCCTGCTCCTCGCAGCGGAGTGGATCCTGCGGAGGCGGTGGGGGTTGAGATAGGACCTCTGACTGTGAAGTGAGACGAGCAATTGAGACTGACGAAGCGAACCGGCGAGAAGCCGGGACTGTGGCAGCGCATCAAGGACATCGCGTTCGCGGACGTGAACGTGATGATTGCGGGCCTCGATGAGGGCTCGCTGGAGAAGATCGAGGAAACGCTTCTGGCCGCGGACTTCGGCGTGCCGGCCACGCTGCAGCTGGTGGACGTGGTGGAGTCGCGGTCCCGGGCGGGGAAGATCCGCACGGAGCAGGAGTTCCGCGACACCGTGCAGCGGGAGGTGCTGGCGATCCTCCGCGCTGGCAGCGTCGATGGGTCGCTGCGCTTCGCCGCTGCGCCGCCCACCGTCTATCTCATGGTGGGCGTGAACGGCGTCGGCAAGACGACGACCATCGGGAAGCTGGCGCATCGTCTGAAGCGTGAGCGCAGGCGCGTACTCCTGGCCGCCGCGGACACGTTCCGTGCGGGGGCCATCGACCAGCTCCGCATCTGGGCCGAGCGCACCGGCTCCGACTTCGTGGGCGCGAAGCCGGGCGCCGACCCCGCCTCCGTCGCCTTCGACGCCATCGACGCCGCGGAAGCCCGTGGCGCGGATGTCGTCATCATCGACACGGCGGGCCGCCTCCACACGCAGGACGACCTCATGACGGAGCTGGCGAAGATCGGCCGGGTAGTGGACCGGCGGCTGCCCGGCGCGCCCCACGAGACGCTCCTCGTCCTCGACGCGACCGTGGGCCAGAACGCCGTCGCCCAGACACGCACCTTCCGGCAGGCGCTGCCCCTCACCGGCCTGGTGCTGGCGAAGCTCGACAGCACGGCGCGCGGCGGCATCGTCGTGGCGTTGAAGAAGGAGTTCGACCTGCCCGTGAAGCTGGTGGGCACGGGCGAGGCCGTGGATGCACTGGTGGAGTTCGACGCGGAGCAGTTCTCCAGGGACGTCCTCGAGACCTGAGGTCATGGCGTTCACGCCGCTGGACCAGTCGGTGCAGTTCCTCAAGGGCGTCGGGCCCCGCCGTGCCGACGCCCTGGCCCGCCTCGGCGTGCATACCGCCCGCGACCTGCTCTTCCACGTGCCGCGCCGCTACGAGGACGCCAGCACGGTGACGCGCATCGGCGCCGCGCAGGTGGGCGACGACGTCACCGTCATCGGCGAGGTCGTCTCCAAGGGCGTGCTGCCGACGCGTACGGGGCTGCGGATCTTCCAGCTCATGCTCCGGGACCAGAGCGGCTCCATCGAGTGCTCCTTCCCGGGGCAGCCGTTCCTCGACCGGGCCTTCCGCCGGGGCGACATCGTCCTTGTCACGGGCCCCGTCCGCTTCTACCACGGCCGCCAGATCCAGCCCCGGGAGTACGTCGTCCTCGGCAGTGCCGAGGAGGGTGTGGAGGCCGCCGGGAAGGTGCTGCCCATCTACGCCTCCACCGAGGGCCTCTCCCAGAAGGTGCTCCGCGGCATCATCGACCAGAGCCTGGACCGCCTGCTGCCGCTGCTCCAGCCCGCCGACGCCGTGCCCCGTGCGCTGACCGAGGCCGCGGAGCTGCCGACGCTCATGCAGGCCATCGTGGCGCTCCACCGGCCCGCCACGCTCAGGGACGCCGAGCGCGGCCGCCGCCGCCTGGCCTTCGACGAGCTGTTCTTCCTGCAACTGCTCCACGCGCGGGTCCGCAAGCAGAACGCGGCGCTGCGCCGCGGCACCGCCTTCATCCGGCACGACACCCTGCTCGCGCCGCTCTTCCGCGCGCTGCCCTTCACGCTGACCGGCGCGCAGACGCGCGTCATCCGCGAGATCCTCGCCGACATGCAGTCCGAACTGCGCATGAACCGGCTGCTGCAGGGCGACGTCGGCTCCGGCAAGACCATCGTCGCGCTCTTCGCCATGCTCCTCGCCGTGGAGTCCGGCTATCAGGCGGCGCTGATGGCGCCCACGGAGATACTGGCCGAGCAGCACGCTCGCACGCTGGCGGCCCTGATCGAGCCGCTGGGCGAGGCGGTGACGCTGCTGACGGGTCGCCTGCCCGCTGCGGCCAAGCGCGCAGCGCAGGACGCCATCGCTGCCGGCGAC
>DATHVO010000340.1:0-6193 GCA_035461265.1 Longimicrobiales bacterium
GATGCTGGAGATCGCCGAGGCGTACACGAAACTGGCCGAGCGGCCGGACCGCTCCATCCTCTTCCTCGCCGTGACGGCGGAGGAGCAGGGCCTGCTGGGCGCGAAGTACTTCGCCGAGAACCCGCTCCATCCGCTGGTGCAGACCGTGGCGAACATCAACATGGACATGATGAACCAGTGGGGCAGGACGGAGGATGTGGTGGTCGTCGGCTACGGCAACTCCACGCTGGACGACGCGCTCCGGGAGGCGGCGGAGACGCAGGGCCGGCGGCTGGAGGCCGACGCCGAGCCGGAGAAGGGCTTCTACTACCGCTCCGACCACTTCGAGTTCGCCAAGCAGGGCGTGCCCGCCCTCTACAGCCGTGCCGGCACGCACTTCATCGGCAAGCCCGCGGGATACGGGCAGCAGAAGCGTGACGAGTACACGGCGAACGACTACCACAAGCCCGGCGACCGGATCAAGCCGGACTGGGACCTGGCCGGCGCCGTGGAGGACGCACAGCTCATGTTCCAGGTGGGGTACCGCGTGTCGCAGCGCGCTGCGTTCCCCGAGTGGAGCCCGGGCACGGAGTTCAGGGCGCGCCGCGAGGAGATGCTGGGCCGCACGCCGCAGGACTGAACCGCAGCATGGGTGGTCGCCGCGCCGGTCACGCCGGCGCGGCGCACCGCCTCACCTCGACAGGCGCAGCCGGTCCTCCTGGTGGATCATGTGCCTGAGCGTGAGCCAGACCAGGATGTTCAGGGCCAGGCCCGCCATCGCCAGAAGCTGCTGGTGATAGAACGCGAAGAACTGCGTGATGAAGATCATCAGCAGCACCGCAGTCTTGAAGGTCCGGTAGGCCTCCACCCGCGATTTCCGCATCCGCGTGACTCCCACGAGGACGAACAGGGCGGGCACGACGGACGCGGCGAGCTCGACCCACTCGAAGAATGTGAGGCGGGGCAGGAGCTGATGGGCGATGGCAGCGCCGGCCAGGAGCGCGGCGAGGACCACGGCCACGGCGCCCGGCATGGCCATGCGCGTGGCCCGGTCGGGCCGGCCGGGACGCAGCATGACGCCGGCCAGGACCAGGCCGCCACCGAGGACCGCCAGTGACGCAGTGAGCTCCCGCAGCACGATCATGGACTGCACGACCGCGTTCAGGGCGTGGGCGATGAAGAACGTGACGACGGCCGTCGCGAACCACCGCCGCTGCACCAGCCACCGGTAGAGCGCCCGGAAGCCGTGTCGCAGCCGCCACATCAGGCCCGGCCGCCCGGCCGGCGCCAGCTCGACGTGGGCGATGGCCTCCTGGAGAGAGCGGACGACGGGGTCGTCCGGGTCGCATGTCGACAGCAGGTCCAGGGCGCGCTGCCGCTCCGCGGCGTCCATGTCCCTGCGCACCGCCTCGAGGGTCAGCTCCAGCGCGTTCGCCAGGGCATCCTCCCGTGACAGCTCCCTGGCGTGCAGTGCCTCCCACGCGACGTACATCAGAATGAACGTGACGTAGATGAGCGCGAACGTCGGCTCGAAGAAGTAGTCGTTGTCGTGGGTGAGGAACTTGCCCAGCTCGTCGATGAAGGTGCCCCACCCTGCCCCGCCGATGACGGCGGCGGCGCTCTTCACGCGCTTGCCCAGGTATCCGAGGAGCATGAGCAGGGCGACGAGCATGAGGAGCCCGCCCCAGAGCATGTGGGCGATGTGCAGGGAATCCCCGCCCACGGTCGGATAGCCGCTGAGGTGGAGAAAGCCGCGGATGCCGATGATCGCGGCGATGGCACTGATGAGGAAGCTCTCGAAGAACTCGTCGGCGTCTAGGTTGCGCATGCGGTAGGTTGGGCGGCCGGCGGCGTGCAGGCAAGCGCGCTGCGTCCGGCCCGGTCGCAAGCCCCCGGTCAGCCCGTGGCGGGCGGCGTCACGTCGTTGTCGCAGTGGCCGCAGCGGTGGTCGTCGCCGGAATCCTCGCCGAAGTACTCCAGGAGCCGGCGTGTCCGGCACTGCGCCGTCCGGCAGTAGCGCACCATGGCCTGCAGCTTTGCGCGGTCGGCGGTGCGCCGGGACTCGTAGTCGGTGAGCTGGTCGTGGAGCTGCACGCGGGTGACGTCCGGGATGAGCCTCTCCCAGGCGCCGCCGCGATACTCGCGCACGGCGCCGAACCGCTTCATGAGCGTCAGCACGATGCGCGTCTTGCGGCGGGCGACGCCTGCGCGGTCGGCAATGTCGTTCAGCGCCATGCGCTCGCCATCCCGGATGCGGTTGACGACGCGGGCGACGTCCAGCGCCTCGCGGTCGTCGGGATACTTGCCGCCGAGGAAGTACCCCTGGATGGCGCGATCCTCCTCGCGGTAGAGGATGGCGCAGCGGGCGTGCTCGCCGTCCCGTCCGGCCCGCCCCGCCTCCTGGTAGTACGCCTCGAGTGAGCCGGGGAAGTGGTAGTGGATGACGAAGCGGATGTCCGGCTTGTCGATGCCGAGGCCGAACGCGTTCGTGGCGACGACGGCCTTCACGTCCCCCGCCATGAACCGCTCCTGCGCCTCGTGCCGCTCCTTCGCCGGCATCCGGCCGTGGTACATGGCCATGGGCCACGACGGGGACAGTTCGTCCAGCAGCCGCTTCGCCTCCTTCACCGTTGCGACGTAGATGATGCCGCTGCCGTCGGTAGCGCCGAGCATCGCATGGAGCGCCTCGTCCTTCGCCACCGGGTTCACCGTCCGCACGACCTCGAGGAAGAGGTTGGGGCGGATGAGCTCACCGAGGCGGCGGAAAGGCGTGTCCATCCGGAGTTGCCGGATGATGTCGTCCTGGACCTCGGGCCCGGCTGTGGCGGTGACGGCCATGATGGGCGGGCGGCCGAGACGCTCGGCGATGGAGCCGAGCATCATGTAGTCCGGGCGGAAATCATGTCCCCACTGGCTGATGCAGTGCGCCTCGTCCACCACGAAGAGCGCGACCCTGCGCTGCAGCAGCGTCTCGAAGAAGTCGCGGTCCCGGAAGCGCTCCGGCGTCACGTACAGGATGTCACCGTTGCCGTCCCTGAGCGCAGCCGCGGCCTCGCCCTGCTGGCGGGCGGTCAGCCCGGAGTTGATGGTGATGGCGTCGACGCCGACTTCACCCAGCTTGTCCGTCTGGTCCTTCATCAGCGCGATGAGGGGCGAGACCACCACGGTGAGGCCGTCGAGGAGTACGGCAGGGAGCTGGTAGACGAGCGACTTGCCGGACCCGGTGGGCATCACCGCCAGCGTATCCCGCCCCGACAGGACTGCCCGAATGATGTCGGCCTGCCCGGGCCTGAACGACTCGAGGCCGAAGCGGTCCCGCAGCGTGTCCACGAGCAGGGCGTCGTCCCCGTCCGGGTGCTGCCGTCGCGTTGCGGTAGCGTTCGCCATGGCGGCGGAAAGCGCAAATGGCGGACCACGCCCGGCCCGCCGTGATCGCTGCGACGGCAGCAGTCAGCCGTCGCAGCCGGTGAGGGCCAGGGCATTGCCGACGGACCGCTCGCCCTCGCGGTCCGACGGGCGGTTGACGAGCTCGCCGCGGACGACGATGGCCGTGGAGCCGCCGCCGTCGAGGTTGACGGCGTGAGCCGCGCCGATCCGCTGGAACAGCCACGCCAGCTCGGAAAGCGACATGCCGTCGCTGTACGGAGGCTGCCGGCCGTCAACCACGACGAGGAAGAGCCGCCGTCCGTCCGCACTCCAGCCCACCGCCGTCCGCGGGTGCCGCTGCACTCCGAAGGGCGGCCACACGACCTGCGTGTCAAGGACGTCCCGCCCATCGTGCAGGAGCTCCGGGAAGGCGCCCACCGCCTCGGCCGCTTCCGCCGGACCCAGGTCGCCCCGGGCGGGCATGACGACGCGGGCTTCCCAACGCACGGTGTCGCCCGCGCTCCGCCGCGCCGCCCACGCGCCGGCCTCACCGTGGGCGAGGAGGACCGCCGCACCGGCGGGCACGGCCGCGGGCGTGTTGGCGGGACCGCTGCCGGTGACCACGCCTGCGCCGCTCCTCTCGTCGCCGGCGATGATGCGCAGGGCGATGCGGGGTCCGGCCACCGTGGTGTCAGCAGCCACGCTGTCCACGCGCGACGTGAACAGCGTGAGGCCGTCCGTCGTCCCCCGGTATGCTGAGAACGCCGCCGCGGCCCGGTTCACCTGGGCGAGTCGCGCCGTGTCGCCCCGGACGACCGCCCGGCCTTCCAGCCGAGCCACACCCCCGCGCCACTCCCCCTCCGGCGTCACGACGAAGACATGGCGATCCGTCGGTCCGATCCACGGCACGCCATCCCGTACATGCGCGCCCACCGGCGTGCCGCCCGGCAGCATGAAGAAGTCGGCGTTGATGGCCACGATGCTCCCACCGGCCAGCTCAGTAGTGAGGGCCCGGGCCGCCATGCTCCCCGCGGGCTTCCTCGCCTCGAGGACGGGTCGGCAGACGGCGGCATCGACCTCCACGATGTCCATGGTCCACGGGCCCCGGCGGTAGTGGGCCTGTACATGCGTGACACCGGGCACGATCTCCGCCGAGCGGAGGGTGTCGGCGTCCGCGAGACCTGCGACGCTCCGGACGACGGCGTCTGTTCCGGCGGGTAAGCTGGCACAGCCGCCGGCGGTGAAGGTGACGGCGATGGCGGAGAGGATGAGGCGTCGCATGGCGTTTTCCCCCGGTTGGGCCCCGACCTTGCTACAGGTAGCGGCCGCGGCGCCTGCCGCACGACCGTCACCCGGACCGAACAGAATGAGTACTGCCGCCGCAGACAGCGCGCTGATGGAACGGGTCCTCCGCGGTTACCGCGAAGGCGCCCACGTGCGCCTGCGTCTGCCGGGCGGCGGCGTTCTCAACATCGACCGCAAGCTGCCCTACCTGCTGGTCCACCGCCAGCCCCCGGGGCGGGCGGACGACGGCACGGGCCGGCTCGTGATGGGCGAGGCGTCGTACCTGCTCACGCAGGAGATGCGGGACGACGAGGCATCGGCCATCGTCCGCGCCATCGCGGAGGCCGGGACGGCGGAGCTGGGGTCGTTCCTCGTCCTCGAGGTCTGGTCCGGCGACGACGGCAGCGAGCAGTTCGTTATCCACGGCCCCGCCGGGGCCGCCGCGGAGAGCGTGGATGCGCTGGCCCGCGGGCTCGACGGCTTCCGCGCCGGACCGTTCACCACGGAAACAGTGGTACGGACCACGGACGACCGGCACCCGCCCGCCCGGCCGCCGCTCCTCACGGCACAGGAGTGCTGGCAGATCGGCTGCCTGCTCATTGGCCTGGAGGTGCCGCCGCTGTACCGGTCCGCGGACGGCACGGTCTACCCCGTCTTTGCGCGGCGCATGCGGGCCCTGCTGTCCCCCGTGCTGCGGCAGGCGGCATTCGAGTTCGCACGCGTCCAGACGACGGCGAGCTTCGAGAGCTACCGCGCCCTCGGCCCCCGCAGCTTCGGCAGCACGCTCTTCGAGATCGACCGCGAGCTCGCCGAGATCGAGCGCTCCTACCAGTTCCTGCTCCTCGTCACGCCGGTGAACTCCAGGGAGGCCTGGATTCGGTTCAGGGATGCCGGCTACGACTACGAACCGGACTTCCATTACCGGCTGCTGCCCGTGGACCCCGACGTGCTCAAGCGCCGCCTCTACGCACTGGACCTCGAGGACGTCGCGGACCCGGCCATGGCGTTCCTCCTCAGGGACAAGCGGGACGAGCTCGATCGGCAGGTCACCATGCTCGCCGAGCGGGGCACGCCGGATTTCCGCCTCGCCAGCATGCGCCTCTACAAGCCCGTGGACGACACGCTCCTCGCCGCCGCCCGTGACATCCTCGATACGGTGCCCCACGGGCTGGGACCGGACACCGGCGGCGCCGTGACGGCGGAGGACTTCGCGCGGCTGGCACGCGCGGAGATCGAACACTACCGCGCCGTCTGGCCGGAGGTCGCGGCGGATGTCCAGGTGCGGCCCGACCTGGTGGGACTCATGGTGTCACGCGGCGATCTGCTCATCGGCGAGAGGCTGTCCCTCCGCCCCGCCCGCGTGGACGCCCTGCTCCACCACGAGGTGGGCACGCACGTCCTCACGTGGTACAACGGCCTCGCCCAGCCGCTGCGCCAGCTCCACGCCGGTCTCGCAGACTACGACGAGCTGCAGGAGGGACTCGCCGTGTTCTCCGAGTACCTGGCGGACGGACTGGACGGCCTGCGCATGCGCACGCTCGCGGCCCGTGTCGTGGCCGCGCAT
>DATHVO010000341.1:0-2982 GCA_035461265.1 Longimicrobiales bacterium
CTTCAGGGCACTCATCGCCGTGCTGGCCCTCATCTATGCCGGCAACCTCTTCGGGGGTGCCCCTCCGGGGGAGACGGAAGTCGCCGTCGTCACCCTCGGGCTGTGGCTGTTCGTTCCGTGGGGGTACTGGATCGACCGGCACCGGCGGGCACGCGTCACGGCGTAGCCCGCCGCGGCAGCGGTCAGTCCTCGACGAAGTCCACCTCGATGCGCCGGGGTATGAGACCCTCGGCATGGCCCCGGTCGAGGAACATCTGGACGGCGCGCCGGCCGTCCGGACCGTAGTCCAGCGTCCGCTGGTTCACGTACATGCCGACGAACTCGTCCGTCTGGCTCTCGTCCAGCCCGCGGCCGTACTGGCGGGCGTGGGCGATGGCCGGGGCACGATGCTGCAGCCCATACGCGATGGACTCACGGAGGAGCCGGGACACGCGGCGAATCAGCTCGTCGCCCAGGTCGCGGCGGATGACGTTGCCGCCCAGGGGCAGGGGCAGACCGTCCGTTTCCTTCGCCCACCACTCGCCCATGTCGGTGATGAGGTGGAGGCCCTCGTCGGCGTAGGTGAGCTGGCCCTCGTGTATGATGAGGCCGGCGTCGGCCTTCCCCGCGGCGACGTGTTCGATGATCTCATCGAACGGGACCACCTCCGTCTCCACGTCGGGCAGGTACATGCGCAGGGCGAGGTAGGCAGACGTGAGGAGCCCGGGCACGGCCACGCGACGGCCCGCCAGGTCGCCCGGCTGCAGCGGCTCCCGGGCCACGAGGCGCGGGCCGTACCCCTCGCCCATTGAGGCGCCGTGGGGGAGTAGCGCGTAGCGGTCGGCCAGGTAGGCGTACGCATGGATGGATACGGCCGTCACCTCCAGCTCGCCGGCCAGGGCCCTGCGGTTCAGGGTCTCGATGTCCTGGAGCTCGTGGACGAACTCGATGTCGCCCGTGTCGATGAGGTTTTCGGCGAGGGCGTAGAACATGAACGCGTCGTCGGAATCCGGGGAATGCGCGACGCGGATGGTTCGGGACATGCAGGACTCCAGTCGGGTGCGGGGACTGTACGGTGGCGCGGATGTTAGAAACCGCCGGAGCGGGTGTCAAATCGCCGGCAGTGGTGTGAGAGCGAGGTGACCATGCGTGGACTGCTGATCGGTGTGTGTCTGCTGGCGGGCGCCGTGCCCGTCGCGGCCCAGGAGCGGGGCCTGCCGCAGTGCGACCCGCCGCCGGCCGACGGGATGGCGGCGGTCACGGGCCGGCTCGTGGATAGCCGCACCGGCGTCCCGCTCCAGCACGCCGACGTCGCGGTGGAGTGGGAACGTCGCGGGGGGCGCCGCGGCAAGGTGGAGATGGAGACGGACGAGCGCGGCCGGTTCCAGGCGTGCTCGGTGCCCGGCGACACGCCCCTCACCGTCACTGCGTCGTTCGGCCGGGCGAACGAGCGTGTCGCCCTGACCGTCGAAGCGGGCGAGACGCGACGGATCGGAATCCAGGTGGACGCACCGCGGTCACGGGCGGCGGGGCGGGTGGTGGAGGACGGGACGAACCGCGGCATCACCGACGCGGAGGTCCACATCGCGCGTACACCCATCCGCGTCACCAGCACAGGCGACGGATCGTTCCGCCTCCCGGACCTGCCGGCCGGCCGCTACCTCCTGGAGACGTCGCATCTCGGGTTCGGCACCCGGTCGGACACCGTGGACGTGGAGTACGGGTCCATCATGCTCTACACCATCGGCCTCGCACCGGAGGCGATCGCGCTCCAGCCCATCGACGTGACCGTGCGGTCGGTAATGCTCGAGCAGCGGGGATTCTACGACCGAAGGGAGCGGGGTTTGGGCACCTTCCTGACGCGACAGGACTGGTCGGCCCGCGCGATGCACCTGCCCAGCGAGCTGCTCCGCACCGTGCCGGGCATCAGGATCGTCCCGCAGCGCGGCGGTTTCGGCAACATCGTCCTGGACCGGGGCAACTGCCCCTTCCGCTACTTCGTGGACGGCGTCCGGGTAGGACCCACGTTCCAGATGGACGAGTTGACTGCGGAGTGGATCGAGGCGGTGGAGGTCTACCGCGGCGTGTCGCAGGTGCCCGTCGAGTACCGGGCACCGCCGACGTCCGCCCGGGCGAACTGCGGGGTCATCGTGATCTGGATGCGGGGGGCGAGGTAGTGGGTAGAGGCGCTTCAGGCGCTGTAGGCGCTGCAGGCGAGGGGGGAACAGCTGCCGCGCGCTTGAAGGCGGAGGCGCTGCGGCTGGGGTTCGACATGGCGGGGATCGCGGAGGTGCGGGAGAGCGATCACGCGGCGTTCTACGAGGCGTGGCTGCGGGCGGGGTACCACGGGTCCATGTCGTACCTGGCACGGGAGGACGCCGTCGAGCGGCGACTCCGGCCGACGGGATTCCGGTCGGCCGTCGTGGTGGCGCTGAACTACTACACGCCGGACGATGATGGTGAAGCCGCGGACCCGTCGGTGGGTATCATCGCGCGGTACGCCCGGGGCAGGGACTACCACCGGGTCGTCAAGACGAAGCTGCTGAAGCTGCTGGCGTGGCTCGAGGCGGAACTCGGGCGCCCACTGCCGCTGGCGCGTGCATACGTGGACACGGGTCCGGTGCTGGAACGGGAGCTGGCGCGGCGGGCTGGTCTGGGCTGGTTCGGCCGGAACACCATGCTGCTCCACCCGCGGCGCGGGTCGTACTTCTTCCTTGGCTCGCTGCTGCTGGACATCGAGCTGGAGCAGGACGCGCCCTTCGTCGAGGACCACTGCGGCACGTGCAACGCGTGCGTGGACGCGTGCCCGACGGGCGCGCTGCTGGGCCGCGACGCGAACGGCGCGCCGGTCATCGACGCGACGCGCTGCATCTCGTACCTGACCATCGAGAACCGCGGGCCGATTCCGCGTGAGCTCCGGCCGCTCATGGTGAACCGGGTGTTCGGGTGCGATTTCTGTCAGGAGGTGTGTCCGTGGAATTCCGGCAAGTTTGTGACGTTGAC
>DATHVO010000342.1:0-19659 GCA_035461265.1 Longimicrobiales bacterium
CGCCGACGTGTTGGCGAACTACTTCGCCGATGACGCGCTCCTGCACGTAGCCGGGATGCCGCCGGTGCGCGGGCGCGACGACATCGCCCGCTTCTACTCGAACGTGTTCCGGTTCCTCGCCGCATCGACACCCGTCCCGGAAGCCCTGCGGATGTCGGAGGGCGCGGACGTGGCCTGGGGCGCGGGCCGCGTCCGCAACGTCTTCGACGGTCCGGAGGGACGGGTTGAGTACGAGGGGAAGTACGCAGCCGTGTGGGAGCGGCGCGACGGCGAATGGCTGCTGGCCCTGTACGCCGTGAGCAGCGACGCCCCGGAGTCCCGCCGCTGAAGGAGAGACTCTCCGTGGTCGTGATCCCGTCCCTCGACGCGATGGAGCCGGCCCGCGCTCTCCGGGCGGTCAAGCTGGTGCACACCGTCGTCTGGGCTGTGTTCGCAGGCAGCATCGCGGCCATCCCCGTGGCGGCGGCGGCCGGGGCGTGGACTGCCGCCGGCGTCCTCATCGCACTGGTGTCCGTGGAGTGCATTGTGCTGGCGCTCAACCGGATGCGGTGTCCCCTCACGGACGTCGCGGCACGGTTCACCGACGACCGGAGGGCCAACTTCGACATCTATCTCCCCCTCTGGCTCGCCCGTCACAACAAGCTCATCTTTGGCACGCTCTTCATCCTCGGCATCGGCTTCACCCTTGCACGCTGGTTCACCCTCTAGGCCCGCGGACCGTCGCGTCGGAGGCCAATGATGTCCTGCGTCATTCGACTCGCCTCGGACGCCGACGCCCCGGCCGTCGCAGCGATCTATGCACCCGCCGTCACGGCATCGGCCGCCTCGTTCGAGCTCGAGCCGCCGGATGCCGACGAGATGGCCCGGCGCATGGCGGAGACGCAGCGGCGCACACCGTGGCTGGTCTGTGAGCGTGATGGCAGGGTGGCAGGCTATGCCTACGCCGGACGGCACCGGGATCGTCCCGCATACCGGTGGTCCGTGGAGGTCTCCGCGTACGTCAGCCCGGATGCGCGGCGGACCGGCCTTGGCCGCGCGCTGTACACGTCGCTGTTCGCGGTCCTCCGGCTCCAGGGCTTCCGGAGTGCTTTCGCCGGCATCACGCTGCCCAATCATCCGAGCCAGGCGCTGCACCGCGCGGTCGGCTTCGAGCGCGTGGGCGTGTTCCCCCGGATCGGCTACAAGCACGGCGCCTGGCACGACGTGGAGTGGCTCTGCCTCGCGCTGCTCCCCCATGTCGCCGAGCCGCCGGAGCCGGTCGCACTGCCGGACGTGAGCGATGCCCGCGCCCTGTCGCGGGCCCTGTCGAGCGGCGCTGCCCCCGCCGGACCCGTACACCCGTGACCATGGGCGCGCCATGACCCGCAGTCTGGGATGGCCGACATCGACGCGAAGCGCGACGCGTGGTCCGGCGTGCTCCGGAAATGGATCGATCACGTGCACAGCCGCCAGTGACGCCGCGGCATCGGACCGTGGCGTTGCCCCGGCCCCGCACTCCGCTCGGTGGCCGCCGTTCCAGCCATGGCGGCCCCGCGATATTCTTGATAACGGCCGCCGCATCCAGGCGGCTGCCAGCCGGATCGCCCTCAGCCTGGAGGTGACGTGCCTGAGCCGTGGAAGCCCGAAGGGCATACGTCCATCTCGCCGTACCTGGTGACTGCGAAGACCGTCGAGGTCATCGAGTTCCTCCGCAATACCCTCGACGCGGTCTCCGTCCGCCGGTACGAGACTGCGGACGGAGACATCCTCCACGCCGAATACCGCATCGACGACACTGTGATCATGCTCGCCCAGGCCACTATCGAGTGGCCGCCCGTGGCGTGCCACGTTCACGTCTACGTTCCGGATGTCGATGCCGCATACGAGATGGCGCTCAGGTACGGCGGCCAGTCCGTGCAGGCACCGGAGCGGAAGAACGGCGATCCGGACCGCCGGTGCGGCGTCCGGGACCCGGGCGGGAATACCTGGTGGATCGCCACCCAGATGGAGAGCTGATCCGTGAGTTTTCGCGTAGTGCGCCTCGGCTCACCCCGGCTCCGGGGCGAGGGTGTGAGGATCGGCACGGTACGACGGCCGCCGCGGGGCGTGCCGCGCGACGAGTTTGCCAGCGGGAACTGGTACGATGTCTGGTTCCCGAACCTCGCGCCGAGCGTAGAGACCATGAAGATTGGCCAGCAGGCCGCCTCGGACGCGGATTGGGCCGCGTTCGCCCGCCGGTACCGGGCGGAGATGGGCACGCCGGATGCCCGCCACGCACTCAACCTGCTTGCGGTACTGTCCCACGCCACGGACTTCTCCGTCGGCTGCTACTGCGAGGAGGAGTCGCGGTGCCACCGCTCCATCCTGAGAGACCTGCTGGCGGCGAGCGGTGCGAAGCTCGCATAGCACCGTAACGGTGTTCATCGCGGCGACGTTCGCCATGGCCTGGGTCCTGTGGATGGCGGCGGACCGGCTCGTACAGGCCACGGGTGCAGGTGCCGGTACGCAGGCTCTCCTCTTCCTGCCCGGGACGTTCTCGCCGGCGATCGTCGCGCTCTGGCTGACCGCGCGGTCCCGGGGCGAGGCGGGCATGGCCGGTCTCGTCGGCGGCCTCATGCGCTGGGAGGTCGGGGCGAGATGGTGGGTGTTCGCCATCGGCTTCATGGCGACAGTGAAGCTGCTCGCTGCGGCGGGCCATCGGGTCCTGGAAGGCGCGTGGCCGGAGTTCGGCCACGTGCCCGTCCTCCTCATGCTGGCTGCGGTCATAATGTCCACGCCCTTCCAGGCGGGCGAGGAGCTGGGCTGGCGGGGTTATGCCCTGCCCCGCCTTGCGGACCGGATGGGCATGGCCGTGGCCAGCCTCGTCATCGGCGTAGTCTGGGCGGCCTGGCACCTGCCGCTGTTCTTCCTGCCGTCTGCCGACCTGACCGGCCAGCCCTTCCCGGTCTTCCTGGTCTCCGTCACAGCGCTGTCCGTGGCCATGGCGTGGCTCTACGCCGGCACCGGCGGCAGCATCCTCCTCGTAATGGTCATGCATGCCGCCGTAAACAATACGACCGGCATCGTCCCGGCCGGCATCGTCCCGGCCGGCATGGATCGCCCTTCCGGTCCCATGACACTGCACTCCACCACTGTCGGCTGGCTGACCGCCGCCATTCTGGCGGCCTTCGCAGTGGCCTTCCTGGTGAAGCTGCGCAGGGTAAGCCGGCGACAGGACCCTCTTCCCTGACCCGCACGGCTCCGTTGCGCGACGCGCCCGCGTCAGGCTAGTCTCATTGCTGCGCGTCGGGCGCCTGCCCGGCATCTTCGCGCGAGCGCGTTCCTGCCCGGCAGCTTAGACGAGCGCGGCGAGCCATCATCGCCCTCGTTCGCGCGCAGTTCACGGCACAGCGGAGATACGATCATGAACCGCCCCATCCATTTCGAGATCCTCGGGAATGACCCGCAGGCCATCGCGGACTTCTACAGTGCCGTCTTCGGCTGGGAGGTCGCGAGCCCGCCCGGTCCGGAGAAGTACTGGCTCGCCACTACGGGAGCAGCCGCGACTCCCGGCATCGACGGCGGGATCATGCACCGCCACTTCGAGCAGCCGGTCATCAACACCATCGCCGTCGCTTCACTCGAGGACACGATCGCCAGGATCGAGGCCGCCGGCGGCTCCAGGGTCCACGGCCCCAATGAGATCCCCGATATCGGGCTCCACGCGTACTGCGCCGACCCCGAGGGCATCCTGTTCGGCGTACTGCAGCCGCCCGCCTCGGAAGCGGGATGACTGCGGGGCAGCTGCACGGCCCGGAGGGGCAGCGCCTCCT
The DNA here is from genome assembly GCA_035461265.1 of Longimicrobiales bacterium. Taxonomy (GTDB): domain Bacteria; phylum Gemmatimonadota; class Gemmatimonadetes; order Longimicrobiales; family RSA9; genus SH-MAG3. Next base: position 3,792 of record DATHVO010000342.1, read on the forward strand.
GGGCGCGCTCCGGGGCGTGTGCCTCGACCTGCCCGGTGTGGACGAGGTCGTGGACGGGTTCGGGCACACGACCTTCAAGGTCGCCCGCAAGTCCTTCGTCATTGCGGGCATGGGGGAGGCGGGCACCGACGTCGCCATCAAGTGCGATCCCGTCACCCAGTCTCACCTGGCCGGGCGGCGGTCGTTCTTCCGGACGCCATACATTGGCCAGCACGGCTGGATCTCCGTGGCGGACCCTATGGCACAGGACTGGTCTGAGCTGGCGGAGCTCATCGTGGACGGATACCGCAGGGCCGCACCGAAGCGGATCCTGGCGCGGTTCGACGCGGACCGGAGACCCTGATTTCCCGACGAATGCGCAAAGCACTCATCCTTCTCATGGTCATCGCGACGCCTGGCGGCTGCACCGTCGACCAGACGAATGATGCGGCTGATGGGACCACCGCCACGGACACTGCTTTCGCCGCGCTTCAGACCCGTGGGCACAGGGCCATGGGCGTGGACCAGTACACGTCCACCCATCTGTTCGACGACCTCCCGGACGGTGGACGCATCGAGCTGCAGCGCGATGTCGATGACCCGGAGGGTGTTGCCGTCATCCGGCGCCACCTGCAGGATATCGCTGCAGCGTTCCAGGCCGGCGACTTCAGCACCCCGCGTGCCGTCCACGATCGCGATGTGCCGGGCACCGATGTGATGGCGGAACGGCGTGCCGGGATCCGGTATACGTACGTCGAGCTGCCCCGCGGCGGTCAGGTAATCATCACCAGCCACGACCCCGACGCAGTTGCTGCGATCCATCGGTTCATGGCGTTTCAGCGCGCAGACCATCGCGCCGAGGGTCACGACCACGGCCATATGCCGAGGTGATGATGACACCGAGAGTGACCCGCGCCCGCGTGGCCGGCGCAGCCGCCGTCCTCGTCGTCGCGACGGCCGGCGTTTATCTTGCCGGCGTCGATATGCGCGCGTACCTGACGGGCGTGATCGCAGGTATCGCCATCGCCGGGGCAGTCGTCGCACTCATGCGTGTCGCGCGACGGCGGCGGCCGGACCTGCCGACGAGATCCGGGGACGCGTGACGGGGGTATCGGCGAGACCGCCTGACCGCGCAGATCGTTGACCACGAACGCCGAACCCGAAGGTCCATGCCCGAAACCATCACTCCCGGCAGGACGCAGTACTATACCGCCACGTCGCTGGATGGCTTCATCGCGGATCCGGACCATTCGCTGGACTGGCTGTTCCAGTTCAGCGCCACCGCAACCGACGACTACCCGGACTTCATCGCGAAGGTCGGCGCCGTGGCCATGGGATCGTCCACCTACGAGTGGCTGCTCGAGCACCTCGTCGCCGCAGATGGCGACGGTGGCCGCCAGCCGTGGCCCTACACGCAGCCGGCGTGGGTCTTCACGACGCGGTCGCTGCCCGGTATCGACGGCGCGGACATCCGGTTCGTCCGGGGCGACGTCGCGCCCGTGCACCGGGAGATGCTCGCCGCGGCGCAGGGACGGAACGTGTGGATCGTCGGCGGCGGCGACCTCGTCGGGCAGTTCCACGATCGTGGTTTGCTGGATGAGCTCATCGTCACGATCGCGTCCGTGACGCTCGGGGGGGGTGCGCCCCTCCTCCCGCGGCCCATTGTGACGCCGCCCCTCCGCCTGATCTCGGCGAGGACCATCGATGACGCCTTCGTCCAGCTCCGCTACGAAGTGCCACGCCCCCCCGGCGAAAGCATCTGACCGCAAGACCCGAACACGGAGGCATGTCCATCATGCAGACAGTGTATCCGTACCTCAACTTCCCGGGAAACACCGAAGAGGCGTTCACCTTTTACCGGGACGTGTTCGGGGGCGACTTCCTGCAAGTCGTCCGTTTCCGCGACTTCCCGGACAACCCCATGGGAGTGCCGGACGCCGACCTCGACCGGATCGCGCACATCGCCCTGCCCCTGGGCGAGGCCACGGTCCTGTACGGTACGGACGTGCTGGAGGGGTGGCGGCCGCTGGTCGCGGGCACCAACTTCTACATGGCGCTGGAGGCGGACAGCCCGGAGGAGGCGGACACGCTGTTCAGCCGTCTGTCGGAAGGCGGCAGCGTGGGCATGCCCCTGCAGCCGACCGAATGGGCCGAGAAGTACGGTGACTGCACGGACCGCTTCGGCATCCAGTGGATGATCATGTATACGGGCAGCAGCGACTTCACGGTCGGGATGAAGGACGGATCCTGAGCCGTGATCATCACCCGCGGCGCCAGCCACCCGCGGCGCCGCAACGGTCTCGGTGATCCGGGACGGCAGCAATGATCACGCTACGGTCGGCCACACCCGATGACCTCGACCTGCTCCGCCGCTGGGACGAGGAGCCTCACGTCATCGCGTCGGACCCGAACGACGACTGGGACTGGGAGACGGAGCTCTACCGTTCGCCCGACTGGCGCGAGCAGCTCATCGCGGAGTACGATGGCCGTCCCATCGCCTTCATCCAGATCATCGACCCGGCACGGGAAGACAGCCACTACTGGGGCGAGGTCCCCGACGGCCTGCGGGCCATCGACATCTGGATCGGCGAGAGCGCCGACCTGGGGCGCGGGCATGGCACCGCCATCATGGAGATGGCACTGGCGAGATGCTTCGCCGACGATGCCGTCACGGCCGTCCTCGTGGATCCGCTCGCGGCCAACACGAGGGCGCACGCGTTCTACGAGCGGCTCGGCTTCCGGTTCGTGGAATGCCGGCGGTTCGGCGCCGATGAGTGCTTTGTCTACCGCCTGAAACGGGCGAACTGGCCCGGCCCCCGCAACCGACCCGCCGCCGTCGCGGCGGATACGCTCTCCAGCGAAATGAAGGCGGACCTGGACGCGGCGATCGCGACGCTCCGGTCGGGCTCGACGGACTGGGCGCACCTGCCGGTGCCGCGGAAGATCGCCCTCCTCGAAGGGATGCGCGACCGCATCGCGACGGTGGCGCAGCGCTGGGTGGACGCCGGATCGACGGCCAAGGGGATACCATTCGGCTCACCATGGCGGGGCGAGGAGTGGGTGTCCGGCCCGTGGGCGCTGGCCATCTACGTGGACGCGTTGCGGGACACCCTGGAGCACGTGGCCCGCGGCACTACCGAGGAGCTCGTGAAGGGCCGCATCCGGCAGCGGCCCGACGGCCAGACCGTCGTCCGCGTCACGCCGTACGACAGCCGCGACCGGCTCCTGCTCGGCGGCTACGGCGCCGATGTGTGGCTGGAGCCCGGTGTCAGGCCCGACGATGTCCGGAACAGCATCGCGTCCCTCTATCGGCAGGAAGCCCCCGCCGGCACCGTCGCACTCGTCCTCGGCGCGGGCAACATCGCCGCCATCGCGCCCTCCGACATGCTGTACAAGCTCTACGTCGAGGGGCGCGTCTGCATACTGAAGCTGAACCCGGTGAACGGCTACCTCGGGCCGCTGCTGGAGGAGGTGTTCAGGGAGCACATCGACGCGGGGTTCGTGCGCATCGTGGACGGCGGCGCGGACGTCGGGGAATACCTCGCCCGCCACGACGAAGTGGACGAGATCCATCTCACGGGCAGCGCGGCCACACACGATGCCGTCGTGTACGGCGCCGGCGAGGAGGGACGCCGCCGCAAGGCGCGGGACGAACCGGCCATCGACAAGCCGGTCACGAGTGAGCTGGGGGGCGTGAGTCCGGTGATCGTGGTGCCGGGTCCGTGGACGACCGCGGACGTGGAGTACCAGGCGGAGCATGTCGCCACGATGAAGCTCCACAACAGCGGCTTCAATTGCGTCGCGACCCAGGTCCTCGTCGTGCCGTCCGGCTGGCCGCGGGCGGACGCCCTCCTGGACGCCATCCGCGTCGTCATGGACGGACTGCCCCACCGGCCCGCGTACTACCCCGGCGCCGGCGACCGCATGCGGGACATCTGCGATGCGTATCCGGAATCCGTCGAGCGGCTGGGTCCGGGAGGACTTCGCGTCCTCGTCGAGGTCCCTGCCCATCGCGAGGACGAGCACGCCTTCCGACAGGAGTATTTCTGCGCGGCCCTCGGCGTGACGCGCCTGGAAGGCGGCGGCCCGGCTGCGGACCCGGCGCAGTTCCTGGATGCGGCCGTGGACTTCTGCAACGACCGCCTGATGGGAACGCTGTCCGTCACGATCCTGGTCCATCCCGCCACCATGAGGGCGCTGGGCGACCGCCTGGACGACGCCATCGCGCGGCTGCGCTACGGCACCATCGGCATCAACGTCTGGAGCGCCTTCGCGTTCCTGCACCCGCGCACCTCCTGGGGCGCGTTCCCCGGCCATGCCCGCACCGACATCCAGAGCGGGACCGGCGTGGTGCGCAACGCGCTCCTGCTGGACCGGCCGCAGAAGACCGTGGCCTGGGGTCCGTGGGCGCCGTTCCCCCGCTCGCTGCGGGCCGGCGAGCGCCACATCGCGCCGAAGCCGCCCTGGTTCGTCACGAACCGCACGGCCGCAACCACGGCCCGCCGCCTCACCGCCTTCACGACGTCGCCTCGACTGCACCGGCTGCCGGGCATCCTCACGGCCGCCCTGCGGGGCTGACGCCGCCGCGTTGACACCGGACGGCCGCCGGTCACGTAGTGTGACCGCGCGTCCGGCGTGGACGGCGCCATCACCCTGATCGACGGAAGCATCATGTTCGCAGCAGGTTGTTCACGCATCGCGTGCGCGGTCGTCCTCCTCTCGGCGGCACTGGGTGTGTCGAGTGCCAGCCCGGCGGCTGCGCAGTCCTTCACTGCTCGCGTCGGCATCGGCCCCGCAGTGGCCGAGGACGCCGGCGGCGCGGCTCTCCTCGCCTTCGAGCTCCATCGCAGTACGCTGGTCATCCGGGCGGAGGGCTCGGGCGTCCTCACGGGACGGTCGGGCGACTGGGAGGGCTCCGCCCGGGTCATCGGCGTCGCCGGCGGCATCGGCCTCGCCGCACGGCCGTCCGCAAACGCCGTCCGCCCGTACGCCCTCGCCCGGGTCGGCGCCGGCCTCGACCCGCGGGAAGCAGACGAGGTCATCAGCGTCGGAGCATCCGCGGGTGTGGCATCACGGAACGGGCGCCTCTTCGCCGAGCTCCGCTACGACAACTGGTCGCAGCGCGGCGTCCGTCACCACGAGCTGCCGCGCCACGTGGTCGCCGTCGTGGGCGGCATCGCGTTCCCGTAGCGCGGACCCGGCGGCGTGGTGCGGGCACGCCCCGCGCACGCCGCCGCGGTTCTGTCCGGACGGTGCGGTGCCTGCTATCTTGCCGCCCTGCCCGTCCGGCCGTTTGCGCGCGGCCCGGCCGTATCATCGACCCCCAGCCCCTGCACGGCATGAAGGCACTCGTCATCGGCGGCACCCAGTTCATGGGCCGCGAAGTCGTCCGGCGTCTCCTCGACCGGGGTCACGAGGTCAGCGTCCTGCACCGCAGCGACCGTCACGACCTGGGGCCGGACGTCGCCAACCTGAAGGCGGACCGCGGCGACATTGATGCCCTGGCCCGCATACTGGGGCGGGAGCGATTCGAGGCGGTGTTCGATTTCGCGTACGACTGGCAGAAGGGCACCACGCCCGCGGAGGTGGAGGCCGCCGCCCGGGCGTCGGGCGACCGGCTGCAGCGCTACGTCTTCACGTCCAGCATCGCGGCCTACGGCGGCGGCGCCGACCTCACGGAGGATGCACCCCTCGCGCCGGATGACTTCCCCAACCCGTATGTGCAGCACAAGGCGGGAGCCGAGCGGGCGCTCTTCCGGATGTATGGCGAGTCCGGCTTCCCCGTGACGACGTTCCGTCCGCCGTTCGTCCACGGTCCACGTCAGCCGTTCTACCGCGAGCAGTTCTTCTGGGACCGCATGCGGGACGGCCGGCCGATCATCCTTCCCGGCGACGGCGAGTCCCTCTTCCAGTGGGTCTTCGTGGACGACGTCGCGGAAGCGTGCGTCCGGGCGACGGAAGTGGAATCGGCGGCGGGACAGGCGTTCAACATCGCCCACGTCGAGCGTACCACCCACCGCAGCTTCGTGGAGGCCCTCGCGGAGGTGGCGGGCGTCGCGCCCGACCTCGTGCCCGTCCCGAGGGAAGAGATCCAGGCGGCGGGTGGCCAGGTCATGGGCGAGAACCTCTACTTCGGCGAAGTTCTGGACCTGCCGCTGATCACGAGCAACGCGGAGAAGGCGATCCGACTGCTCGGCGTCGCGCCCACGCCCCTGCGCGACGCCCTCGAGAGGGGATACGCATGGTACCTGACGCAGCCCCGGCGACCGGTCGACTACGCGTTCGAGGACCGGCTGCTGGCGAACGCATGACCGTCCGCTGAGGAGCCGAAACATGTCTGCCATCGGCCGCATCGTCGCCTGGTCCGCGTGCGTGGGGTTCCTCGCGTTCAGCGCGGGCTTCTTCGGTCCCATCATCCTCGCGCCCGGCGCCAACCAGGGGCCGCTCCTCGGTATCTTCATCACCGGTCCGCTCGGCATCGTAGCCGGATTCGCCACCGGCGTCTGGCGGGAATGGCGGGGCCACACCGCAGGCCCGGTTGATGTGCTGCTGCGACCGGCATCCCGCCTCCTCGGCACCGCCGAGGCGTCAACGCTGTACAGGGCGTTCGCCCTCGTCGCCGGGATCTTCCTGGCGGGCTACGGCATCGCCGGGCTGCGGCGCGGCGATGGTCGGCCGGCGGCGGCGTCCATCGTGATTGCCGCGGCCATCCTGTACTACGCAGCGACGGGCCGGTCCCCGGCCTGGCTGCGGAAGTGAGCGGCCGGCCTGCCGACCGAGTACCGACCATGGCATCGCCATCGCCTCCGGCCGCAGATTGGCCGGGGATGCATCATTCAATTGCACGGGAGGAAGAATGATCCAACTGGACCTCGCCGCCGACGAGCAGGCGATCCTGCGGGAGCTTCTGGAGACTCAGCTTTCGGATCTGCGCATGGAGATCGCCGGCACGGACAGCCTCGACTTCCGGGATCACCTGCGCGGCCGCAAGGCGGTCCTGCAGAAGGTGCTGGACGTGCTCGGCGGGCCCGAGGGGAGCGCACCGTGAAGCCCGTTGCCGGACGGTCCATTGCCACGATGGTTCTGGCGGGGCTGGTGCCGTGTGCCGCCGCCGCGCAGACCGCGGCCCGCGAGCCGGCGCAGGTGCTCGTCCTCGGCACGTACCACTTCGCCAACCCGGGCCTCGACGTGGTGCAGACGGAGGTCGCGGACGTGCTCGCCGACGGGAAGCAGGCCGAGATCCGTGAGGTCACGGACGCACTTGCTCGATTCCGGCCCACCCGCATCGCGGTTGAGCACCTGCCGGCGGCGGCCGGCCGCCTCGACAGCCTCTACCGCGCGTACGCGGCCGGCACGCATGAGCTGGCCCGGGACGAGACGGAGCAGGTCGCCTTCCGCCTGGCCGGAATGCTCGGACACACCGGCGTGTTCCCCATCGACCACCGGGGCGAGTTCCCGTTCGGCGCGGTGATGGAATACGCGCAAGCCAACGACCCCGCGTTCGTCGAATTCGTCCAGCGGGAGATCGGCCGCCTCGCGGCGGAGTCCTCCCGCCAGCAGAGGGAGAACACCGTGGGCGACATCCTCCGGATGGCGAACGAACCGGCGAAACTCGCCGCCGACCATGCCATGTACCTCCGCTTCGCGAGGATCGGCGCGGGCGACACCCGCGTCGGGGCCGACCTCCTCGCGAAGTGGTACGACCGCAACATCCGTATCTTCTCCAACCTCCAGGCCATCGCGTCGCCCGGCGAGCGCGTCCTGGTCCTCATCGGCAGCGGGCACGCGCCCATCCTGCGCGACCTCATCGCGGCGGACCCGGATATGGTGCTGGTGGAGGCGGTGGACTTCCTGCCGGCCGGCGGGCCACAGGAATGAGGCGGCAGCACGCGGACCCGCCGCGGGCCTTCACATGACGGGCACGCGGTACCTGGACATCGACGGCTGGCCGCGGCGGGCCGCCTTCGACCGCTTCCTCGACTACGACACCGACTTCCGCACCTTCAGGGACAGCGCGATGCGGGCGCGACGCGAAGACGCCGGGGACGCCGGCGCAATCAACCTGCAGGACGAACGCACCGACCTCATCCATTTCTCCTCCCTGCGGTGGATCCCGTGCACATCCGTCACGCACCCCCGGCCCCGCCGGCGGGGCGGCTCAGTGCCGAAGGTCATGTGGGGACGCTACCGGCGCGATGGAGGGCGGGCCCTGGGCTGGGCGCAACCGGACCCCCGGACGACGCGCGTCTGACCGGGCGCCCTCAACGCTCAGTCCCCACCCGCCAGCCGGCGGGCAACCGTGAAGTGGTAGACGGGCTGGAGCCGCTCCAGCGTCACCATCGCGAGGCCTTCCGACTGGACCTCCGCCATGACGGCGCCGAGGATCGCCTGCAGCTCCCTCGAGTTCCGCGCCGCCACGGTCTCCAGCATGGCTGCCGCGATTCCCGCGACGCGCGGCTGCAGCCAGGACACGTCACCGAGACCGAAGTCCAGGCCGGGATCGGCCGGCGCCGCGAAGCTCGCGTAGGCCACGTCCAGCGTCGTGCCGTACTCGTGCGTGCTCTCGCCCAGCGCCGCGTTGGGGTTGACCCGGCGCAGCGCCTCCTGGCTGGCTGCGGTACGCATCACGGACGTCACCTCCAGCCGGAACGGCGGCAGGCCCAGTCCGGCAAGACGGCCATGGAAGCGCTCGCCGATCTCCGCGAGAAGCGCCCGCGCGTCCGGCGTCACGAAAGGCTCCGAATGCTCGAGCCGGCGGACGACCCAGTGCGGCGTGGTGTCCTCGAGGGCCAGGAGTCGCCCGGCCCGGCGGTGCTCCTCCAGCCCTGCCGCCGAGGCCGGCCTGACGCCCAGGGCGCGGGCACGCTCCAGCTGCTGCGCGTTGCTGAACCGACGGAACGCGGCCTCCTGCCCCGGCGTCAGCAGCGGCACGGGCCGGAGGAGGGCGTCGAGGGAATCCGTGACGACGGCCGTGCGGCGGAGCGCCTCGTCCAGGGCCGCCTCCACCCGCTGCCGCGACACGAGGTCCGGGTCCGGTGCCGGTGCCGGCGGCTGCACGCCGCCGCCGCAGCCGGCGGCCAGACAGACACCCAGCAGGGCCAGCAGTCCGCGCTTCATGTTTCCTCCTGCCGCGTCGGTGTGGTCGGGTCCGGTCCGGACGTCGCTCCGGAGGCTGCACGGCCCGGACCACCCCCGCCACGCGTTTCAGGCCATCCCGCCGGGCGGTATCGGCAGTCTTGTGTCCGCGGCTCCCGGCTGTTACTGTTACAGGCGGTGCAAGAACGGCCAGGCGGGACTGGACGTAAAGCCAGTTCCGCTTTTTGCCGTCCGCGCGCGCGGCGGGAAGGTATCCCGTCGAGAACAACAGGATGGATCGGTACGGGAATACCGCACTCGACGTCATCCACAGTACTAGGGAGTACGGTATGCGTACCACAGGGACAGTGAAGTGGTTCAACGACACGAAGGGCTTCGGATTCATCACGCCGGAGAACGGCTCGAAGGACTGCTTCGTCCACCACTCGGCCATTCAGGGTAGCGGCTTCAAGTCGCTGTCCGAGGGCGATCGGGTCGAGTTCGACCTGGTCGAGGAGGCCAAGGGCCCGAAGGCGACCAACGTCACGCGCGTTGGCTGACGGGTAGCCGGCCAAGGCCGAGCGAGGAGGGCCGTCCCCGACATTGTCGGGGGCGGCTCTTTGCCATCATGGGAGACCTGCTCTGCCCGGCTGCGTCACGCCGCGGGCTCGCCTCCGCGCCCGGGGGCCCTTCGGCGGAGCCAGGCGAGGAGCTGTGCAGCCGGCAGGGAGTTCACGACGGTGTCGGGCTCGATCCAGCCACGGCGGGCCTGATCGATGCCGTACCGGATTCCGGCCAGGTCATCGCCGGACCCCGCGTCGCTGTTGATGACGATGCGCGCACCGAGATCCCGGGCACGTCGGATGTGGATGTCGTTCAGGTCGAGGCGATCGGGCTGCGCGTTGGCCTCGACGGCTACACCGAGTGCGGCCGCCGCGCACATGACGGCATCCAGGTCCAGGTCGAGGGGGTCGCGCCGGCCGAGGAGCCGGCCGGTGGGGTGGGCCAGGATGTCCGCAGCCGGATGCTCCATGGCCCGGATGATCCGGTCGGTCATCCGTGTGCGTGACAGGCGTGTATGGCTGTGCACCGCGATGATGAGCAGGTCGAGGCCCGCGAGGTCGGCATCATCGACATCGAGGGTGCCGTCCTGCCGGACGCCCACCGTCATTCCCCGCAGCAGGTGGAACCCGTGGAGGCGTGACCTGAGCCGGTCCACCTCCGCCGCCTGCCCCCGGATCTCGTCCGTGGACATGGCCCGGGCGCCCGTGCTGCCGCCAGCCGGATCGGCAACGGCGCAGTAGTCGTAGCCCACGGCCTGGCACGCGTGGACCATCTCCTCGATCCCCGCCGTGCCGTTGGACCATGTGGTCCGGAGGCGGAGGTCGCCGCGGATGTCCCGGGTGGTGATGAGACGCGGCAGGTCGTGGCGCAGCGCCGCCTCGATCTCGCCCCTGCACTCCCGCAGCTCGGGCGGGACCCAGTCCAGGCCGACGGCGGAGAACACGTCCTCCTCCTGCTGCCCGCCGATGCGCCGCGCCCCCGCCCTGCCCTGGTCGAGCCTGAACACGCCGTATTCGCTGATGCGCACACCGGCATCCAGCCCCAGCTGCCGCACGGCACCGGTGTGCGCCGCCGAGCCCGTCAGGTAGTGGAGGGCGGCGCCGTAGCAGCGCCGCGGCACGACCCGGACGTTCACCCGCAACCCCGACTCCAGCACCAGGCTGGCCCGGGCAAGCTCCGAGGCATCCACGTCGCGGGCACCCGGCCACGCCGCGAAGTGACGGAGGATGGGCGCCGGACGCGCGCTCACCACCAGCACGTCCACCTCCGCGACGGTGTCGCAGCGCCGCCGCCAGCCGCCGGCCACCTCGACCCGCTCGGCGCCGGGGGCGTCGCGCAGGAACTCCACGATGGGCACCGCCTGCTGCTCGGCGTCCGCGAGAGAGAAGCGTCGCTCGCCGCCCGTCGCTTGCGCCACCGCCGCCCGGAGCCGCTCCTCCGCCGACGCGCCGAAGCCCTTCAGCCCACGGACCTTCCCGGCCGCCAGCGCTACCGCCAGATCCGCGGGCGATCGAACGCCCAGCTCCCTGAAGAGCAGCTCGGCCTTCCTGGGACCGAGACCGCCGATGCGCGTGAGGGGGGTCAGGTCCGGCATGGGCTCCTGCGCGACACCGTCGGCACCCGTGCGTTCCGACGACGCAGCCCGCCGGGACGCCGCCGATTTCGGCGCACCCCGTGCGGCGGCCAGCGCCCGGGCCACATCTATTTTCTTCATCGGTGCGGCAGCCCGCTGTGGTCGAATCCGACTCCTTGCCCGGTGGCAGTGTACGTCCGGCCCGGCACGCGCGTTGTCCGAATTGTTCCGCATCGTCCGCAGGCGTTTACAGCCCACGATCGCGGAGATTTCCGCACCCGCGCACAGGTATGTTCCCGACTGCGGGTGAGTGCCCGCCGAGCGGGTCATCCCCGGACGGCCCGCCGGGCCGCCGCGCCGATGTTACGAATGCGGGACCTCGCTCGTCTGTGCCCACAGGACGCAGTTGTCCTGTATCGCTCCCGACAAGGGCACACCCGTCGCGAGGCGGGGCCGCAAAGCCAGGAGTCTCCTTCCGGGGAGATCGTCCGGTTGCCGAAGGAACGGCCGGGAGCCGTCCGCCGGGTCGCTCCCGGCACCGGTCACCCACAGGAGGATGCATGTATCGCAAGGCTGTACTGCTACCCATGCTCGCCGCCGCGTTCGTCACGGGCGCGTGCGATTCCCCCACATCGAATTTCGGCAACAGCTCACGACTGACGGTGCTCCTCACCGACGCGCCGCACGACTACCTGGAGTCGGCGCATGTCACCATCGGCCGGGTCGACATCCTGCCCATGGATGGTCCGGCGCTCACCATCTCCAACGGCGGCAACGTCTACGACCTGCTCCTGCTGCAGAACGGCGCCACCGCCGAACTCGGCTCGGCGCTCATCGAGCCGGGGACGTACCGTGAGATGCGGGTCGTGGTGGAGAGTGCGACGCTCACGCTGAAGGACGGCTACACGTTCACCGACGGCAGCACGACGCAGACGCTGCGTGTGCCCAGCGGCGCGCAGAGCGGCATCAAGATCAAGCTTGCCGGCGTCGACGGCGGCTGGGACGATGGTCTCGAGATCGTGCCCGGCGAGATGGTGCTGGTTGTGGACTTCGATGTCTCGCAGAACTTCGTCATGCAGGGCAACGCGAACACGCCGGCGGGCATCAAGAGCTTCCTGTTCACGCCGGTGCTGAGGGCGACAGTCCGGGACGTGGCCGGGTCCATCGCAGGCACAGTCACCGCGCCGGAGGGCGTGGACGTCGAGGGCCTCACGGTGTCGGCAACGCCGAAGGACGCCGGCGAGGACCCGCCCGTGGCGACGACGCTGGTGGACGACGAGGGCAACTTCAAGATCCACTTCCTGGCCCCGGGCACGTACCTCGTGACGGTGTCCACGGTTCCGGATGGCCACGTCGTGAACACCGTGGAAGTCACGGTGGCCGAGAAGCAGCACGTCACGGGTGTGGAGCTGGAGATCGAAGTGGAGTGACGTACGGCCGCGCAGCGGCCTGAAGGTCTCTCGGGCGGGGGGCGTACCGGAAGTCTCGGGACGCCCCCCGGGTACATCCGGTCCCGGCGCGGCCTTGCCTCGCGGGCCACTGCCGCCAACACTTCGACGTGCCGGCGTGTACCCGCTCCGGAGCCGTCATGCCGGCGGCAGCCACCATACGTGTTCCCGGAGGACACCATGCAACGCGGCATCATTCCCGCAGCTCTCCTCTCCCTCCTCGTTCTTCCCTCGTTCGTACATGCTCAGCAGCAGTCGGCCGTGCAGCAGTGCCGCCTGGGCGGCGCGAGTGCCGCGGTCGTGCTGGAGCGGGAGGCGGACCTCGGCCTCAGCGCCGATCAGTTGCGTCGGGTCCGGCAGATCCATGAACGCCAGCAGAAGCAGAATGCGCCTCTCCTGAAGCAGCTCGAGGAGGCCGGCGTGCCGGCCCCGGGTCAGGGTGTGGGCGCGGGTCAGGGACCTGGCGCGGGCCAGGGCGTGGGTGCGGGTCGGGGTGCGGGCCAGGGCGAGACGGCTCGCCGCCGCGACGGCAGCGGTGCGGGTCGCGGCCCGGGCGCACGCGCGGGCGGACGCGGTCCCGGCCAGGGCGCCGGCATGACGGAGGAGGCGCGGGCGCGCCGCGAGCGGGTCCGGCCGGTGTTCGAGCAGGTGCGGGCGAACAACCAGGAGGCGTGCACGGCGCTGCAGGCGGCCCTGACGGATGCGCAGGTGTCCCGCCTGCTGGAGCTGGAGGGACGGCAGGGTTCCGGCCCGCGCCGCTGACGGCCAGACCCAACACTCCGGCCCGCCGGGGTGTATCCGTTGACAGAGCCGCCCGCGAGGGTGTGGTGCGGCCGCGGAGTCGCTGCAACAGGAGGACGTTCTCATGCGACGAGTGATCTTTTCGATTCTGGCGCTGACGCTGGCGCTTGCGCCGACGGTGGTGGAGGCCCAGACGCCGCGTGCGGAGCGGGGCGAGCGGGGCCAGTTCGGCATGCGGGCCGGCGGCATCGGCAACCCGGCCGAGCGCGTGCTGCGGCAGCGCGAGGCGCTGGGTCTGACGGCGGAGCAGGTGAGCCGTCTGGAGCAGCTGCAGGCGCAGTTCCGGACGCAGAACGAGCCGCTCCTGGAGCAGGTCCGTGCGGTCCGCCCGGCCATGGGGCAGGGAGAAGTGCGGGAGCGGATGCGTGCGCGGATGGAGGCGATGACGCCGGAGCAGCGCGCGCAGGCGGAGGCCCGCCGCGCGGAGATGCAGCAGCGTCGCGAGCAGATGGCCCGGGCCACGCCGGAGGAGCGGCAGGCGATGCGGGAGCAGATGCGCGCGGAGATGCGGGAGCGCGGCGGACAGATGACGCCGGAGCAGCGTGGCGTGATGCGTGAGCGGATGCAGGGCGCCCGTGCGAACCCCGAGGTACGCGCCCGCATGGAGGCGCTGCGCCCGGTGGTGGAGCAGCTGAGGACGAATCACGCCGCGCAGCGGGAGCAGGTCCAGGCCGTGCTGACGGCGGAGCAGATCCAGCGGCTGCAGCAGATGCGGCCCGACCGCACGCAGCGTCCGGCGGACCGTCCGCGGCAGGGCATGCGGCGCGGCGGGTCGTCGCGAAGCTAGGCGGCCAGACCCGGCGTCCACGGTGCCGCCGCCACGGCAGCAGGCCGATGCGGAGTCCGGCATCGACACCGCGCAGGACACGCTCCTGGTGGAGCGCGTCCTGCGCGGCGACGCCGAGGCGTATGGCGACCTCGTCCGGCGGCACATGCGCCGCGCGTTCGCCATCGCGTACCGGATCCTGGAGCACAGGGAGGACGCCGAGGATGTGGTACAGGATGCATTCCTCCGGGCACTGGAGCGGATCGACTCGCTGGACACCCGGCGGCCCTTTCACCCCTGGCTGTACAGGATCGTCGTGAATCAGGCCCTCAACTACCGGCGCTCCAGGTCGCGGCGCGCGATGGACCCGATGCCGGCCACGGTGGCGGCTGCGGGGCCCACGCCGGAGGAAGATGCCGAGGCCGCGGCACTCCGCAGGCAGCTGAGGTCCGCACTGGACGCCCTGCCCGAGCGGCAGCGGACCATGGTCCAGCTCGCCGACCTGGAGGGGTTCAACAGCACGGAGATCGCAGGAATCCTGGACATCGCGCCGGGCACGGTGCGCTGGCACCTGCACGCGGCGCGGCGCACGCTGCGCAAGGTCCTCGAGGCGGCAAGGGGAGTGACATGAGCAGGCACCCGAGAGATGGAGAAGGCGTGGACGCGCTGACGCAGGCGCTCCGGGACGCCGTCCCGGAGCCGCCCGCAAATGACGTCGACTGGCCGGCCCTGAGGGTCCGCATCGATGCTGCGGCGGCGCCGGCACTGGCCGCACGCGCGACGCGGGCTGGTGCGGCGGGTGGGCGCGCGCGGGCGGCCCGTGCCATGCGGGCGTGGTGGCAGCCGCTCGCCGTGTGGTCGCCCCGGGGCATCCCGGTGGCCGCGGCGGCGACGGTGGTCCTCATGATCGCGGCGGGCGCCGTCCGGTCCGGCGGCGGCACCAGCGCGCTGGATGCCGGCGGCTTCGTCACCATCGAGGAGGAGCTGGCGAATGGCGTGGCCGCCGGCGCGCGCTCCATCCTGTCGGAGCTCGATGCCGACGCCATGCTCGACGTGGCGCTGTTCTACGACGGGGAGGAGTGGTAGCCATGGCGACGAACATCGCCCCGCGCGTACAGGCGATCGTCCTGCTGCTGCTCGTGGCCACGGCGGGTGCCGTGGCCGGCATCGTGGGCGACCGCCTGGTCTCGGAGCGGGCGGACCCGTCGCCGGCCGTGGAGGAGGCGCGCCCGGGTCCCGGCGCCGGCCCGTGGCGCTGGGAGGCGCGGCGGGACATGCGCTACGGCGAACGGCTGTCCTCGGACCTGGACCTCTCGCCCGCCCAGCGGGCGGCCATCGACAGCATCGTCCGCGACCAGCAGCAAAGGGTGCGGTCGCTGACGGCGGAAGTCGAGCCGCAGTTCCGGGCCATCGCGGAGCAGACCCGCGGCCGGGTCGAGGCGGTCCTCACGCCGGAGCAGCGGGCCCGCCTGGCCGAGCTGCGCGACGAGCGCCGGCGCACCATGCGGGAGGAGTGGCGGCCCGGACGTGACCGCGTGGGCCCGCGCGAGGAGAGGATGCGCCTCCGCCGGTCCGATACGCTTCCCTGAGACGACCGCAGCCGCGTCGTTGCGGAACCGCGCCCCCGGGGTCTTTACCCGACCGCCCGGGGGCGTACTTTCA
>DATHVO010000343.1:0-4079 GCA_035461265.1 Longimicrobiales bacterium
ACGCGACGACGGTCTACCGCACCGTGATGGGCCTGCGGAAGATCATGCCGCCCGAGCTGCCGCTGTCGCTCCACACCCACGACACGGCGGGCACGGCGCTCACGGTCTACCTCGCGGGCATTCACGGCGGGGTCGACAGCATCGACCTGGCGATCCGTCCGCTGGCAGGCGGCACCTCCCAGCCTGACATCCGGTCCATGGCGCATCTGCTGAAGGGCACAGGATACTCCCTCGACATCGACGTGACGAAGCTGGGCGAGGTGGAGTCACTGCTGGAGGAGGGTCTGAAGGAGTACGAGTTCAACCCGACGACGACGACCATCGACGCCCGCGTCCTCGGCTTCCCGATGCCCGGCGGCGCCATCGGCCCGAACGTCCACATGATGGTGAAGGCCGGGATCCTGGACCGGTACAGCGAAGTGCTCGCGGAATTCCCGGTGGTGGTGGAGGCGGGCGGCGCGTGGACGAGCGTGACGCCGGGGAGCCAGCAGTACTGGCTGCAGGCCTTCAACAACGTGCTGTACGGCCGGTGGGAGAAGATCGAGGCGGGTTATGGCAAGGCGGTACTGGGCTACTTCGGCCGGACACCGCTGTCGCCGGACCCGGAGGTCGTGAAGAAGGCGTCGGAGCAGCTCGGCCTCGAGCCGTTCGACGGCGATCCGCTGGCCGCGGCGCCCCAGACCATCGACACCGCCAGGTCGGCACTCGAGGAGCGCGGCCTGCCGGTCACGGACGAGAACGTCTTCCTGGTCCTGTCCGCCATCGTCCCCGGCAAGAAGATGGAGACGAACGAGGGCATCCGGCTCCTCACGGGGACCGGCAAGATCGACATCCCGCTGAAGGCGAAGGCGAAGGTCCCGGAGGCGAAGGCCCCGGCGGCGAAGGCCGGCGACGGCGCGCCCGCGGCTGCCGCACCCTCGCCCGCGCCGGCCGTGACGGGCCCGTTCACGACGCAGTGCACGGTGCAGGAAGGCGGCAGGACGCGCTCGTTCACCATCACGCTCGAGCCGGTATCGGGAGGTGGCGGGGCGGTGGGCGCGGTCGCGCAAGCGGGCGGCGGCGGAGCGGCAGGCGGGAATGGCGTGGACGCCATCGCGCCGGTGCCGTCGGCGGCGGGGACGAAGGTGTATTCCACCTTTGCCGGCTCCGTCGAGGTCGTGGACATCCTGGTGAAGGTCGGGGACAAGGTGCAGGAGGGCGGCGTCATCGCCGAAGTCGAGGCCATGAAGGCGAAGCACGACATCCGCTCGCCGCGAGCGGGCACCGTCACGGCCGTGCACGTGGCCGCAGGCCGGGAGATCGACAGCTCGACACCCATCGCGACCATCGCGTGAGGCCGAACGCATGGACATAGCCAACGAGCTGCTCCAGCAGTCAGGATTCGTCAACCTGACGCTGGGGAACGTCACCATGTTCGCCATTGCGGGCGTGCTCATTTTCCTGGCCATCACGAAGGGCTACGAGCCGCTGCTCCTCATTCCCATCGGCTTTGCCGCCATTCTGGCCAACCTGCCGCTTGCGAACATGGGAGCCTACGGCGACGGGCTCCTCGCCCTCATCTACAATTCGGGCATCCGGACGGAGCTGCTGCCCCCGCTCATCTTCCTGGGTGTGGGCGTCCTCACGGACTTCCGCCCCCTGCTGTCCCGCCCCCTCACGTTTCTCCTCGGCGCCGCGGCACAGGCGGGGATCTTCATTGCGGCCCTCGTCGCCTTCTACTTCCTGGGATTCACCGCCCGGGAGGCGGCGTCCATCGGCATCATCGGCGGTGCGGACGGCCCGACGTCCATCTTCATCACGATCCAGCTCGCACCCCACCTGCTGGGCGCCGTCGCGGTGGCGGCGTACAGCTACATGTCCCTGGTGCCCATCATCCAGCCGCCCATCATGCGGCTGCTGACGACGCCGAAGGAGCGGGCCATCGACATGCCGCAGGCCCGGCCCGTATCGAAGACGACGGTCATCCTCTTCCCCATCGTCACGGGCGTGCTCGCTTCCCTGGCCGTGCCCTCGAGTGCTCCGCTGGTGGGCCTGCTCATGTTCGGCAACCTGCTCCGCGAGTCGGGTGTCACCGAACGGCTCAAGAAGACGGCCGGCGGTCCCATGATCGACATCGTCACGATCCTGCTGGGACTGGCCGTGGGCGCGACCATGGGTGCGGAGCATTTCCTCACGTACCGCACCATCCTCATCATGGTGCTGGGGGCCGTGGCGTTCTCCTTCAGCACGGCGGGCGGAATCCTGCTGGCGAAGCTGCTTAACGTGTTCCTGCCCGAGGGCAGCCGGATCAACCCGTGCATCGGAGCGGCCGGCGTGTCGGCCGTGCCGATGTCCGCCCGGGTGGTGCAGCAGTTCGTGTCAGCGGAAACGAAGGGCCGGGTCAATCCGCTCATGCCGGCCATGGGGCCGAACGTCGCAGGCGTGATCGGATCGGCGGTGACGGCAGGCGTCTTCCTGGCGCTGCTGAGGTAGCCCGGCGGCGCCGGTGCAACGCCGAACGTCGCCATGACGCCGATCATTCCGGTGGACGCGTGGGCGGTGGCCGCCTTCATCGGCTACCTCGTGCTGCTCGTGGGAATCGGCGTCGCGTCCGCCCGGTTCTCTTCCGCCGGCCTGAGCGAGTTCTTCATCGGCGGCCGACGGATGCACCGCGCCGTCGTGGCCCTCTCCGCGGTGGTCTCGGGCCGGAGCGCCTGGCTGCTCCTCGGCGTGACCGGCATGGCGTGGGCAATGGGCGCCTCGGCGATCTGGGCCGTCGCAGGCTATACCGTCGCCGAGCTGCTGCTCTTCCTGTTCTATGCGCCGCGCCTGCGCCGGTTCACCGAGCGGCGTGACGCCATCACGCTCCCCGACTTCTTCGCCGCCCGGTTCGGCGACGACGACGGCCGTCTGCGCATGCTGCTGTCGGCGATCATCCTCATCTTCATGGTGGGGTACGTCGCCGCCCAGTTCGTCGGCGGCGGAAAGGCCATCAGCGCCAGCTTCGGTCTCACACCCACCACCGGTGTCCTGCTCACCGCCATCATCGTCCTCGCGTATACCGCCCTGGGCGGATTCGTCGCGGTGAGCATCACCGATACGGTGCAGGGTCTGCTGATGCTCGTGGGCCTCGTGCTGCTCCCGCTGCTCACCATCATCGACCGCGGCGGGATGGGCGTCGTCGTGAACGAGCTCGTCGCCATGCAGCCGTCCCTGCTCGATCCCGCCGCCCTCGCCTTCGGCGCATTCGTCGGCTTCGTGGGGATCGGCCTCGGCTCCGCTGGCAACCCGCACATCCTCGTCCGCTACATGTCCATCCGCGACCCGCGACAGTTCAGGTTCGCGGCACTGGTGGGAACCACATGGAACGTCGTGATGGGCGTCGGCGCCGTGATCGTCGGCCTGGCCGGACGCGTCTACTTTCCCGACATCGCCATGCTGCCCGGCGCCGACACGGAAAACCTCTACCCGGTGCTGGCGCAGCAGCACCTGCCGCCCGTCCTGTTCGGCGTCATCGTGGCATCCATCTTCGCCGCCATCATGTCCACCGCCGACTCCCAGCTTCTCGTGGCTACCTCCGCCGTCGTGCGGGACGTGTACGAGAAGGTGCTGCACCGCGACGACGCACTCGATCCCCTACGGCTGGTCGTCCTCAGCCGCGTCGTCGTCGTCGCGCTCGTGGCCTTCGCGCTGTTCGTGGGCATGGTGGCGCAGGAGCTCGTTTTCTGGCTCGTCCTCTTCGCATGGGCCGGCCTGGGCGCCGCCATCGGGCCCACCTCCATCCTCGCTCTGTTCTGGCGCGGCGCCACACGCAGCGGCGTAATGGCCGGCATGCTCACCGGCACCGTGACGACCATCGTCTGGTACTTCACGCCTGCGCTGAAGGGTTTCGTGTACGAGCTCATTCCGGCATTCGCGCTGGGGCTGATCGCGACCGTCGTAGTGAGCCGCGCGACACGGCCACCGGCGGGGGTGGCGGATATGTTCGCGGACATGGAGGGGTGAGGCACGGGAACGGGAGCGGGAACGGGAGCGGGAACGGGAGCGGGAACGGGAGCGGGAACGGGAGCGGGAACGGGAGCGGGAACGGGAACGGGAGC
>DATHVO010000344.1:0-8646 GCA_035461265.1 Longimicrobiales bacterium
CGTGGTGACGGCCCGCGACCTGACGGCGGAGGACCGGCTCCGGCTGGCCGGCGCCGCCGACTTCATCATCGAGAAGGGCGGCTTCCGCCGCGACCTCCTCCTCGACCATGTCAACGAC
The DNA here is from genome assembly GCA_035461265.1 of Longimicrobiales bacterium. Lineage (GTDB taxonomy): Bacteria > Gemmatimonadota > Gemmatimonadetes > Longimicrobiales > RSA9 > SH-MAG3. Next base: position 119 of record DATHVO010000344.1, read on the forward strand.
CTCGTCCGCCCCATGGCCCGGGCGGGCGTCATCGACGCGTGACGATGCGCGGACGCCGGCGTCCGCCGGCCGGGCGGTAATGGGAGGAGTGAGCGATGCCGAAGATTCTGCTGGTGGAAGACGACGAGATGAACAGGGACATGCTGTCCCGCCGGCTGATCAAGCGCGGCTACGAGGTCGTGATCGCGACGGACGGCCAGCAGGGCGTAGACCTGGCCGGGCAGGTGGCGCCCGCCATCATCCTCATGGACATGAGTCTGCCCGTCATGGACGGATGGGAAGCGACACGGACACTCAAGGCCGCCGAGGCGACTCGCGACATTCCGGTGATCGCGCTGACGGCCCACGCCATGTCCGGGGACGAGGAGCGCGCCCGGGCCGCCGGCTGCAACGACTTCGACACGAAGCCGGTGGAGCTGCCCCGGCTGCTGGCGAAGATCGAGGCACTCATCGGGCCGATGGAGCCGCCCGTCACGTCGTGAGGGGCGCCTCGACGTCGGGTCGCAGTATCCACGTCTTCATGTGGCCGCGACCGGGCACCTCCGCGACGGCGCCGCTGCCCAGGGCGACGGTATCGCGGATGAGTGCCTGGGTCGTGGGTGAGACCACGGCCGTGGCCGGGGCGGCGGCGTGGGCCAGCGCCTCCGCCGTCTCCACGGACTCCCCCCACGCGCCGTAGTGCGGCCGCACACTCCCGATCACGCCCGCCATGACGGGACCGGAATGCAGACCGACGGCGCAGTCGGGCTCGCGGCGCAGCAGGTCCAGCGCGACGGCCGCAGCCGTGGCGCCGTGCGCGGCATCCGCCTCGGGGAACCCCACCAGCATGCTGGCGCCGAAGGCACGGTGGACCACGGCGTCCACGCCGTGCGCTGCGGCGACTTCCTCGATGGTGGCCGCGAGCCGGCCCATGTTGGTGACGAAATCGGCGGGTGAGCTGCCGCGGCCGCGGCGGTGCAGCACGCAGGCGACGGTAGTGGCCGACGCCACGGCGTCAACGATGTCCATCTCGCCCCTGAGCACGCGCTCCGCCACCACGGCCGGGAATGCGGCATTGGTGATCCGCTCGAGCGCGTCACGGCTGGCGTTCAGGTGCTCCGACCATGCGCGGTCCCGCGCCCGCATCCTGCGGAGCGTCACGTTGGCGGCGATGCGCGCGGACAGCAGCGTGGGCTGAAACGGCTTCGACAGGTACTCCTCGGCACCGAGCTCGATGCACCGGATTGCGCTGTCCACCTCGTCCAGCGACGACAGCATCAGGACGGGGACATCCTGCAGGCGCTCGTCGGCGCGGATGCGGCGGAGCGTCTCGATACCGTCGAGGCGCGGCATCAGGACGTCCAGCAGCACCACGTCGTAGGACCGTCCGGCCAGCCGCTCCAGCGCCTCCAGCCCGTCGCCGGCCGTGTCCACGATGTAGCCGCTGCGGGCGAGCTGGCGGAGGAGCAGGTCCCGGTTCATGGCGTTGTCGTCCACCACGAGGACGGTCCCCTCCCCCTCCACTGCCACCGACCCGGGCTCGACGGCCTGAATCCCTGACAGGACCTGCCGCGTCATGGCCGCCGTGTCCGCGATGACCGTGTCGGCGGCGGCGCCGGTGGCCAGGCCGACGATGCCGCTGCTGGTCTCCAGCAGCCGGCGCGCAGCGGCGAGGATGCGCTCCAGGTCGGGGATCAGCTCGTCGCGGTGCTGCTCCCGGCACGTCTCGAGGAGCAGCTCCGTGTAGCCGGTGACGGTATTGACCGGCGTGCGCAGTTCGGCGTGAACGCGGGCAGCGAAGGCCTCGAGCTCCGGCGCGGGTCCGTCCGCCTTGATGGCGCCGGGGCCGAGAACCTCCTCGATGCAGGCGAGGATCGTGGCGCCGGCTGCACGGATCCGGCGCAGATCCTCCTCGATGGCGGGGTCCGCCGCATCCTCCAGCAGCATTTCCGCGTAGCCGATGATGCCGTTGACGGGCGTGCGCAGCTCGTGGCGGATGTGACCGAGCGCCGCGCGCTCGACGCGCTTGGCGTCCGGTGCGGCGGTTTCGCCGGCGGCCTCGGCGCCGTTCGGGCGGGGCTGTCGGCGGAAGGCGGCGGGCCTGGCTTCGGGCAGCGGCTCGGCTGCGAGCGTGGCCGCCGACGCGGCCGTCCCCCGCCGGGGCCGTGTGCCAGCCTGCTGCGCATCCGACCTCGGCTCCGTGCGCCGGACGCCCTGCGTGGTCAGATCGAATACCCACGCAAGGACGACGACGACGGGGAAGCCCAGCATGAGGAGGATCGTGATGACGCGCTGGGTGACTTCGGGGAGGTGCAGTGCATCGATAATGGCGCCGCCGAGCTCCACGACAGCGATGGCCACGGCGATGTAGGCGACGACGGAGACGTACACCTTCCGCCGCTTCAGCTCGCTCAGGAAGGTGAGCAGCCGCTGTGGGTCCGCGCGCCGGGATGGTTCCGCCATCACGGCTTCACGGCGGGCACGTGCTGCCGCGCCGCGCGGGGGTGGCTGTGCAGCACGGCTGCACCCGCTGGGTGGAACATGGGCGATCCCCGATCTGTCGAGCTGGGTCTGCCGCGGTATTGAGGTGCTGGTAGTATGGGTGCGACGGTGAGTGGAAATCAACACCCGCGGCAGGGTGACCGGGCGAGGGCGCGGCTGCGCGCCCGTCCCGCGACGGGGGCCTGAAGGGGCGGCGGCGCCGGTGCGCCGCCGCCCGGGTTGTTCAGGCGAGCTCCGCCGTCATGGTGATGTCCGCGTTGAGAACGCGGGAGACGGGACAGCCTTCCTTCGCCTTGGTGGCGAGGGACTGGAAGTCATCCGCCGAGATGCCGTCCACGCGCCCACGCACGTTCAGGTGGATGGACTTGATCGTCCAGCCGATGTCCTCCTTGCGCATGTCCAGGACGGCTTCGGTAGCCAGCTCCTGCGGCGGATGCCCCGCCCCGCTGAGCTGGAAGCTCAGCGCCATGGTGAAGCAGCCGGCGTGGGCGGCGGCGATGAGTTCCTCGGGGTTCGTGCCCGCCTTGCCGTCCTCGCTCTCGAAGCGGCCGAATGCGGTGTACGGGTGGTCCTGCAGCGCGCCGCTGCCCGTGGTGACCAAGCCCTTGCCATCGGTTCCGCCGCCGTTCCAGACTGCGTTTGCCTTCCTCTTCATCCGCCCTCCGGGGAATCTGTGTACGCACTGGCCCGGATAGTCTACACCGTGGAATGTCCTCCCGCGAGACGCACCCGGCGGGCTGGGCGCCTCAGCCGCCGCGCGACATGAGTATCAGGCCGAGGGTGGTACCGGCGACGAGGAGCCAGAGGAGCGTGGCCTGGAGCATGGGCCGGAGGCCGATGTTGCGGAGCGTGGAACGGGTCAGGCCCGCGCCGATGAGGAACAGCACGACGGGCAGCACCGCCCGCGCCGTGGCCGCCACGTAGTCGAGAACGGGCAGGGCGGCCGGCGGGCTGGCGGACCGGACCACGGCGGCGAGGATGAACGCGAGGATGAACCACGGCACGGCCACCCGTACCGCGGACCCGGCGGCAGCCCCCTGTGCCGAGGCCTTCGCCCTGCGCTGCGCATTCAGGGCAGCGACGAGGGCCACCGGCAGTATCCACAGGGCACGCGTGAGCTTGAGCACCGTCGCCTGGCGAAGCGCCTCCTCGCCGTAGATGGTGGCGGCGCCCACGACGGAGCTGGTGTCGTGGATGGCCAGGGCGGCCCAGACGGCGAACTGCGCCTGCGTCAGTTCGAGGAGCCGCCCCAGCACGGGGAATGCGTAGAGTGCGACCGCATTCAGGACGAACACCACGGCCAGCGCCACGCCCATGGTCTCGCCCCGCGCCCGTACGGCCGATCCCACTGCTGCTATGGCGCTGCCCCCGCAGATGCCGGTACCGCTGGAGATGAGGAGTGACGCCTCGCCGTCCACACCCATTATGCGGCCCAGGACCAGGCCGGCGCCCAGTACGCCGAGCACAACGGCCGCAGTGTAGAGGAGGCCGATGGCGCCAACGCCGATCACGGCGGCGAAGGACATGCCGAAGCCGAGTCCGACGACGCACGCCTGGAGCAGCCGTCCGGCGATCCGGTGCGTCGCGATCCGGTGGGGGTTGCCGGCGGTGAGTGCCAGAGCCGCCCCGAGCGCCAGAGCCAGGGAAGGAGACACGGCCGGAAGAAGCGATACCGCGGCCCCCGCAGCCAGGAGGACCGCAGGTAGCCGCGGCGTTGCGTGGTCGGCCGGCCTGTCCACGCGGCGCTACCGGTCCGCCCGGGGGCGTTCGCCGAGCTGCGCCCAGAGGTACGCGAACGTCAGCGCGTGGCTGCGCGCCCGCTGTGCACTGGTCACGCCCGAGCCGTGGCCGCCTTCCGTGTTCTCGAAATAGTGGAAGCGGAGGCCCATGCCCTCCATCTTCGCTGCCATCTTCCGGGCGTGCCCGGGGTGCACCCGGTCATCCCGCGTGGTGGTTACGAAGAACGGCGCCGGGTAGGCCACGCCCGCCCGGAGGTTGTGGTACGGCGAGTACTGCCGGATGAACTCCCAGTCCGCCGGGACATCCGGGTCGCCGTACTCGGCCATCCAGCTCGCCCCGGCCAGCAGACGGCTGTAGCGCCGCATGTCCAGCAGCGGGACCTGCACCACCACCGCCCCGTACAGGTCGGGACGCTGCGTGAACGCCACGCCCACCAGCAGCCCGCCATTGCTGCCGCCCATGATGCCCAGCCGCGCCGGCGACGTGATCCGCCGGGCCACGAGGTCTTCCGCAACGGCGGTGAAATCGTCGTACGCGCGCTGCCGGTTCTCCCTGAGCGCCGCACGGTGCCAGGCCGGACCGAACTCCCCGCCGCCCCGGATGTTTGCCACCACGTACACGCCGCCCCGCTCCAGCCACGCCGCGCCCGTGAGCGCGTTGTAACCAGGCAGCTGGGCCACCTGGAAGCCGCCGTAGGCATACAGCAGCGTGGGATTGCCGCCGTCGTACGCGATGTCCGTCGGGTGGACGACGAAGTACGGGATGCGCGTGCCATCACGGGACATCGCTTCGTACTGCGCCACCGCGAGGCCCGTGGCATCGAACTGGGCTGGCAGGCGCTGGACCTCCCGCACGCTGCCGTCCTCCTCCGCCAGGTAGACCGTGGTCGGCTGCGTGTAGCCGCTGTAGGTGAAGAAGTAGCGGTTGGTGTACGGCGACGTCCCGACGACGCGCACCGTGCCCATCTCCGGGGCGGGCACGGTCCGGTATGACCACTTCCCGCCGTCGAACGTGTAGCGGCGCATCTCGCTGCGGACGTTGTCCAGCATGTTCACCAGAATGTGATCCCGTGTCGTGACGACACTGTTCACGGACTGCCGGTCACCGGGCTGCAGGACCAGGCGGAAGTCCCGGCTGCCCGCAAGGAAGTCCGTCATGGCGAGGTCGATGAGTGCGCCCGGCTGGAATGTCCGGCCGCCGACCTCCCACGGCGAGCGCAGGTAGACCAGGAGCCGGTCCGCGGCGAGGTACGTCGTGGCGTCGAGGGGCACATCGATGCGGGCGAGCTCGCCGTCCTCCAGCACGTACGTCGATCCCGTGTAGAAGTCGGTCCGGTGCATGAGGACGTGGTAGGTGCGATCTGCCCGGATGAGGGCGCCGACGCCCACGGACATGTCCGTCTCCGCCGCCTCGAAGATCAGCTCGGCCTCCGCGAGCGGCGTCCCGCGCCGCCAGAGCTTCGCCATGCGGGCGTAGCCGGACGTGGTCAGCGTCCCGGGTCCGAAATCGGTGGAGACCAGGAGTGCATCGCCATCGAACCACGCCACGTTCTGCTTGGCCTCGGGCAGGTGGAAGCCACCGGGCACGAACTCGCGCGTGGCGGTGTCGAACTCCCGGATCTCGACGGCATCGGCGCCTCCCCTGGACAGCCGCACGAGGCACAGCCGGTATTCGGGCGGCAGACACGTGGCGCCGCCGAAGGCCCAGGGCACGCCCTCCGCGCGGACGAGGGCACCGACGTCCAGGACGACCTCCCACTCGGGCTCGCCCCCGGCATAGGCGGCCCAGTCGGCGCGGCGCCAGACGCCCCGGGGATTGGTGGCGTCCTGCCAGAAGTTGTAGATCCACTCCCCCTGGATGGACGGCATGGGGATGCGATCGTCCGAGTCCATTATCTCGAGGGCCCGGCCGTAGATCGCGTCATGGGCCGGGTGGCCGGAGAGGGCCGCGACGGTGGCGGCATTCCGCTCGGCCACCCACGCCAGCGCACGCTCGCCCTCCACCTCCTCGAGCCAGAGGAATGGATCCGGCTCCTGGCCGGCCACCCGGGCGGCGAGAAGGACGAGCATGCAGGGGAAAGCGAGGCGACGCTGCCAGTCGCGCATCTTTGCTTCTCCGGTCTTGGCCGTTACCAGGCCCGCACCGCCCGCGCGGAAGGGGCTCCGGGCTCAGGATGGCGTGGGCGGTCGCCCGCTGCAACCGGTGGCCGCGCGCAGGCAGCCACCGACGGCCCGGTCCGCCCGGCCCGAACCCCGACCGTAGGTATCGAACGGGATGCAGGGCGTTCGTACATTGTGGGTAGTACGAACGGCGAACTGGAGGCCCGCATGCCGGACCTGACGATTCGTGGGATACCGCAGGTTGAGCTGGACGCCCTGGCGACGCGGGCGGCGAAGCACGGGCGGACGGAAGAGGAGGAAGTGCGCCACCTCATCCATGAGGCGGCCGCGGAAGAGATGCTGCTGAGACAACTCGAGGAGGCGACGCGAGCGGTAGAAGCGCGACTCAGGTCGGTGGATCCCGCCGCGGGCCCGGCGAAGCCGGCACCCCGCCGCCGGTACCAGCGGAAGGAGCCGACCCCGCGCAGGCTCTGATGCGGCTGCAGGTCCGCCGGGGTTCTGCGCGGCCGCGGCCAGTGACCCTGCGACCCCCGATCCGTGGCGTCTCGCCCCCGTCAGCGGCATTCCTCCACGAATGACCTGTCCGCCGGAGCCAGGGGCAGCCGGGCAGCCTCGTCCGGCGTCACCCACCTTACGTCATCGTGTTCGAGGGGCCGGGGCTCGCCGCTGATCCGGACGGCGACGAAATCGATGACGAAGGGGGAACCCGGGTCATGGCGGCTGCACAGGACGTCGCCGGCCTCCACGACCGCAACGCCCAGTTCCTCCAGCAGCTCACGCCGGGCCGCCTCGACGTGGCCCTCGCCAGCTTCCAGCTTCCCTCCCGGGAACTCCCAGCAGCCGCCGTGACGCTTCCAGGCCGGTCGCAGGCAGAGCAGCCACCGGCCCTCCCTCTCGATGACGGCCGCGAGGACCCGGATCCAGGAACTGTCGTCCGCGGGCGCGCCCACCGGCCTGTCCTCCGCTCGCGCCCGCCGGAGGATCAGGCGCCCGCGGCCATGCGGGCAGCCGCGTCGGCGACCCAGGTCCGGGCCGCAGGCGGCTCCTCGACCACGGCGTCGCCGGCATACTGGAGGACATGCCGCACCAGCCACCGGGGGTCGGCGACGCGGTGCCGGACCACGACGCTGCCGTCCTCCTCCGCCTCGCACTCCGTCCGCTCCGTGATCCAGCGGGCGATCCGGGGCGAGTAGCGGACCCCCACCTCGACCTCGTCGCTGGCGATGAACGGCGCGCCCTGCGCCAGCATCGCATCCAGCCCGGCCGGCGCTTCCGGCACGGACCCGGACTCCAGCGACGCGTCCAGGATCCGGTCCATGCGGAAGAACCGGAGGCCGTCCCGCTCCACGTCGTGGGCCGCGACGTACCACATCCCCTCGGCGTAGATCAACCGCCACGGTGCGATCAACCGACGGGACGGCGTAAGCTCCCCCGCCTTGAGGTACCAGAGGGAGCAGATGCGGCCCAACTCGATGGCGTCCGCCACGACACCCCTGAAGCCGTCGTCGTCGAACGCGAGCATGAAGCGGGCGTCGTCGTCGTATTCCACGTTGTCCGGCACACGTTCACGCCGCCGGCGGATGGGGATCACGTCAGCGTCCCGGTCAAGGGCGGGCGCTGGCACCCGGCTGAGGCTGAGGTGCTCGTCACCCGGCGAAGGCGCTTCCACCCGCACGGCGTAGTCCGGAGCGGCCAGCTCGGCCTCCAGGCGGGAAGCCAGCTCCAGGAGGCGGGACCGCTCCTCCTCGTCCGCCTCCGCGGCAAGCGTACGGAGGCCCAGCCCCACAGCCAGCATCTCCCGGGCATTCAGCCGTACCGGCCGCCGGAACTCCGTGGGCGCATGAACCCGGACGCGCCGGCCCTCCACGTATATGGTGAACGTCTCCGTGGCGCCGCCCGGGTGGTGGAAGGTCCGTGCCGTCGCCTCCTCCAGGTCCCGCAGCACCACGGTCGCCTGCACGCCCAGCGCGCGGGCCAGCTCGTCGATGTCGGCGCCGCCCTCCCGGGCGGCGGCGGGCAGGATGTAGAGGATCCGCTCGAGCTGCGCCTCGGCGGTGGTCCGCTCAGGCGGGGGCATCGGCGTCCTCCCCGTGCACCTCGGCCACGTCCCGCGCCATCTGCGCGAGCTCCTCCCGCAGCGACGCCGGCTCCACCACCTCGGCGTCCCCCTCCAGGCTCAGCAGCCAC
>DATHVO010000345.1:0-11244 GCA_035461265.1 Longimicrobiales bacterium
GGTCGTTCCGGGAACGCGGCCTCCAGCCGTACGCGCAGCGGCTGCCGTCAGGGACCGGCGCGTCGTTCCTCCAGCCGTTCGGCTTCAGTCGCCGGGCGGCGGACATGGATGGGGCGAATGTCGTCGGCGTCGTGCCCGGCAGGGAGCGGCCGGGGCGCTACATCGTGATCACCGCGCACTACGACCATCTCGGCATACGCAACGGCGAGATTTACAACGGAGCGGACGACAACGCGTCAGGGTCCGCCGCGCTCCTCGCCCTCGCGGGGTATTTCGTCGCCAACCCACCGCGCCACAGCATCATCTTCGCTGCGCTGGACGCCGAGGAGATGGGTCTGCAGGGCGCACGCGCCTTTGTGGCAAATCCGCCGGTACCCGTCGACTCCATGGCCATCAACATCAACATGGACATGATCGGACGGAGCGATGCCGGCGAGCTGTACGTCGCGGGGACGCATCACTACCCCGACCTGCTGCCGTACGTGGAGGCCGTGGCCGCCACCGCCGCGGTCAGGCTCATCCCGGGCCACGACGCGCCCGGCGGACGGCCTGGCGACGACTGGACCATGCTCTCCGACCATGCCGCGTTCCACGCCGCCGGCATTCCCTTCCTCTATTTCGGAGTGGAGGATCACCGGGACTACCACAGGGCGACGGACGACCTGGCAGGGATCCAGCCGGGCTTTTACGTCCGGGCGGCCCGGACCGTCCTCGACATGGTCCGTCTCCTCGACGCGGAGCTGTCGACCGGCGCGCAGTCGATGTCCCGCCCGCGCCTCGGCGGCGAGGGGGTCGCATTCCGTCGTGCGGGTGGGGGTGTCAGGCGATGAGGCGGTCGATGACCATTGTGATGAGGAGCAGCGGCAGGTAGGCCACCGACCCGAGGAACAGGCGCATGGCGCGGCGGTCGTCACGGCGCAGCGCCATGCCCACGCCCAGGGCGAGGAACGCCGTACCCAGCAGGATCGCCACGACCGCGTACAGCCGGCCCGAGATGCCGAGGAGCGTCGGCAGGACGCTGGCGACCAGCAGGGCTGCCCCGAACAGCACGATCTGCCGTCCCGTCCGTGCGCCTCCAGCATCGATGGTGGTGAGCATGCGGAACCCGCCCCGGGCGTAGTCCGCCCGGTAGATCCACGCCAGTGCATAGAAGTGCGGCATCTGCCAGAAGAACAGGATCGCGAAGAGGCTGAGGCCCGCGGGATCGATCGCGCCGCCGCCCGCCGTCCACCCGGCCAGGATGGGCAGCGCCCCGGGCACGGCCCCGACCAGCGTCGCCGTCCAGGTGTGCCGCTTCATGGGCGTGTACACGAGGACGTAGCTGAGGAGGGTCAGCGCCACGAGCGCGGCCGTCACGGTGTTGACGAAGGCGACGAGGTGGACCAGCCCGAACACGGACAGCGCGACGGAGAAGAGGAGGGCATCCCGCGGCGCGACGCGGCCGGACGGTATCGGCCGGTCCGCCGTGCGGTTCATGCGCGCGTCAGCCTCCCGCTCCACGTACTCGTTGAGCCCGCACGCGCCACTCGCGACGAGGCCCATGCCGAAGAGCGTATGGAGCAGGACGAGGACCTCGAGGGCGGTACCGGCGGCGAGGAAGAAACCGGCCCCCGCCGTGATGAGGACCATGCGCACGATGCCTGGCTTCGTGAGTTCGATGAAGCCGCCCAGCCGGGTGGAGAGCCGGATGGGCTCGTGGGTCTGCCCGGCGGTGCCCGATGCAGCAGCTTCCGCGGCCGTCAATGAACCTCCAGGAGGGGTACGGGTGCCGGCGTCACGGCGATATGGGCCGCGGCCCGGGAAATATAACGGTTGGCGACGGAAGGGGGACAGGCGCCCGATTCGCGTTCCGACCCGCGCGGACATGGCAGCGCCCGGCAGGCGGTGTCATGGTGAACCCGCGGCCACATCCGGCGGCGCGACACGCCTGGTCCCGGGGACGCGAAACCTCCGATTTGTAGCAAAACCATTCACGAGTCGGCCGCAACGCGAATCGGGGGCCTGTCCCCCCGGGTTTCCGACGCCGCGCCGTACGTCGAGCCCGCCAGCTCCCCCTCGGGCGCGGCGCTCAGCCGGACCGCGCAGTACTTGAACTCCGGGATCTTGCCGTACGGGTCGAGCCGCGGGTTCGTCAGGATGTTCGCGGCGGCCTCCACGAAGGCGAACGGCACGAACACGCTGCCCCGCGGCGTGGCGCCGTCGCGGCGGGCGATGGCCACGATGCGCCCGCGCCGCGTCTCCAGCGCCACCGGCCCGCCGGCCTCGATGCCGAGGCGGTCCATGTCGTCCGGATTGATGCTCACCGTGGCCACGGGCTCGATGGCGTCGAGGACGCCGGAGCGCCGGGTCATGGAGCCGGTGTGCCAGTGCTCCAGCAGCCGACCCGTGATGAGGACCAGGGGATACTCCTCGTCCGGCAGCTCGTCGGCCGTGATGAAATCCGCAGGCACGATGCGCGCCCGCCCGTCCGGCGTCGGGAAGCGCTCCGTGAAGATGACCTCCTCCCCAGGGTCGCCCTCATCGACGCACGGGTAGGTGACTCCGTGCTCCCGCTCGAGGCGGTCCCACGTGATGCCTGCGCAGCTCGGCACCGCCCGGCGGATCTCGGCCCAGACGTCGGCGGGACCGGCGTAGTCCCATGGCAGATCCATGCGGCGGGCGATCTCCTGCGTGATCCACAGGTCCTGTCGCGTGCCGCCGGGCAGCCGCAGCGCCTGCCTTCCCAGCTGCACACGGCGGTCCGTGTTCGTGAACGTGCCCGTCTTTTCCGGGAACGCCGATGCCGGGAGGATCACGTCGGCGAAGGCGGCCGTCTCCGTGAGGAAGAGGTCCTGCACCACGAGCCAGTCCAGGCCGGCGAGGGCTTCGCGGGCATGCTGCACGTCGGGGTCCGACATGGCCGGATTCTCGCCCATGATGTACATGCCGCGAATCGCCCGGCGCTTCGCCGCGTTCATGATCTCCACGACGGTGAGGCCCCTCGCGGGATCGAGGTCGGCCCGGCCCCACAGCTCCGCGAAGTACGCCCGCGCCTGAGGATCCTCCACGGACCGGTAATCGGGATAGAACATGGGGATGAGCCCCATGTCCGACGCACCCTGCACGTTGTTCTGGCCCCTCAACGGATGGAGTCCGGTGCCGCGTCGTCCCACCTGGCCGGTGATGAGGGCGAGGGCGATGAGGCAGCGGGCGTTATCGGTGCCGTGGACGTGCTGCGAGATGCCCATCCCCCAGAAGATCATGGAGGTCTTCGACGTGGCGTAGAGCCGTGCCGCCGCGCGGATGATGTCCGCGGGGATGCCGCACAGGTGCTGCATGGCCTCGGGGCTGTAGGGCCGCAGTGTGGAGACGAGGTCGTCGTAGCCGTGGGTGCGGCGTGCGACGAAGTCGCGGTCCACCAGGTCCTCCTCCACGATGGTGTGGAGCATCGCGTTGAGGAGTGCCACGTCGGTGTCGGGTCGGAACTGCAGGACGTGGGTGGCCAGCCGCGCCAGCTCCGTGCGGCGCGGGTCGATGAGGATGAGCTTCGCGCCACGCTCCACGGCGTTCTTCATGAACGTCGCGGCGACGGGGTGGTTCACGGTGGGGTTGGCGCCGATGACGATGAAGCAGTCGGCGTGCTGCACATCGGCGACCTGGTTGGAGACGGCGCCGGAGCTGAGCCCCTCCATGAGGGCCGCCACGGAGGACGCGTGGCAGAGTCGGGTGCAGTGATCGACGTTGTTCGTGCCGAAGCCGACGCGCACCAGCTTCTGGAAGAGGTAGGCCTCCTCGTTGCTGCCCTTCGCGGACCCGAAGCCGGCGAGGGCGCCGCCGCCGTGGCCGTCCCGGATGCGGCGGAGTCCGTCGGCCGCGGCGTCGAGGGCCTCCTCCCACGTCGCCTCCCGGAAGGCATCGAGGGGGCGTGCCGGGTCGAGGAGCCGGTCCGCGTCCTTCGGTACATCGGCCCGGCGGATGAGGGGTGTGAGCAGGCGCTGCGGGTGGTGGACGTAGTCCATGCCGAAGCGGCCCTTCACGCAGAGCCGTCCGTGGTTGGATGGTCCGTCGCGTCCCGTCACGCGGAGGATGCGGTCGTCGGCGATGTGCAGCGCGGTCTGGCAGCCGACGCCGCAGTAGGGACACAGCGTGTCCACGGACGTCTCCGCCCTCGCCCAGCCGGCGGCCGGTGCCGTGGCGCCGTTCAGGCGCACGAGGGGGACGAGCCGGGCGGGCGCATCGTCGCCGGTGTCCGCATCCGCGGCGACCATCGGGCCGTGGTCCGCCGCGGGCCGCGTTTCCCGTTCCATCATGGCGCCGGCGACGACGGCGGGCAGCGACGGCAGCAGCGCGCCGGTGGGGCAGGCCTGCACGCACTCGCCGCAGCCGACGCACGTGCTCTCGCCCATGGGGTCGTCGAAGTCGAAGACGATCAATGCGTCGGCGCCGCGGAAGGCGTAGCCGATGACGTCGTTGACCTGCACTTCCCGGCAGGCGCGGACGCAGCGTGTGCACTGGATGCACGCGTCGAGGCGGACTTCGATGCCGGCGTGGGAGTAGTCCGGTGCGGGCTGGCGTCGGGCCGGGAAGCGCGGCGCGTCGATGCCGAAGTGGCGCGCCCAGCCGGCCAGCTCGGAGTCGGGGTCGTGGGGCGTTCCCGGGGCATCCGCCAGGAGCAGCTCGATGACGAGGCGCTGGGCGTGGGTTGCACGCTCGCTGGTGGCCATGACGTTCATGCCCGCCACGGGGCGGCGACAGCACGCCGCCGCCAGCACCCGCTCCCCCTGCACCTCCACCACGCACGCCCGGCAGTTCCCGTCCGGCCGCATGCCGTCCATCCAGCACAGGTGCGGAATCTCGACATTGTGGCGGGCAGCCGCCTCCAGGATCGTCTCACCCGGGAACGCGACGATCTCGATGCCGTCCAGCGTGAACGTGACGTCGTCGCCGTCGTACTCGCCGGATCCCACCCAGCCGAGGCGCCGTTCCAGCCGGGTGACGGACGTCTCCGCGCCCTGCGGTCCCAGCGGGTTCGCGCTGCGGTCGGGCCGGCCGGCGCGGGCCAGCGGTGCGCGGGTGGAATGGCCGTCGATGCCGCTCATGGCTGCTCCAGCTCCTGCGGGAAGAAGCGCCGCACGCTCTTCAGCGGATTCGTAGCCGCCTGTCCGAGACCACAGATGGATGCATCGCTCATGACCCGCGCGAGGTCGTCCAGGACCGGGAGGTTCCAGGCAGGCGCGCGCATGAGCTGCTCCGCCTTCGCCGTCCCTACCCTGCACGGCGTACACTTGCCGCATGACTCGTGGGCGAAGAACCGCATCAGGTTGTGGGCCACCTCCCGGACGCTGTCCCGGTCGGAGAGGATGACGATGGCTGCCGAGCCGATGAAGCAGCCGTACTCGTCGAGTGCGCCGAACTCGAGGGGGATGTCGGCCAGGTCGGCGGGGAGAATGCCACCGGACGCGCCGCCGGGCAGGTAGGCGTGAAATGTGTGGCCGTCCGCCATGCCGCCGGCCCTGTCGATGAGCTCGCGCACCGTGATGCCGTTGCCGGCGAGATACACGCCGGGCCGGGCAACGCGGCCGCTGACGGAATAGAAGCGCACGCCCCGCCGGCCGTCGCCGCCCCGGCGCAGGAACGCGTCGCCGCCGAACTCGATGATGTCCCGGAGCCAGAACACCGACTCGACGTTGTGCACGAGGGTGGGCAGGCCGTATACGCCCGCCTGCGCAGGGAATGGCGGCCGCAGCCGCGGCTCGCCCCGCTTGCCCTCGATGCTCTCGATGAGCGCACTCTCCTCGCCGCAGATGTACGCGCCGGCGCCGCGTCGGATATGGATGCGCGGCAGCCTGCACGGCGGGCGCGCCTCCAGCTCCGCGAGTTCGCCGGTGAGTATGGCGCGGCAGGCGGCGTACTCATCGCGGAGGTAGAAGAAGACGTCGTCTGCGTCCACTGCCCACGCCGTGATGAGCATCCCCTCCAGCACACGGTGCGGATCGGTCTCCAGGCAGTACCGATCCTTGAACGTGCCGGGCTCGCCCTCATCCGCGTTTATGACGACGACGCGGGGCGACGGCTCCGCCCGCACGTACTTCCACTTCGATGCCGCAGGGAATCCGGCGCCTCCGAGGCCGCGTAGCCCCGCGGCCTCGACGGCGGCGAGGACGTCGTCAATGGGGCGGTATCCGTTCACGCACGACATCAGGATGTCGTAGCCGCCACGGGCGCGGTAGTCCGTGTAGCCGGTGTATGCGGGGCGGTCCGGTTCGGTGCGGTTGTCGCTCACGGCAGCGGCGACGGCATCCGGCGTGGCGTAGCCGACGGGGTTGCGGCCGACCACGGCCACGGGAGCGGCATCGCATCGACCGACGCACGGCGCCGGGATGACGCGCACCTCATCCGCCGGCAGCGCCCGCTGCAGGTCGCGCAGCAGGTCATCGGCGCCGGCGAGGTGGCAGGTTACGGACTCGCACACGCGGACGGTGATGGCGGGTGGCGGCGCTTCTCCGTCCCGCACGACATCGAAGTGGTGGTAGAACGTCGCGACCTCGTATACCTCCGCCGGCGCGAGGCTCATGTCGAGGGCGAGCGCGTTGAGGTGCGCGATGGTCAGGTGTCCGAACGCATCCTGGATGCGGTGGAGGTGTTCGATGAGGAGGTCCGGCCGGCGGGGCGCGTCGCCGAGGAGGACGCGGATCTCGTCCAGGACGCGGGGGTCAATGGCGCGGCCCTTGGGTGCGGGCCGGAGCGACATGCCGCCGCGCCTGCGTGTTCGCTTGCCTGAGGCCATGGGCACCGGTACGGGTGGCGGAACGCATGCGCGAAGCCGACTTCGCGGAAGGTAGGAAGGCGGGTTCATCACTGCAACCCGATGCGGCCGTAGCCGGCGGCGCCCGTGCGGCGTACGTTGCGTGCGATGAAACGACGCGTGCTGCTGTTGGCGGTCGTTGCGGCGAGTCTGCTCGCCTCGGCCTGCTCCATCCCTCGCTGGCCGGTGGGTGGCACCATGACCTCGCCGTACGGCGTGCGGATGCGCGGCTGGTCGCCGACGCTGCATCACGGCGTGGACATCGCCGCGCCGGAGGGTACGCCGGTGCGGGCCATGAAGTCCGGCCGCGTCGAGCACGCCGGCGCGTGGGGTGGCTACGGCCTCAGCGTCGTCATCAGCCACGGCTCGAACGTGCGCACGCTGTACGCGCACCTGTCCCGCATCGACGTGAGGGCTGGCGAGCGGGTGGGAGGCGGTGCGGTGATCGGCGCCGTGGGGCGCACGGGGAATGCCACCGGTCCGCACCTCCACTTCGAGGTATGGCGCTGGGGCCGGGCGGAGGACCCGGTCCCGCTGCTGGGCGGTTTCCCGCCGTCGCGCTGACCGGCGCGGTCCGGAGTGTGCCGGTGTCGCCGGTACCGCCGGGTCTCAGGACATCCGGCACTGATGGAGGTCAGTACCGCAGCCTCTCCTCGAGGGCGAGGTTGGCGCCGCGGAGGACGGGACGCCGGCCCGTCCAGCGGCTGTCCCGGAAGGCCTCGAGCTCGGCCCTCGTCCGTGCAGGCGACCAGTCCAGCAGTTCCATCATGATGTGCGCCGCAGACGCAGCGCAGTCGCTGCCGTCGCAGCCGCCCGCGCCGACGTGGGCGTGGCGGAACAGGTCCTCCAGCGTGCGGCAGCCCTCGACGCGCACGGTGTAGCGAATCTCCGCCCCCGTCACGGCCTCGGCACGGCAGACCGGCGCGAGGTCGGCGGGGCCGGCGTCGCGGAAGACCTCCCGGATCCGGCTGCCCACGCGCCGCCACACCCGCTCCAGGGCTGCGGGCGGGAGGGGGATTTCACCGTGCAGCGCAATGAAGTCCGGCGCGGCATCGGCGCCGGGCAGCGGCACGTCGCCGGACGTGCATGCGGACTGCGGGCGGCCGAGCTGCCGCAGCACCAGGTCCACGACCTCCTCCGCCTGCATGCGGTATGCGGCCAGCTTTCCACCCACGACGGAGAGCAGGCCCGCGATGCCGTCGCGCTCCGCGTGGTCCACGATCTCGAGTCGGCGGGACAGGCTGTCCGCGTCGACGCCCCACTCAAAGATCGTGTTGCGAACGCCGGCCCACGCCCGGAGCGGCCGCCACTCCCGCACCTGCGGCATGGCCCGCGCCGCCGCCTCCATGACGTACTCGATCTCGTCCCGGGTGATGGAAAGGTCCACGTCCGCGGGATCGCCGTAGTAGTCGTTGTCCGTGGTGCCGACGATGGTCTCCGCGCCGTGGGGCACCAGGAACATGGTCCGGCCGTCCACACCCTCGATGATGAGGCCGTAGTTGCCGATGCGCCGCTCGAAGGTGATGTGGATGCCCTTGCCGGGGCGCATGGCGACTTCTGCGTCGGCGAGGCGTGCGACGCCGGGGACCCACGGACCCGTGGCGTTCACCACGAGGCGGGCCTCGACGTCGCGCTCGGAGCCGGTGATCCGGTCACGCACCCGCACGCCGCGTACGTCGCGACCCGAGCGCAGCAGCGCGATCACCTCGGTATGCGTGTGCACCGCCGCGCCGTGTTCCTTCGCATCGAGGGCGTTCAGGGCAGCCAGCCGGTACGTGTCGCAGCCCCACTCGTCCAGCGTGAGTGCGCCCTGCACGTCGGCTGCGAGGCCGGGCTCCAGGAGGCGGGCCTCGTCGGCGGACAGGCGGGCGTGGCGGAGGCCGCCCTTGCTGCGGGCATGGACGTCGTACGCCGAGAGGAAGGCCTCCGTGGCCTCCCGCATGAACCTGCCGCCCGGGTAGAGCGGCCAGAGGAACGGTATGCGCCAGGTCAGGTGCGGAGCGATGCGGCGGATTCGCCCGGCATCGATGGACGAGACCCGCGTCGTGGGGATGTCGTAGAGCAGGTAGCGCACGCCGCCGTGGATCATGCGCGTGGACCCGCCGGTGGTCCCGGCGCCCCAGTCCTCGCGCTCGAACAAGGCGACATCGAGGCCGCGGAGGGCGGCGTCCCGTGCGATGCCCGCGCCGTTGATGCCGCCGCCGACGATGACGATGTCGTGGATCACGGAGCGGCTCGGCGCGCGGGTGCACGGATCATGGCGGGTAGTGTAGCCGGGCGCCGGGCGCCGGGAAAGCGGCGGTGCCGGGCGGCTCGCGGGCGGCCTGATTCGGGGCACGACGTCCGCCAGGATGGCCACGACGGGCCGTCCCTGCAGTGATCCGCAAACGCGTCGGCCGGTGGTACTTTGAGCCCCGCCGGGTGTACCAGATCCCGGCCCTGAAACGCCGGGAGAAGCATGCAGCAGAACGTGGAAAGACGTTGGACGATGCTCCAGCGACGCTGGGATGGCGCCCTGCGCGCATCCCTCGTCCTGTCCATCATCGTGCACCTGATCCTCGTGCTGCTGTTCCGCCAGGCCGTCGTGGTCCCGGACGTGCCCCGCTCCGCCGCCGGCGAGCGGGCGGGCGACCCGCAGGCGGCGGCCGGCGGCGGCATGGAGGTGATCGCATACACGGAGATCACTCCGCCGTCGATTCCGGAGGAGCAGACGCCGATCCCCATCCCGGTCCCCGACGCGCCGCAGCCGGTGGAGGAGCAGGAGCCTACCCGCACGCAGGCCCAGCCGCTGGGCCAGGCGCCCTCCGCGGGGGAGGGTCGCGGACCGGAGACGGGGCCGGGCACCGCCTCGGGCACGGGACGGGGCGATGGCGGTACGGGCGAGGAGGGCACGTCCCGGGTCGTGGCGCCGACGCCGCGAGGCCTGATCCTGCCGCCCAGCGACAGACCGGCCAGCGTGCGGGGCAGGACCGTGACGGTCTACGTATTCGTCTCCGAGCGCGGGCGGGTGGTGCCGGATTCGACGCGGCTCGCACCGTCCTCCGGTGATTCGCGGTTCGATTCGCGCCTCCGTCGGGACGCGGCGGAGTGGGTGTTCAACCCGGCGCGGCGGGACGGGACGCCCGTCGCGGAGTGGTTCCAGTACGTAATCGTGCTGTAGGACGGGGCGGCCGTCTCGACCGGCCGCCGCATCGGCGCACCTGTCCTGTGCGGGGAGCGGCTTGCTTGCCGGTCCCCGCAATGGGATCTTGGTCGGTCAACGACTCGCGGACAGGAGGCGCAGTGATCGTCAGGCGGTACGGCACGAAGATGCACAGCGTGGAGCCGAATTTCGATGCCCACGCGATGAACGAGATCGGGTTCCGGCGTGACAACGAGTGGTCCATGGCGGTGGAGGAGTTCCAGGAGGCGTGGGAGAAGGCGGAGACCCACGAGCTGACGGCCGCCGCCGAGGGCGAGGTCCAGAACGTCGCGGAGGACGAGCTGCTGAAGTCGCTCCAGGCCCAGCTCACGGCCGTCGCGGCGGCGGCGGGCGACGGCGTCGTCGTCATCGAGAGCGAGGCGGGCACGGACTACCCGAAGACCCGGCATACGCAGCGCACACAGGTCGTGGCCGGCACGAACCGGCTGTACTTCCGCTTCACGGTGGAGCCGCCGCTTCGCGTGGCGGTCTACCGCGAGCGGTGAGCGGCACGGCGGGGACGATGCGGGCGGCCGTGCCGCCGGGGTACGAGATGGAGCGGGAGCGCGGCGCCGTTGTGGTCGCGCTCCCGTCCGCATTGAAGCCCGTCCGGGCGGCGGTTGCGGCTGCCGGCTCGCTCCACGCGTGGGCGGCGGGTCAGCCGGCCCGCCGCGCGTTCACGGGCCGGGGAACGGCCTGGGGGGTGAGCGGGTCCGACGGCGACTGGGTCGTGCGCCACTACCGCCGTGGCGGCGCCGTGGCGCGGCTCCTCGGGGACGCCTACGTCCGGCATGGCGAGCCGCGGCCGTTCCGCGAACTGCGCGCGAGCACGGCGGCGCGGTCGCGGGGGGTCGCATCGCCGGAGGTGGTGGCGGTGGTGGTCTACCCCGCCGGCATCCTGTACCGCGCGGACATCGCCACGCGCCTGGTCCCCGACAGCATGGACCTGGCCGAGACCACCATGGGGGATGCACGCCTGGACGAGCCGGGGCGCATCGCGGCGTGGCGGGCCGCCGGCACCCTCCTGCGCGCCGCGTTCGAAGCCGGCGTCCACCACGCGGACCTGAACCTCCGGAACATCCTCATTGCCGGGAACGGGAGCGGGAACGGGAACGGGAACGGGAACGGGAGCGGGAACGGGAACGGGAACGGGAACGGGGTGGCCGCTCTCACGGCGCTGCTCCTGGACCTCGACCGGGCCACCGTGACCGGGGCGCCTGCTTCCGACCGCGAGCGTGACCGCATGCTGGACCGCCTGCATCGCTCCCGCCGGAAGATC
>DATHVO010000346.1:0-9001 GCA_035461265.1 Longimicrobiales bacterium
GGAGGAGGCCACCGCCGCCGCGGACATGTACGTGGCTGCCGTCGGGCGGATCGCCGCGGACCCCGTTCTGCGCGAACGGGTGAACGTCTCCCTGAAGCTCACGCAGATGGGGCAGGACGTGCGCATGGGCAACGGCAGGGCGGCACCGTCGCCGGATACGCCGCGCTGGCCGCGGCCCGGGAAGGGCGCCACCCCGGACAACGCGGGGGACTGGGACGACGCCTTCCTGCGGTCGAACGTGAAGCGCATCCTCGACGCCGCGAAAGTCCACGACGTCTTCGTCCGCTTCGACATGGAGGGCACTCCCCACACGCAGCGGACGCTGGACTTCTTCCGGTCCCTCTGGGAGGAGGGCTACCGCAACATCGGCATCGTGCTCCAGTCGTACCTCTACCGCACGGCCCACGATGCCCGCGAGGCGAATCTCCTGGGCGCCCGCGTCCGCCTGTGCAAGGGCGCGTACCACGAACCGGCGGAGTACGCCTTCCAGGACAAGGCGGATGTCGATTCCGGCTTCGTGACCGTCATGAAGATGCTGCTCAGTGACGGGGTCTACGCCGGCATCGCCACGCAGGACGAGGCCATGGTGCGGGCCACGCGGGATTACGCCCGGGAGAAGGACCTGCCCGCGTCCGGGTGGGAGTTCCAGATGCTTTACGGCATCCGGCGCGATCTGCAGAGGCAGCTCGTGGACGCCGGCTACAACCTCCGCGTCTACGTGCCCTTCGGCGACGCCTGGTACCCGTACCTCATGCGACGGATGGCGGAGCGGCCGGCCAACGTGCTGTTCATCGTCAATTCCGTGCTGCGCGAGTCGCCACTCGGGTTCATGTTCGCACGGAAGTAGGCGTGTTCCTGCGCATCACCGAGATCTTCCATTCCATCCAGGGCGAGAGCACCTGGGCCGGGCTTCCCTGTACCTTCGTCCGCCTCACGGGCTGCCCGCTGCGTTGCGTGTGGTGCGACACGGAGTACTCGTTCCACGGCGGCGAGAAGATGACCGTCGATGACATCGTCGCCCGCGTGGACGCCATCGGGACGCCGCTGGTCGAGATCACCGGCGGCGAGCCGCTCATCCACCGGAACGCCTTCGTGCTGGCGGAGCGTCTCCTCGACCGGGGCTACACCGTTCTCGTGGAGACGTCCGGCGCGGTGGACATTGCGCCGCTCGATCCACGCACGCATCGGATCATGGATCTGAAGTGCCCGGATTCGGGTGAGTCCGCCCGGAACCTGTGGTCCAACCTCGACCACCTCACGGACCGCGACGAGGTCAAGTTCGTCGTCGCGAGCCGCACCGACTACGAGTGGGCCCGGACAACGATACGGGAACGCGGTCTGGACGTGCGGGTGCAGGACGGCCGGCTGCGGGCGATCCTCTTCTCACCGGTGTGGGGCGCCCTGGATCTGCAGCAGCTCGCCGAATGGATACTGGAGGACCGGCTGCCGGTTCGCTATCAGGTCCAGCTGCACAAGATCATCTGGGGACCGGGCGTACACGGCGTCTGACGCCGGCCGCGACAGCGCGATGACCTGGCACTGCCGGGGCGTGGACAGGAGCTCGAAACCGGGTGCCTGCCTCCGTACCGGCACTTCCGCCACCGCCTGGGCCTCTGCCACCAGATCCAGCAGCATCTGCTCCATCTCCTCACCCATTTCCTGGATGGGCCACGGACCGCCGTAGAAGCGCCGGGCCACCCAGCGCGCGCCGGCCTCCCCGTTCAGGAGCCGCGCGTGCTGGATCGCCACGCCCCGGGCCCGCGCCGCGGCGCTCTCCACCACCAGACGCCGGCGGGCCTGCTCCAGCTGGCCGTCGTATGCGCCACCGGGCGCACGGCAGATCCAGTCGTCCACCGCCGCGAAGTTCTGGCCGCGCGCCGTGAGGATCGTGGAGAGGACGGGCGCGGCGAGGCGGGCGTGGGCGCCGGCGAGGACCATGGGCACGGCCTCCGGGTCCGGCAGCTCCAGCTCGTACATCCGGCGGACCAGGTCGAGCGCCCGCAGCGTGCGGCCCGAGCCGTACGTCCGGCCGAAGACGTCCCGCGTCTCCGGGTACAGCGGCGCAACCTCGTCGAGGATGTTGATCAGCGCGTCGCCGGCCCTGCCCGTGAGGTCCGGCGGGCGCACAGTGCCGTAGCCGGTGAGGATGTCGTCCTGCACGGACGATAGGTAGCCGTTCGTCCGACCCTGTGCTGCCAGGCTCGCCGCGACGAACCAGTCCACCGCCCGGGCGAAGTTCTCCGCAGGCCGGCGGGCGTGGGCGTGGAGGCGCTCGGAACCGGCTGCATCCATGGCGGCGTCCTGCGCCAGCTGGCTGACGCGTACGGCGAGCCGGTCGCGCGTGTCGCGGGACGCGCGGTCCGTTGCGTAGTCGCCCCGGACCCGGTATCGCCGCAGCGCCACCTGCCAGTCCAGGTCATGGGCGATCTCGTGGGCGAGGGTACCCGCGGAGCTGCCGGGCGGCAGGACGAGTTCGCGCACCCGCGGGTCGTGCATCGCCAGCGTCGCCTCGCCCCGGACGGTCCGGGAGAAGCGCACGCCCAGGCCGCGCACGTCCAGCGCCGGCAGGACCCGCTGCATGTCCCTGACGGACGACTCCAGCATCGTCCGGAAGTACGGGCGCCACTCCGCGGGTACGTCGTCAGCGAACCGGACGTGTGCGAAGCCGAACCGCTCCTCGAGTTCCCGCGCCGTCGGCCCGCCGAAACCCGGGAACCACACCTGCTCCTGGGCGTACGGTCGCAGGGCCACCGCCGCCCACAGCGCCGTGAGGGACGGCGCGACGTCGTAGGGGGAGCGGCGCACGAGGCGGGCGTATCCAGCGACGAAGCGCTCCTCGCTGTCCGTCTCCGCGAAGCGCTGTCGCTGCGCGATCTCCACCTCGCCCAGCCAGCGCTGGCCCACCAGCTCCTGGCGGTACGCCCGCGCGGCAATGGCCACGGGCGCCTGCGGCGGCATGTTCAGCGCGTCCGCCAACTCCTCCAGCCGGGCCGCCGTGGCGGGCGTGAGCAGGGACGGCCGAACGTCTGGCGGCCCCCAGCGCACTCCGAGGCCCTCCCCCAGCCGAGGCGCCAGCATGCGCACGGAGTGGGCGAGGCGCGGGGCGAGATCCAGTGCGTCCCGCTCCGCCGCCTCGGACAGCGCCGTCAGCAGTGGCGCCTCCACGGCGAAGTAGCGCTCCGACCGCCACCGTGCGATGGCGCGGAGCGGGTCGCCCTGGACGGCCTCGGCGGAACGGAGCAGCCGGCTGACGTCGGCCATGGCCAGCTCGCGGTCCCGGATCAGGGCGGCGACACGGGCGGCGATCCGTGGCGCCTGGTCCGGTACACTCCCCTCCATGGCCGCGAGCATGTACGCCAGCCGGACGGCCAGTTCGCCGGCGCGCGGGTCCCGGGACTCGGCGATGGCGCTCTCGATGATGCGGAGGTGGTAGGGACCGATGCCCGGCCAGTGCGAGGAGCTGCCGAGCCCCATCCGGTCGAGCACGACGGGATCGACCTCGTACGTCTCGCCGGCGAGGGTCCGTGAGAGGAGCGCCCAGGCGACGGTGTGGCGTGTGGAGTCGGACAGCCGCGGGTCCCGGAGGGCCGCCTCGACGAGGCGGAACGGGCTGCCCATGCCCAGGCGGAGGCGTTCCGCGTAGCCCAGTCCGATGACCGCCTCGTCGTCCGGCACTTCGCCGGCCCGTTCGATGGCGAGCCAGCCGTTCAGGCCGGCCCGACCCGCCGCGAGCTCCCGCCGCACGTCGGGCGGGAGCCCCGCATGCTCCGGCCGCGTGCAGCCGGAGAATGCCGAGGCGCCCGCCAGCACCAGCAGCAGCAGTTGGCGTCGGATGTTCGTCATCGAACTCCGCCTCTCGCGTGTTGGCGTATTGCGGAACCGCCGGTGACCCGCGCGCTAGTCCCCACCGGGCGGACCCGGCTCCTCAACGGCGGCCTCGACGATCGCCCGGACCAGCCGGTCCCACACCGGGCGGGCATGGCGCCCGTCGCTGGTCCGGATGGCCTCGAGAAACGTCGCCCGCGTCTCGGGCCGCCGCGCCAGGAACGACCACGCCGCCTGGCCCGCCTTCAGCGCGTTGCAGTCCCGGCAGCACGCCACGAGGTTGCCCTCGGAACCGTCGCCCCCGCGCATCCGCGGTTCGACGTGGTCGAGCGTCAGCTCGTCGGCGGGGTGGTCCGCGCCGCAGTAGACACACCGGAAGCGGTCTCGCCTCAGGATCCGGTCCCGCCGGGTCGGGTGCGCGCCGTGTTCCACGAAGGGTACTACACGACAGTACCCGCGGGGTTCGACGCTCTCGGACTGCTGTACTGTGAGTGGTTTGTTGACGGTGCGGGCGTCTGTTACTCTGTCGGCATGGAGGATGATCCGAGGATAGGCCGGCTGCGCCGGGTATTCGAGTCGCGGCCTGCCCTGGCAATGGAGCGGGATGGCGTCGCCCGCGAAGCAGCCGTCGCGCTGCTCGTGCGTGCCCGCTCCGCCCTCGAGCTGCTCCTCATCCGTCGCGCCGAGCTGCAGGGCGACCCGTGGTCGGGTCACGTGGCGCTGCCGGGCGGGCGCCGCGCCCCCGCTGACGACGACCTCCTCGCAACTGCCCGCCGCGAGGCGGAGGAGGAGGTGGGCATCGAACTCGGCCGCACCGGGCGGTTCATCGGCGCCCTCGACGAGATCGCGCCGTCCACGCCACTCCTGCCACCCATCGTCATCGCGCCCTTCGTCCTTGCGGTGCCGCCGGACACGCGGGCACGGCCCGATTCCCGGGAGGTGCAGGCCGCCCTGTGGGTCCCCGTCGATGCGCTCCGCGATACGTCGGCCCTCTCCGAGGTCCGCATCGATCTGCCCGGCGGCGGCCGCTTCCCCTCCCTCGTCTACCGCGACTTCGTCATCTGGGGACTCACGTTCCGCATACTGCGGCAGTTCCTCGAGGTCGCGGACGGCGCCTGACGCCTTCAGTCCAGCTCGTCCGCGGTCTCGATGATCTTCCCGACGAGGCCGTACTCCTGCGCGCCCTGCGCCGACAGCCAGAAGTTGCGCCGCGTGTCCTCGGCGATGCGTTCGAGGGACTGGCCCGTCCGCTCCGCGAAGACGCGGTTCAGCCGTTCGCGCATGTTCAGGATCTCCCGGGCCTCGATCTCGATGTCCGCCGCCGTGCCGCGCATGCCGCCCGCAGGCTGGTGCAGCAGGTAGCGCGTCGCCGGGAGCGAGAAGCGCCGCTCGCGCGGGACCGACACGTAGATGAGCGCGCCTGCGCTGGCCACCCAGCCCGTCCCCACCATGCGGACCGGCGAACGGACGTAGCGGATCATGTCGTGGATCGTGTCGCCCGACTCCACGTGGCCGCCCTGCGAGTTGATGTAGATGGTGATGGTCTCGTTCGACAGCGAATCCATGGCCAGGAGCTGGCCGATGACGTTGGCCGCGAGCTTCTGGTTCACCTCTCCGCTGATGATGAGCGTACGCGCCTTGAACAGGAGGTTGCGCGTGTCCTCCGTGAGCGCCGTCGGCGTGATGCGTGGCGAGTCGTCCCGTTCAGGACTCTCCTCATCCTCGCGCGGGTCTTCCGGGAAGTCCGGGGCCGCCGTGGGTACGCCGTGCTCGAGTGCTGTCATCTGCTCCTCGGTTCGTTGTTTGATGTATCGCTCAGCCGGCGCCGGCCGTGCGCTCTGCGCTGCCTGGCTGCCGCACGCCGGCGCTGATTCCGTCGTACTCCGCCGTTGCGGGGTCCGGCGTTGCCGCCGCCCGCCGCTCGAGGGCGCTCTCCGCCGCGGACTCCACCTCCGCCGCCACCTCCGCCTCGATGGCCGCCAGCCGGTCCCGCGGAATGCCCTCGCCCGCCAGGTACTCCTCGTACAGCCCGATGGGGTCACGCCGGCCCCAGTGCTCGAAGAGGGAAGCCGGAAATGTCGCACGTGCTTCCGCCTCGTCGTGCGTGGCGTGACCACCCATGCGGAACGTCTCCACCAGCAGCAGGGTCGGACCGCCACCCGAGCGGGCCCGGTCCGCGGCGATCCGCGTCGCGGCGTGCACATCCAGCACGTTGTTCCCATCGACGCGGGCACCGGCCATCCCGTACATCGCGGGCCAGCCGTCGAACCCGTCGCGCTGGTGCTGCTCCAGACGCGTGCCCAGGGCCACCTGGTTGTTCTGCAGGATGAACACCGCCGGTACCTTCAGGACGCCCGCCAGGTTCAGGCCTTCATGGACGGCCGCCGTCTTGGTGGCGCCGTCGCCGATCCAGGTGAGGGCCACCCGCGCCTCGCCCTTCTGCTTGAAGGCGAGCGCGATGCCCGTCGTCACGGGCACCATCTGTCCCACATGCGAGATGGGCTGCAGGACGCCGGCCGACATGTCGCCGAAGTGTCCGTCCCGGCCGCCGTTGGGCCCGTCGGCAGTGCCGAGGTAGCCGGCGAAGATGCGGTCCAGCGGCATCCCCATCTCGTGGCACGCACCGGCATTCCGGATCATCGGCGCCACGACGTCCCGCCCCGGTCCACGCTCCAGCCCGTGGACGGACCCCACCGTCACGGCCTCCTCCCCAGTGCCCAGCCACGCCTTCGAGATGACACCCCGGCGGACCCAGCGCTTCAGGGCGATGTCGTGGAGCCGGAAGCGGAGCAGCCCGGCATAGAGACCCAGCAGCGCCGCCTCGTCCAGCCCGGCGACGACCTCCCGCCGCGCCGCATCGGTCTCGAGGCGCTGCCGGTACTCCGCGACCAGGGCCGGGTCCGGCTCCCACGCCACGTACTCGGGCGGATCGTATGCAGGATAGCGTCGCATCGGGACAACGTACGCCCGGCCCCGCCACCGGAAAAGACAGCCGGGGGAAGGCGGCGTGGCGCCCTCCCCCGGCCGGATCCCGCGGCGCGGTCCGGTTCGGGACCGTCTCAGGCCGGGACCGTCTCCACCTCCTGGATCGCCCTGCCGACGCGTGCGGCCGTGATGTCCAGGTCCGCGCGCGATGGGATCGGCGCATCCGGCAGCGGCAGCTGGAGGGCGAACGGCTCGCCCTCCCGCACCGGTATGAGGTGGAGGTGGAAGTGCGGGACGTCCTGGCCACCCGCCCGGCCGTTGGCGCTGAAGATGTTGATGGCCTGCGCGTTCATTGCCCGCTTGATGCCCGGCGCGATGCGCCGCGCCACGGCGAGGCAGTGCGCGGCAAGGTCCTCGGGCATGTCGAACAGCGTCTCGTAATGGTCGCGCGTCACGATGAGCGTGTGGCCCTTGCTCATGGGCTGGATGTCGAGGAACGCCAGCGTCCGGTCGTCCTCGTGAACGAGACTCACCATCTCCTCGCCGCCGATTATTCGGCAGAAAATGCAGTGCGGCTCCACCATGTTGCCTCGCTTGACCGGGATCGGATCGACTGTCCCCGTTCATGCAGGATGCGGGCCGACCGAAGGCCGCGACACCGGCGATGGGCGGGCGCCACCGCGGACACCACCAGTTGGGCGGGGCGGCCGGTGCAACCCCCTAGCCAGCCGGCCTCCCGATACGCAAATTGCTGGCGCTTCAGCCCGCACCTGCGGGTGACCACCGGAAGGGACTCATGTCGCAGCACGAAGAAGGCGCGGAACCGCGCTTCGAGGGCACCGTCACGGCGGCGTTCCCCCTCGCACTACTGCAGTCGGTCCGCGCCCACGACCACCCCGGCGAGGTCCTCGAGGAGGAGGACCTGTCCGTGAGCCTGCCCCGGCGGCTGGGCCTGACGGGCATCGTGGACACGCAGATCCGCCGCTACGAGAGCGACCAGCGGTCGGGCCGGCAGGTGGGCCTGAACGAGGTCGCCAGCCTGGTCCGGCTGGTACTCCGGCGTCCCGACGCCGAGCCCATCCTCCGGGAGACGGGGCAGCGCATCGCCAGGTTCCACTTCGAGACGCGGCCGCGTCCCGTAGCCCGGCTCCTCCGCCACGGCCCGGCCGCCCTCGCCCTGCGTTCCGCCCGCCGCGCCGGCGTCCGCGCCCTCCGGCACCTCAACGCCGGTACGGAGGTGACGGCCGTGAAGCCCTTCGTCGTGAGTGTCACGGACTGTTTTACGGCCCGGGTGGACGGCACGTCGACGGGGTGTGCACTCTTCACGGGATTCATGGAGGAGCAGGTCCTGCTCTACACCGGGAAGACGCGCGCCGTCGAGCACAGCCGCTGCGGGGCCGGCGGCGGCGACGTGTGCGAATGGAGCCTGGCCTGGTAGGACGGCCTCAGTCCTCGTCCTCCCCGGTCCCGTCCAGTCCCGCCGCCCGGAGGAGGCGGCCCCGGATCCGCTGATCGAACGCCTCCCACTTCAGACGCATCTGCTCGGCGTCCGCCGTTCCCTCGAGGAAGCCCACGGGAATCTCGAAGCCGCCGGCCCGGCTGCGGCCGCCGCCGTAGTAGCGCCCCCTGGCATCGCTGCCCAGCGCCGCCTTGAGGAACTGGTCCACGTCCAGCGTAACCCGGCTCGTGCGCACGCTTCCCACGATGACCTCCCGATCGCCCTGGCCCAGGAGAATGCCGTAGACGATGGCCGTGTGGACGTTCTCCTCCGTCTTCAGGAAGTCCGTGGCCTGGGGAATGGCATCGCGATCGGCGTGTCGAAGGTATCCAACGCCGGCGATGGAGAAGCCGCTCGCCACGACGCGGTCGGTGAGGGCAATCCGGATGACCTCCATTGTGCCCCGCGTCCGCTGTACGCGGAGGATCGCCTTCAGGAGCTGCTGGTCCGCGAACCGGCTCAGGAATGCGCCGGCGGCGTACTCCTCCGCTCCGGCCCCGATGAATCCGTTCGTCTCGCTCCGCAGGGCATGCACCAGGGCCGTGGCCAGGTGGGCATGCGCTTCCTTCCCGTCGTCCAGCGTCAGGACCTCGCCGCTGCGCAGGTAGTCCGCGAATATCGTCGCCGCCGCGCCCACTGGCCTGATGTCCGTGAAGTCGGCCTCCAGCAGGCCCTGGGGCGCGTGGTGGTCGATGATGGCGATGGTGGGGACCCCCGCGGCGTGGAGGCGATCCGTCAGCCGCGTGGTCGTGC
>DATHVO010000347.1:0-17879 GCA_035461265.1 Longimicrobiales bacterium
CACGCGGCGGGCGACGGCGGGGATCTGTACCTCCGACGACGCGCCCACCGCCGCGATGACGCCATCGCGGATGAGCACGACGCCGTCGGGGATGGGCGCGCGGGTGACGGGGTGGACCGTCGCGCCGGTGATGGCGACGACCGGGGAGCGGTCAATGGGGTCCGTGAGCTTGTGGGATGACGGCGCCGACGGCACCGTGGTGACCAGCGGCGCCAGCACCGGGCCCGGCCGCTCCGCCGCGGCAGGCGCCACCGCCGGCGCATTCGTGATGGTGCGCACCGGCTCGCCACGCGTCCGGACCTCGTCCGTGCGGTCGTAGTAGACGAGGCCCTCGATGATCGTCTTCTCGACTCGCGTGAACGTATTGAACGGGTCGCCGTTCAGCAGCACGACATCCCCGTGCTTGCCCACTTCCAGGGAGCCGACGAGGTGGTCGATGCGGAGCTGCTTCGCCGGGTTCAGCGTGAGCATGAGCAGCGCGTCCTCCTTCGAGACGCCGCCGTACTTCACGGGCTTCTGCATCTCGTAGAGCATGGATGCCTGCAGCCAGGGGATGTCCGAATTGATGGACGTAAGGACGCCCCGGTTGTGCATCATCACCATGTTGTACGGTGTCGCGTCGAACGCCTCCAGCTTGTACATCCACCAGTCGGAGAACGTGGAGGCACCGGCGCCGTGGCGCGCCAGCTCGTCGGCGACACGATAGCCTTCGAGCACGTGCGTGAACGCGTCGATGGTGAAGCCGTAGCGCTCCGCCACCCGGATGAGCATCAGGATCTCATCGGAGCGGTAGGAGTGGGCGTGCACGCGGATACGCCCCTCCATGATGTCCACCAGCGCCTCGAGCCGCAGGTCCCGGCGGGGCGGTACCGGATGCGCCCGCGGATTGCGGCGGTAGTCCGCCCATGCCTGCCGGTACTCCAGCGCGGCGGTGAAGGCCTGGTCGTACACGGCCTCGACGCCGGCGCGTGTCGAGGGGAAGCGCTCCGTGGGCGTGCTGCGGTTCTTCTGCGTGACGTTCTCCCCGAGGGCGAACTTCACAGTGCGCGGCGCGCCCTCGACGAGAAGGCGGAAGCCGTCGTCCAGGCCCCAGCGGGTCTTGATGATGGCGCTCTGGCCGCCGATGGGGTTCGCGCTGCCGTGGAGGATCTGGGCGGTAGTCACTCCGCCGGACAGGGCGTTGTAGATTCCCCAGTCCCGCGGGTCGAGCCCGTCGATGACGCGGACCTCCGGCACCACGGGCGCGGTGCCCTCGTTCGTGCCGGCGCCCATGGCGATGTGCGAGTGCTCGTCCACGATGCCGGGCATCGCCGTCATGCCGCGCCCGTCGATGACGGTGGCGCCGGCAGGCGCCTGCACGTTGTTGCCGATGGCGACAATGCGCCCGTCCCGGATCGCGATGGAGACACCGGTCAGGACCTGACCGGTCGCCGTCCACACCTCATCGAGGTCGCGGATGAGAAGGGAGCCCTTCGGCGCCGGGCGAGCTTCCGTCTGGAGCAGGACCTCCTGCGCCGACGCGGACGCCGGGAGTGCGGCGATCAGCAAGGCCAGCGATGCGGTGCGCAATGTCACTCTGCTCATGGTCTCCTTTTTCGTCATGACTGCGCTCCCGGTCCGGTGCGCCGTGCTGTCCATTCCACGTCCCCCATGGGCGATGCGACGGTCCCGCTCGCGTCGTCGCCGGACACGCGGCCGGTGAACGTCAGCGGCAGGCTCTGGCCGCCGATGTTGAGCGTGCCCGAGAGCGTCAGGCGGTCGCCCTCGATGCGGCCGGTCAGCGGCACGCTGCCCATGGGACCTTCCATGCTGCCCGTAACGGTGGAGCCCTCCTGGGCGAGGCGCATGCTGACGGTCTGCCGCTCGTCGGTCAGCACCTCCACCCGCCAGGTGCCGGCGACGTTGACGATGTCGCCGGCCGGCGTGTCGCCGCCCTCGGCGGCTGCGCCGGCGTCGCTCCGCGCGCGGGCGTCCGTGCCGCGTTCCGGCGAGCCCTCCACGAACGTGAAGAGGATGCGCGTGTCCTTCCCGAAGAGGGGGCCGTCGGTAACCACGAGGCTGGCAGGCAGCCCTGTCTCGATGCGGGCGAGGCGGGCCGCGCCGTAGATGGCCGCGGGCGTGGCCGTCACAGCGCGCAGTGCGGCGTTCTCGGCAAGGCCATACTCCATTGCCTTCCGGACACCGGCCCGCAGGTCGCCGCGCCCGCCGCTCACCAGGGCGAAGGTGACGCCGGCCTGCGCGAGGCGGCCCGCATTGGCGTAGCGGTCCTCGAACTGCTGGCGTTCCCGCGCGGTCCCGGGCGCTTCTGCGGCCGCCGCCGTGTCGGCGGACTCCGGCTTCCAGCGCCGCGGGGTGGGGAAGTCCACGTCCACGAGGACGGGAACGTTCCTGGTCCTGAGCTCGTCGGCGACGCGCCACGCTTCCGCGCCACCCACGATGACCGGACGGAGCCGGAACTCCTCGGCCAGGCGTAGTGCCCGGCGGATTTCCTCCGCCTGGTTGGCCACGATGAAGACGCGGCCCTCCCTGAGCATCTCCTGCACGACGGCGAGGTCCGGGTCGTAGGGTGGCGGGATGACCGCCCGCGGGTCGGCGGCCGCCACCTGCGTCACCTGGGCCTGACGCTGCGCATCCATGAAGAGCTGGCGGTACCACTGCACGACGGCCATCCCGGTGGCGGGGTAGGCGCCGCGGCCACCGCGCAGCGTGAGCAGCGGCGGCAGGACGGGATCGGCCACGAGTGCCCGGGGAGTGGCGGCATCCCGGCGCAGCACGAGGAATGCGCCGCGACCCGGCATGAGGGGATCGGCGGACGGCGGGTGAACGGCCACGGCGACCACGCCCTGGCGCCGGAGATCCGCGACATCGCGACCCGTCGCCGCGAGATGGTCCAGCACGCGGCGCGAGGGCATGTAGCCCTGCACCGTGCGGGGCGGATCCCAGGCCCGCACCCGCTCGCGACTCGTGGTGTCCGCGGGGAACTCGAACTTCACGGTGCCGGCGCCGTCGATGATGCCGGGATGGACGAACAGTGTGTCGCCCTCGATGACCTGCGCGTCCGGCGGTACCGCGACGCCGGCGCCCATGGCCTCGATGCGGCCGGCGCGGATGACAATGGTCTGGCCCGCAGTGCGCGTGCCGTCCGCCTGCACGACCGTCGCGTTCCGGATCGCGTACGCGGCGGGCGCCGGCGGCTCCACGAACTGCGCGTGCGCGACGCCGGGCAGTGCCACGGCCGCGCCGAATGCGAGGCCGAGGACCGTGCCGCGTCCACGGCCGGCATGTCGAAGAATCATCAGCATGTCCCTGGTTGTGTGGGGCAGAGGGAAGATGCGGGAAAATCGAAGGGGAGGGGCGCGCTGTCAATCGCACGCCGCCATGCCGACCGCGCGCAGGCACGGAAATGTCCACCCGTTCCGGGCCGCCGCCCCTCGACATGGACGTACGCCCCGCCTAACTATATCCCGGCACCAACCGGAGACGCACATGACCAAACGCATGGCTGTGACGCTGGCGATCCTGGCGGCATACTGGGCCGTCCCGCTGACGACGCCGCGACCGGCGCGGGCGCAGGACGCGGGTGCCGCGGCGTTCAGCCTGGAGCAGGTCCTGTCGAACGCGTTCCCGTCCGGACTCGTGATGGCGCCGGATGGCGGGCGCATCGCGTGGCTGGCGAACGACCGCGGGCGCCGGGACGTCTGGGTGGCGGAGGCGCCACGCTGGGAGCCGCGCCGCGTGACGCGATACGACGAGGACGATGGGCGCGACCTGTCCGCCCTCCGCTTCCTGGCCGACGGCCGCCGGCTCATCTACATCCGCGGCCACGGCACGAACATGGACGGCGAGGTGGCGAATCCCACGAGCGACATCGCCGGCGCGTCGCGGGACCTCTGGCTGGTGGATGTCCGTGGCGGCGACCCCGTCCGCCTCGGCCCGGCGGTGAACGCCGTCGTCGCGCCGACCGGCGCACGCGTCGCCTGGGTGGACGGCCGCAGCGCCATGCTGCTCGACGTCGATGCCGCCTCCGGTGGCGGCACGCCACAGCCCGCGCGGCTGTTCTCCGTCCGCTCGAGCCTGGGCGAGCTGGAGTGGTCGCCGGACGGCGCTCGCATCGCCTTCACCAGCGCGCGGGACGGCCGGGCGATCCTCGGCGTCTTCGATATGGCCGCACGCCGACTCACCTGGCTCACGAATACCGTGGACCGGGACGCCATGCCGCGCTGGTCACGCGACGGTACGAGCATCGCCTTCGTGCGGTACGTCGCCGGCTCGCCGGGATTCAGCGTGTGGAGCGTCGACCTGCGCTCCGGGCAGTCCCGTGAATTGTGGGCGTCGCCGACGGCACCGGCGGCCGACGGGGCGACGGTGGCGTACCCGCGGGCCGTCGCGGGGAGCTACGACGTCATGTACGGCGATGGCTACATCGTGGTGCCCGGCGAGTGGACCGGCTGGAACCAGCTGTACGCGATTCCCGCCGGGGGCGGGGACGCCCGGCCGCTGATGTCCGGAGACGGCATTGTCGAGGGCGCGAGCCTGTCGCACGACGGGCAATGGGTGTGGGTCAGCGTCAATACCCGGTCCATCGACCACCGCCAGCTTGCGCGAATCCGCCTGCACGACGGACACACGGAGTGGATCGAGGCGGGTGACGCCATTGCGTGGGATCCCGCCCCCGCGCCCGACGGGCGGTCCATCGCGTACCTGCGATCGGACCACGCGGAACCCGCCGGCGTCTACCGGCGCGAGCTCGGCATGTCGGCCGCCACGCGAATCTCGCCGCTGCCCGCGGCGTTCCCGCTGGCCGGCATGGTGAAGCCCGAGCAGGTGGTATACACCACGCAGGACGGGATCACGGTCCACGCCCAGCTCTTCGTGCCCGCGCAATCCCGTCCGGGCGACCGCCATCCGGCCGTGCTCTTCCTCCACGGCGGCCCGCGGCGCCAGATGCTGCTGGGCTGGCACAACCGCGAGTACTACCACAACGCCTACGCCTTCAACCAGTACCTGGCGGCGAACGGGTTCGTCGTGATGTCGGTGAACTACAGGAGCGGAATCGGCTACGGCACGGCGTTCCGGAACGCGCCGGGCGTGGGGCGGGCCGGGGCGTCGGAGTACCGTGACGTGCTCGACGCCGCGCTCTGGCTACAGCGCCACGAGCGGGTGGACCCGGAACGGATCGGCCTGTGGGGCGGCTCGTACGGCGGCTACCTGACGGCGCTGGGGCTGGCGCGCAACTCGGAAATCTTCAAGGCGGGGGTGGACCTCCACGGCGTGCACGACTGGAACGAGTCGGCCCGCTGGTACGGCCGCCGGCCCGTACCCGCAGGCATCGCCGCGGCGCAGGCGGATGGCGGGACGGCGCGCGAGATCGCGTTCCGGGCCAGCCCGGTGGCGGACATGGCGACCTGGACGTCACCCGTCCTCATCATCCATGGCGACGACGACCGGAACGTGGCGTTCGAGGCGAGCATCGATCTGGTCCGGCGGCTCCGGCAGAAGGGCGACGTCCACTTCGAGGAGCTGTATTTCATCGACGAGGTCCACGGCTTCCTCCGCCACGGCAACTGGCTGGAGGCGTTCAGGCGGTCGGCGGACTTCCTGCAGCGGTTCCTGCGCTGAGTCCGGCCGGCGGCTCGATGGGCGGCCGGGCGGGTCCGGTCTCGATCACCGTCACCGGGTCGCCCGTCCGGAGCGTTCCCGTCCCGCGGTGGATGACGTTCTGGCCGAACCAGACCTGGCCGTCCCACCTCCGGTAGCCGGCCAGGGTGCGAAGCGGTTCCCGCCCGGGCCGGGCCGTGGCCGGGTCGATGGTGGGGACGACGCAGCGGGCGCACGGTTTCACCACGTCGCATTCCAGCGCACCGATCCTGATTCGCCGCCACGCGTCCTCGGCATGGGGCGATGCCCCGGCGACGACGACGTTCGGCCTGAACCGCGACATGGGGATGGGCCTGCGGAGCCGGTGGTCCAGTTCGTCCAGCGACTCCTGCGTGATGAGCAGGAGCGGGAACGCGTCGGCGAAGCTGACACGGTCGCCGGCCCGGGCATGGCCGAGGGGGGCCTGGCGGTGCGTGCTCTCCGGCATGTGGACCAGCCGGGCAGGGAAGCCCAGGTGTGCTTCGAGGAAGGCGGCAGCCACGTCGCCGGCGTCCATGGCGTCCACCTCGTCGGACCAGACGGTGACGCGGACGGATTCGCCGCGTTCCGGGCGCAGCGGAACCCGCGCCTCGCCGGCGAGGCGGGACCGCAGCACCAGCGCGTCCGGCTCCAGCGCCGTCGCGAGCAGTGCCAGGCCGGCATGGTTCCGCTGCGTGATGAATGTGCCGTCCCCTCCCACGATCATCCACCGCCGGTCATGCTCGATGCCGAAGGTGTCCAGGCGGGCCTCGCTGATGAGGATGCCCGCCGCTCCCTTCACCGGGTAGACGCACAGCTCGGTCACTCTCATCCCGGCAAGATACGCCGGCCCGGCCCGGCCGAGTAGGCCGCCTGCCCACCGGAGACGGACGGCGCCCGGTAGGGAACCCACCGTCCCGCCACCCCCGGACACCGCCGGATTCGCGCGGAATCGCGCGGGGGTACCCCCGACGAAGGATCAAGGGTTCGCCGACACCCGACCGCCGCCGGGGTGACTAGTTTCGTTCAGGCTCGTTCAAGGGGGCGACATGTTCCGCAACATCGTGGTGCCGCTCGACGGTTCGACATTCAGCGAACACGCGCTGCCGCAGGCCGTGGACATTGCCCGGCGCAGCGGCGCGCGGCTGCACCTCGTGCAGGTGCACGAGCCGCCCACGGCGCAGGTCTATCCGGACGGTCTCCCGGTGTACGACGAGCGCTGGGACGGCTCGGTCCGTGCACAGACGGAGGAGTACCTCCGGTCCGTCGCGCACCGCGCCATGGAGAAGGCAGGCGTGAGCCCGGTGACCGAGCTGCTGGACGGCCCCGTCTCCGGTGCCATCGCGGCCTATGCAGGCGAGGTGGAGGCCGACCTGGTCGTCATGACGACGCACGGACGGGGTGGCATCAGCCGGGCATGGGTCGGCAGCGTGGCGGATGCCCTGGTCCGGCGGGCGCCGGTCCCGCTGCTGCTCATCCGGCCGAAGGAACAGGACATCGACTGGACATCCACGGCCGAGGCGAGGCATGTGCTCATCGCCCTGGACGGTTCGGAACTGGCCGAGGGCATCCTGGGGCCTGCGCTGCGGCTGGGATCGCTGGTGGGTGCCCGCTTCACGCTGGTCCGGGTGGTGCTCCCGGTTCCGTTCGTCATCGGGCAGCATGCCACGGGGCCCGCCTTCGATGAGGCCGGCGCCGCCCAGTCCCGCCTCAACGCGGTGGCGTATCTCGACCGCGTGGCGGAATCGCTGCAGGCCAGGGGTGCCGATGTCGCGGTGGACACCGTCTTCCACACTGTGCCGGCGCTGGGAATCCTGGATTACGCCGCGACGCACGCCGTGGACATGATCGCCATGGCGACGCACGGTCGGGGTGGCTGGTCCCGCGTCGCCCTCGGCAGTGTCGCCGACAAGGTGATGCGTGGCACGATGATGCCCGTCATGCTCTACCGTCCGCCTGCCCAACCTCACGATGTCGATGCCGGCGGTGCCGGCGACCCGGCCATGGAGACGCCATGCCCCACGCCCTGACGAGCGCGCCCCGGACGCTGGCATCCCTGGTGCCCGGCGAGAGCGCCCGGATTCTGTCATTCATGTACGGCGCCGTACGCGGGCTGTGCAGCGACCTGGGAATCCGGGAGGGCGAGACCGTACGCTGCCGCGCCGGCACGGGCGGCGTCCTGGTCCTCGACACCGCGGATGGACACACCGTCTCCCTCGCCAGGGACTGGGCGCGTTTCGTCGAGATGGCCCCGGCCGAGGTGTACCCGGCGCCGCAGCACTGACGCCACCGCCCGGGTCACTCCCCGGGCGGCCTCGCGACCGGCATGGTGAACAGGAAGGTCGAACCCTCCCCCACAGCACTCTCCACCCAGATTCGCCCGCCGTGGGCCTCCACGAGGCCCCGGGCGATGGCGAGCCCCAGTCCCAGGCCCTTCTTTCCGATACGATTGCCCTGCCAGAACCGGTCGAATACGTGGGGGATGTGTTCCGGCGCTATGCCCTGTCCGGTGTCCGTCACGCTGAAGAGCACGAAATCCTCCGCCCGCCGCGCGGCCACCGTGACCCGGCCGCCGGCCTCGGTGAACTTCAGTGCATTGCTCACCAGGTTGCACAGGACCTGGGTGAGGCGCTGCTGGTCGGCCGAGATGTAGGGGAGGCCGGCGTCGCATTGCGACTCCAGCGCCAGCGACCGTCCCTCGGCGATGGGGCGGAAGACGTCGAGTACCTCACGCACGACGTCCGGCGGCTTGAGCGCCTGCAGCTGGAGGGCGACCTTGCCGGCCTCCAGCCGCTTCACGTCCAGCAGGTCGTTGATGAGGTTCTCCA
Organism: Longimicrobiales bacterium; assembly: GCA_035461265.1. Taxonomy (GTDB): domain Bacteria; phylum Gemmatimonadota; class Gemmatimonadetes; order Longimicrobiales; family RSA9; genus SH-MAG3. Next base: position 8,445 of record DATHVO010000347.1, read on the forward strand.
TCTGGTGGGCCGACTGCCGGATGAAGTCCAGGTGCTTCCAGCCGCCGGACTCCTGCTCCGCCACGGGGATGGACCGCAGCAGGAGGGACGTGCCGATGCGGATTGCGCTGAGGGGGTTGCCGAGGTCGTGGGACACGACGGCGATCATGTCGTCGCGTGCCTGCACGGCGGCCTGGGCGTCGCGGTACAGGCGAGCGTTGTCCACGGCCAGGCCGGACAGGACGCCGAGGTCCTGGGCGAGGGCGACCTCGTCGGGACCGTAGCGTCTGGCCTGCGCGGAGAAGAAGCCCATGGCGCCGCGCGTCTGTCCGTGCGCCATGAGGGGCACCACCAGCAGGGAGCCCAGGCCGAGGCGGCGGTACAGGTCGTAGTGCGCGTCGGAAAGGGAGAGGGCCCGCAGGTAGTCGTCCTGCACGTCGTTCACCAGCTCCGGCGCGCCGGTCTCCAGCACGGGGAACACGGGGTGCGGCGTGCGCGGGTCGAGCGGGTAGCGCATCAGCTCCCGCAGCAGCTCCCGCTTCGCCGGGTCGGCGTGGGCGACCTCGATGCGGCGGACCGAGGCGTCCTCGTGGCGGATGTAGACCACGCACCAGTCCGCCAGGTCCGGAACGGTGAGACCGGCGACGCTGGAGAGGGTCTTCTCGTACTCCAGCGACGAAGCCAGGATTGCGCCGGCCTGGGCGAGGAACCGCTGCGCCCGCTCCACGCGCTTGCGGTCGGTGATGTCCCGCAGCACCACGGTGAAGACGGTGGTGCCGAACAGGTCCAGCTTGGAGATGGCGGCCTCGGCCGGGAACTCGGAGCCGTCCTTCCGGCGGCCGAGGATTTCCTGTCGCTCGCCCATGCGCCGGGCGGCCACCGGCGACGCGGCGAAGTTGCGCATGTGACCGGCGTGCACGCCCCGGAACCGCTCCGGGAGCAGGACATCGAGCGGGCGACCGAGAACCTCCGCGGCCGTATACCCGAAGATCGTCTCCGCGCCGCGGTTGAAGAGCGTGATCTCGAAGTGCTCATCCACGCTGACGATGGCGTCCGATGCGATGGTGATGATGCCGGCGAACTTTGCCTCGCTCACGCGGAGGGCACGCTCCGCCCACTTGGCCTCGGAGATGTCGCGGCCTTCCGGGATGAGGAGGACGACGTCACCCGCCTCGTTCCGTACGGGGGTGACGGAGAAATCAATGGTCCGCACCATGCCGTCGGCGCCGGGCAGGTCCACCTCGTACCGCACGGACTCCCCCGCCGCGGCCCGGCGGATGGCGTCCCGCAGGCGGCCCTGCTCCGCCGCAGTCCCCGACCACCAGCCGGTCTCCCAGAACGGGAGGCCCGCCACGTCCTCGATGCGGAGACCGCCGAACTCGAGGGCAGCGCGGTTCACGTCGAGCACCGCGCCCGCCGGGGTGAGCACGCCCATGAACTGGAGGGTATGGTCGAAGATCGCGCGCAGCCGGAGCTCCGCGTCCTGGATGGCCTCACGGGAGGAGGCCGGACGCGCGTTCGCGGCGTCGGCAACGGGCCAGCCCGGGATGCTGCCGTCCATCGGCTCCGTGTTCTGCTCCGGCATGGCTGCTCAGGGTGGGTGTCTGCGGCAGTCTAGTAGGGCGTCCCCCTACATACAAGCTGCCCATCCCTGCCTGGGGGATACACCGGGAGTGCGGGGTCGTTCAGTCGGAATGCGGATGCGGAGGGGGCAGGCTGGCCGGGCGCGGCCACTTCACCACGCCCGGCGCCCGTCGACAGTCACGCCCGCAGCGTGGTCCTGCCGATGAGGTGGTAGACCGGGCAGAATGCGGCCGACGCAGTGAACACGCCGATGCAGCCGATGGCCACGAGGACGGCCTGAAGGGCGCCGTCCACCACGCCGAGGCCGGCCGCAATGATACAGGCCGTGCCGAGCAGGCCGCGCACCACCTGGTCCGCCTGGCCGATGTTTGCCGTCATCTATGCTCCACGGACGAAGGTTTCAGCTGGCGGAAAGGTTACGCGGGCGGGGAAGGTCACGGTGTCGGGCAATGCCGGAAATTGCGTGGGGCGCCGGCGGACGACCCATGGGGTATCCACCGGCGCCCCACAGCGTCCTGCGGTCTCAGTCCTTCGCCTTCAGGAGTCCCGTGTTCAGAGCGAAGCGGACCAGCTCCGAACGGTGCCGGAGGTCGAGCTTCTCCATGATGCGGGACCGGTAGGTGTCCACGGTCTTCGGCGATATGAAGAGCTTCTGGCCGATCTCGCTCGAACTGAACCCCTCGGACGTCATGGCCAGGACGTCGCGCTCACGCTCCGTCAGCTTCGCCAGCGGGTCCGGCTTGTCGTCGTCGCCCTTCACGCGGAATCCCTGCAGCAGCAGCTTCGCGGCGTTGGGGTAGAGGAAGACCTCATCCCGCGCAACCGTCCGGATGGCGTTCGTCAGGTCCTCATCCGCGCTCGTCTTCTTCACGTAGCCGCTGCCCCCGGCCTCCAGGACCGGCAGCAGGTACTCCTCCTCGCTGTGCATCGTCAGGACGAGCACCTTGCTCTGCGACTCCGCAGTGATCCGCTTCGTCGCCTCGAGCCCGCCCATGCCCGGCATCGACAGGTCCATGACCACCACGTCCGGGCGCAGCTGCTTCGTCTTCTCCAGCGCCTCCTCGCCCGTGGACGCCTCGCCCACCACCCGGAAGTCCTTTTCCACCTCCAGCAGCGCCTTCAGACCCGCACGCAGCACGAGGTGGTCATCCGTGAGCAGAATCCGAATCGTCTCAGACATAGGGCGCTGTCTCCACCACGGGTATGGTCGCCCGGATCCGCGTGCCGCGGCCCGGCTCACTCTCGATCTCCACGGTACCGCCCACGTACGCGGCACGCTCCTGCATGCCGAACAGACCCAGGCCGCGGTTCGACATCTCGTCGCGTACGGCGAACCCGCGACCGTCGTCCTCGATACTCACACTCACGGCGCGCCCCACGGGCCCGAGCCGGACCCGGACCGTGCGGGCCGAGGAGTGGCGGGCCACATTGGACAGCGCTTCCTGGACGATGCGATAGAGCGCGAGCTCGGCTTCCGGCGCCAGGAGATCCTCGACGCCCGTGATCTCCGTCTCCAGCTCGAGGCCCGTCGTGTCGCCGACGCTCCGGGCGCACGACTCAATAGCAGGTGCCAGCCCCAGCATGTCAAGCGCGGGCGGCCGCAGACCCTGCGCAATGCGGCGGATTTCCTCCGTCGCCTCCCCCAGGTCCGCACTTATCCGCTCGAGCAGGGCGCTCTGCGTCTCCGCATCCTCCGCCGACCGCGCCACGCGCAGGCGCACCCGCAGCGCCGCCAGCGTCTGCGCGGTACCATCATGGAGCTCGCGCGCAATCCGCTTGCGCTCCTCCTCCGTCGCGTTCAGCGCCCGGGCCGCGATGTCGCGCAGACGCCGCCGGTATACCTCGCCGCTGTCCAGGATCGTGTTGAACGTCGCCATCAGGCGGGCCAGGTCCGCGTCCGCCAGCTCCGACGCCTCGACCCGGGCATGCAGGTCGCCCGCCTCCACCTGCTCCGCAGTCCCCTGCAGGCGACGCAGCGGAAGCAGCGCCAGCCGCAGGATGACGGCGTTCGTGATCACGCTGATCAGCAGGCCGCCCGCCAGCAGGGTTGCGAAGAGAAGCGTGCCATGGCCGCCCGCCGCCCGCGCGAATACCGTCGCCACGACAACGACGACGGTGAGCGTGATGGCATTGGCCACCAGGATCTTGTAGAACAGGGGTACCCGCAGGAACGCGCGGACGACGCCCCCGCGCGCCGGGCTCAGCCTGCCGTCCGCGGTCCGCCCGTCTCTCGGTTCCACTCTCGCCGGGATCAACCCTGGTATGCGTTCCGTTCCGGTCGCGATCATGGCCTGTACTCGAAGAAGCCGCACAGCCTCGTGGTCGGGCCGTGCGGCTTCGTCCGCACCAGCCAATCTATGACGACACGCCCGGCGAATCTGTAGGGGCCGGGACGGCAGGGCTGTAGGGAACTGCCTTACACGGTTCCCATCCCAGCCCGGTGTGTGACGCAGGACGGCCGGAATACCCGGCCGCCGCTGCCACAATAATGGGGGAGGCGCAGGCGCGGAGTCGGGCGGAGTCCGCGTCGCGTGTGGGGAAATGCCGAGCAGCGGCGGGACCCATCCCTCAGGCGAGGGACCGGAGGAGGGCGGCCATGGCGAGATCGTGGGGATCGGCGCGGTCGTCGTCGTCCGCGACGTCGTAGTCCTCCTGCGGTGTCTCCAGGATGAGAGGGACACCCTGGCTGCGGGCGTCCTGGAGGAGCCACCGGAACGGGTCCACCCCGATGCAGCCCTCTCCGATGAGCGTGTGCCGGTCGCGGTTCGAGCCCAGTCCGCCGGCGCTGTCATTGAGGTGGAAGAACGCCGGCGGCTCCCCCGTCGCCGCCTCGAACTCATCCAGTACCTCGGCCAGGCGACCCGGGCCCTCCGTGATGTCGTATCCGGATGCGAACAGGTGGCAGGTATCCAGGCCGTACCCGGCGCGCGACCGCACGCCGGCGGGCAGGTGCGACAGGATCGCGCCGACCTCCCGGGCGCTCCGGCCCAGGGTCCGCCCCGCGCCGGCCGTGTTCTCCACCAGCAGCCGGGTCCCGCCGTCCACGCCCTCCAGCGCCCGCGTCATGGCCCGGGCAACCCGTTCCGCCGCGGCATCCGGGTCGCCGTCGCTCGCCGACCCCGGGTGGAAGCACACGCCGCCCACGCCCAGCAGGCTCGACCGCTCCATCTCCTTCGCCAGGCCAGCCGCCGCCCGCTCCCACTTCTCCGCTTCGGCCGTGGCACAGCTCAGCACGTACGCAGCATGCACCACCACATGCTCCGGCCGGATCCCCGTCTCCGTCAGTGCCGCCCGGAAACGGTCCACCCGCTCCTGCCGGATGGACGACCGGTCGCCGTAGAATTTCGGGATGGCCGTGAAGATCTGGACCGCCTCCAGCCCCGCCTTGGCCGCCCGCCGCACCGCCATGTCGATCCCGCCGTTGTCCACCGTGGGCGAGCCGAAGATGTGCGCCATGTCCGTCGTCTCCTGTCCCGTCGTGTCCGGCGCCCGCCAGACGCCGGCGCGGCTGCCTCCAGAGTAACGCCGGGGCGCACGCTGCCCAACCGCTGGACAACGCTCCTGCCGGGTGTTCATTTTGTATCCAATCAGCATCGTTGATCGAACGGAGTGAGTGCGATGAGGCCTTGGAGCAGGTGGGCGGCCGGTGCGGTCCTGCTGACCGGGATGGGCGTGGGTGCGTGTGCGCGGCAGTCGGCGGTGGCGGCGCCGGAGCCGTCGGGTCCTCCGGCGGAATCGGCGGGCACTGTCCGCCAGGTGTCGACGGTGGCGCGGGCGGACTCACCGGTGTCGCGGGCGGCGCCGGCGGGCGTGCGTCCGTACGGCAGGGTGATCACGTAGGAGGCGGTGACGAAGCGGGGTCTGTTCGGTGTGCACCGTGTGGGCGAGCGGCTGTACTTCGAGATCCCGGCGTCGGAGCTGGGCTCGGAGATCCTGGTGCTGCAGCGGACGGTCTCGGGGGGTGCGTCGACGGGCTTCTTCGGCGGCGGCCCGAGCCGGGTGGTGGTGTTCGAGCGGTCGGGCCCGCGGGTGCTGCTGAGGCAGCGGTCGTACAACATGGTCGCGGACAGCGGCACGGCCATCTTCCGGGCCGTGGATGCGCTGACGCAGGGTGCGATCATCGCGTCCTTCAACATCGAGGCGTTCGGCCGGGACAGCGCCGCGGTGATCGAGGTGACGCGGCTGTTCACGTCGAACATCGGCGAGTTCGCGGGTGTGACGCAGGTCCAGTCGGACCGGAGCTTCATCGAGGCGTTCGAGGCGTTCCCGGAGAACGTGAACGTGGAGGCGACGCAGACGGGTACGCAGGCGCCGCCGACGGCCGGGCCGCCGGGCCCGCCCGCGCCGGCGGCGCAGAGGCCGCAGACGGTGACGACGCGGTACTCGTGGAGCTTCATGAAGCTGCCGGCGGTACCCATGCGTCCGCGCCTGCACGACCGTCGCGTCGGCATCGGCTCCATCGCGCGCATCGACTACAGCCGGCCGGAGCACGAGGCCGTCACCCGGCGCTACATCCGCCGCTTCCGCCTGGAGAAGCAGGACCCTGCAGCGGAGGTGTCGGATCCGGTGAAGCCCATCGTCTTCTGGATCGACCGGGCCACGCCCGAGTGGCTCGTCCCGTGGGTGGTGCAGGGAATCGAGGCGTGGGAGCCGGCGTACCGGGAGGCGGGCTTCAGCAACGCCATCGCGGCGAGGGTGGCGCCGTCGCCCGAGGAGGATCCGGCGTGGTCGATGCACGACGCGCGGCACTCCATGATCTACTGGCGGCCGTCCGACGTGGCGAACGCGACGGGCGGGCAGGTCGTGGACCCGCGCACGGGCGAGATCATCAAGGCCGAAGTCGACATGTACCACAACGTGATGAACCTGCTGCGCAACTGGTACTTCATCCAGGTGTCGCCGCTGGACGTGCGTGCCCGGACGCTGCCGCTTCCGGACTCCCTCATGGGCAGGCTCGTCGAGTACGTGGTGGCTCATGAGGTGGGGCATGCCATTGGCTTCCCGCACAACATGAAGGCCAGCGCGATGTACCCGGCGGACTCCCTGCGCAGCCGGGCGTTCCTGGAGCGCATGGGCGGGCACGTGGCAACGCTCATGGACTACTCGCGGTTCAACTATGTGGCGCAGCCGGAGGACAGCATCCCGCCGCACCTCCTGATCCCGGGCGTGGGCCCGTACGACCGGTTCGCGATCCGCTGGCAGAACCGTCCGATCCCGGGTGCGGCTACGCCGGACGAGGAGTGGCCGGTCCTCGACGAGTGGTCGCGCAAGCAGGACACGGTGCCGTGGTTCCGGTGGAGCACGAGCGATGCTACGGCGGATGCGTACGACCTGACGGACGCGGTGGGGGACGCGGACGCGGTGAAGTCGAGCGGGCTGGGCATGCGCAACCTCGAGCGGGTGATGTCCAGCCTCCTCAGGGTGGCGGAGCGGCCGGGGCAGGACTACCGGCTGCTGAACGAGCTGTACGCGCAGGGGGTGGCGCAGTGGGGCAGGTACAACGGCCACGTCGCGGCGGTAATCGGGGGTGCGGAGTCATGGGAGCGCTACGGCACGGGTCCGCGGTTCCAGCCGCTGCCGGAGGCGAGGCAGCGGGAAGCGGTGCGCTACCTCGGCCGGAATGCCTTCCGTGTGCCGTCCATGTTCCTCGATGCGGAGGTCCTGCGACGTATCGAGCAGGAGGGGGTGGTCGCACGCATCCGTTCGGCGCAGGCTGCGCTGCTGAACAGCCTGCTCGCCGTGGGCCGGCTCAACCGTCTCGTGGAGTACGAGGCGCTGGCGGGCCCGCGCGGAGACAGCTACACGGTGGCGGAGTACCTCTCGGACCTGCGGGGTGGCATCTGGACGGAGCTCGCGCAGGCGAACCCGGTGGTGGACGTGTACCGTCGCAACCTGCAGCGTGCCTACGTGGAGGCCGCGGACCGTACCATCAATCCGCCCGCGACGACGGCGTCGGCGACCGGAGCCGCGGCCGCCCAGGCGGCAGCGCTCCAGGCCAGTGATGCCCGTGCCCTGCTGAGGGGCGAGCTCATCGAGCTGCGCCGGGCCGTGCGCGGCGCGCTGGAGCGGACGACCGACGGCATGACGCGGCTCCACCTGCGGGACGTGGACCTGGAGATCGAACGGATCCTGGATCACCGCCGCCCGTAGCGGGGATGCCGGCGGTCAGGTCTCCGTCTGCTCGAGCAGTGCGGTGGTGGCGTTGGAGTCGAGGGGGAGGGAAAAGAGGAACCCCTGCGCGAAGCGGGTCCCGAGGCGCCGGAGCTGTGACAGCTGGCCCGGCGTCTCGACGCCCTCCGCGATGACGTCGATGGCCATGCTGCTGCCGAGGGCGAGGATGGACTGGACGATCTCGTGCTCGGCGTTGTCGGCCTCGAGCTGGCCGATGAACGACCGGTCGATCTTGAGGCCGGAGATGGGGAAGAGCCGGAGCTGCTGGAGCGACGTGTACCCGGTGCCGAAGTCGTCGATGCAGATCTGGATGCCGCGCTCGTGCAGGCGGGTCATGAGGCTGGCCGCGAGACTGGCGTTCTGCATGACGACGGCCTCCGTGAGGTCCAGGCGAAGGAGGCCGGGGTCGAGGCCCGTCTCCTCCAGGATCTCGTCGATCTTGTCCACCAGCGTCGGGTGCACGAACTGGCGGGCGGACAGGTTCACGCTCATGGTGAGACGGAACGCCGAGTCCGGGTAGTCGCGCTGCCATGCGCGCAGCTGCCGGCACGCCTCACGGAGCACCCACCACCCGATTTCAACGATGATGCCGGTCCGCTCGGCGAGGGGCATGAACTCGCTGGGCAGGAGCATGCCGTGGCGCGGGTGTGCCCAGCGGATGAGCGCTTCGAGTCCGGTGACGGCGCCGCCCGTGAGCTCGACGACAGGGTGATAGTGGATGGAGAGCTGGTCGCGCTCCATGGCGGCGCGAAGGTCGTCCTCGAGCTGGCGCTGCCGCACCGCGGTGTCGTGCATGTCGCTGTCGAAGATGACGTAGTCGTCGCGGCCCGCCGCCTTGGCCCGGTACATGGCGGCGTCGGCGTCCCGGAGCAGGTCCTCCGCGTGGTCGTAGCCGCTGGCACTCAGGGCGATGCCGATGCTCGCCGTGGTGCCCATGTCCAGACCGTCCGCCGCTACGGGCTGGGCGAGGGCGTCGCGGATGCGGTCCACCACCACCGTCACCGTCAGACCATCCGGGATCGTCTCCAGCAGGATGCCGAACTCGTCTCCGCCGATGCGCGCGACGGTATCCTCCTCCCGCACGCACGCCTCCAGCCGCCGGGCCACGGCCACGAGCAGCTGGTCTCCCACGATGTGGCCGTGGAGATCGTTGACCTGTTTGAAGTTGTCCAGGTCCAGGAAGAGCACGGCGAAGCGGTCGCCGGCCCGGCGCTTCGAGTGCCGCAGGAGACGGTCCAGGCGGTCCATGAAGACGACCCGGTTCGGCAGCCCGGTGAGGGGGTCCTGGAACGCGGAGCGGACCAGCTCGTCCTGCGTGCGCTTCTGTTCGGTGACGTCGCGGATCGTCCCGTGGAACACCATCCCGTCGGGCGTCATGTGACCGCCGCCGCTGATGACGCAGATGATGTCGTCGCCCGCCGCATGCCGGAACACCACCTCCGTCTCGCCGCCCGGCCCATCCCCGCCGAGTTCGTCGAGGAGGCGCGCGATGGTGTCGCCGTCGGCCGTCAGATCACGGAGCGACAGGCCCTGGAGTTCGGCGCGCGTACGGCCGAACAGCTCCGTGAGTGCGCGGTTCACCTCGAGGAGCACGCCTTCCCGCGACATGACGAAGAGCGGCATGCGGGATTCCTCGAACAGGCCGCGATACCGTCCCTCCCGTCCCTGGTCTGAAGCGGGACGGGGCGCACCGAGCTCGGA
>DATHVO010000348.1:0-6300 GCA_035461265.1 Longimicrobiales bacterium
ATCTCCCCGCACCATGACGGTGGTCTCGCCGCCGGCGACGATGCACGCCGGGAGCGGGCCCGCCCGCTGCAGCGCAACCGCCTCCCCCGCCAGCGCCTCGCCGGCGGACCGTGCCGGGCCGGTGACCGGATGCACTGCACGGTGGACGTGGTACCCCAGGCCCTCCGCCGCGCGGGCGGCGCCGGTCACGGCGACGTCGTTGCCGCCGATGATGCGGACCCTGACCCGCTCGAAGGCCGGCGCACCCGGCCCCGGCGTCTCGTCCTCGCCCGTCCGGATGCACGTGGAGAGGACGTGGTGGATGGACTCGGCGCACTCCTCGACCAGGCTGTAGCGGCGGAGGACGCGGAGTGCGTCGCCGGCGCTCGTCGGGTCAGGCGAGAGCGGGCCGGACGCGATGGTCTCCAGGGCGTCGCCCACCACGTCGGACAGGACCAGCCCCAGCACCGTCGCCGGTTCCGCCATTGCCGCCATGCGCCCGCCTTTCAACCCGTCGATGTGGCGGCGCACCGTGTTCAGCTCCCCGATGTCCGCGCCCGCCCGCATGAGGCGCCGGATGCAGTCGGCGTACTCGTCCACCTCGATGATGTCGAGGGGCAGGACGGCGGCGGCGGAACCGCCGCCGGACAGGAGCACCAGGACCAGGTCGTCGGGTGCCGCGGCGGTGAGGATGTCCCGGATCGCGGCGCCGGCGGTGACGCTGTCGGCGTCCGGCAGCGGATGCCCTCCGTGGAGGACCGGGCGGCGAGCCGCCGTGCCGCGTGGCGCGATGATGACGTGCTGAACGATGCGGTCGCCGCAGAGCTCGAACGCCTCGTCCGCCATGAGGGGGGCGGCCTTGCCCAGGGCGACGAGGCGGATGTCGCCGGCGCCGGCGATCTCGGGCGCGGACTCCAGGGCGCGGCGGACGAGGGGGGCCGGGTGGGCGGCCTCGATGGCGGCGCGGAGGATCGCCTCGGCGTCCGCCCGCAGGCCGTTGTCGCTGCCGTCGCGTGCGGTCATGCCCTTGCCGACCCGACGCGCTGCCGGTACGCCACCGTGTCGTAGACCTCCGGATTCACGACGTTGGGTGCCCGCTCGAGGCGCATGTGCGCGACGGCGTTCGTCGCGGCCATGATGGCCATGCGGTCCCGCGTCCCCACCGTTGCGCTCCCGATGTGAGGCACGATGACGGCATTGGCGCAGTCGGCCAGACCATCCGCCATGGCCGGCTCGTGCTCGAAGACGTCCAGCGCTGCGCCGGCGATCCAGCCGTGTTGCAGTGCGCGGACCAGCGCCGCTTCGTCCACCATCTCGCCGCGGGCGACATTGACTAGGCATGCCGTCTCCTTCATCAGCCGGAGTGCGCGCTCGTCGATGATGTGGCGGGTCTCCTCATTGAGCAGGGCGTGGAGCGTGACGAAGTCGCTGGTGGCGAGCAGGTCGTCGAGGTCGGCGTACTCCACGCCGTCGAAGGCAGCGATGGCGTCGCGGGAGTAGGGGTCGAAGGCGAGGACCCGCATGTCGAAGCCCCGGGCGCGGCGGGCGACGGCCTGGCCGATGCGCCCGAACCCGATGATGCCGAGGGTGCGGCGCCCGCCGTCGGCGCCCGGCCCGACATCGGCGCCCAGCAGCAGCTGCGGCCCCCAGATCCGGTACCGCCCGCCGGCCATGTATGCATGGGCTTCCGGAATGCGCCGGGCGACGGCGAGGAGCAGGGCCCAGGCGAGGTCGGCGGTGGTCTCGGTGAGGACGCCGGGCGTGTTCGTCACCGGGATGCCCAGCGCCGTGGCCGCAGTGACATCCACGTTGTTGTAGCCGACGGCGTAGTTCGCGACGCCCCTGAGCCGGCTGCCGGCCCGGAGCAGCTCCTCGTCCACCCGCTCCGTGAGGAGGCTGAGCAGCACGTCCGCGTCCGCGGCGGCCTCCAGCAGGGCCGTCCGGTCCACGAAGGCTTCGCCATCGGGCTGCAGCACCGTGACGGCTGCGCCCGCATCCTGCAGGATCCGGAGGCCGGCATCGGGAATGGCACGGGAGACGGTGACGCGATTCATGGGCGCTGGCTGTTCGGGGTCGGCAATGGCGCAAGATCGGTCCGACCGCCGCGCGGCGAAAGTGGCGGCCGACCCGGGACCGCGCACCGGGGTAGCAGGACTGATGCAGCGCACCCTCCCTCTCGCCGCCCTTTCCCTGCTCCTGCTCGCTGCGTGCGCGGGACTGCCGGACCACGGCGATGCCGGCCGCCCGGCGTCGTGCCGGAGCACGCAGGCCGGGGCGGCGGACCCGGCCCGCTGGCTGCTGTCCCGCGCGGATGCGCCGGCGCTGGATGCGTGGTGCGCCGCGGTCGGCCCCGCCGTGGCCATCGCGGCGGCGAGGACGCCGGACGAAGCAGTGGATTCCTTCCTCGTCGTGTCGTGGAACGTGCACGTCGGCGGCGGCGACATGGTTCGCTTCGTGGCGGACCTGCGGAGCGGCGCACTGACGGGTGCACCTGTGCGGCACTTCGCGCTGCTCCTCCAGGAGACGCACCGGACGGGTCCCGTCGTGCCGCAGCCCGTGGATGGCGCGCGGGTCGCGGAGCGGATCACCCGCCAGCCGCTGGACGGCGAGCGGCTGCCCGTGGACGAGCTGGCCCGGCACCTCGGTCTGCACGCCATCTACGTGCCGTCCATGCAGAACGGCAGGGTACGGGGTGCTGCGATACGGGAGGACCGGGGCAATGCCATCCTGGCGACGCTGCCGCTGGAATCGCCCGTCGCCCTGGAACTGCCCGTGGTGCGGCAGCGGCGTGTCGCCGTGACGGGCGTGGCCAGGGGACGGACGAGCGCGGGTGCGGAATGGGCGCTGCAGCTCACGTCGGTCCACCTGGAGAACCGCGGCGGCCGGGACGTCGTCGGCGTGAGCGGGCGGGCACGGCAGGCGGAATGGCTCGTGGGGGCCCTGCCGCCGGCGGGTTTCGCAGTCCTGGGCGGGGACCTGAACACGTGGGTGCTGGGTGAAGCCGAACCCGCGGTCACGGCCATGCTCCCCCACTTCCCCGAGACGCCGGAGGCCCTGCCGGACGGGCCGACGCACACGAGCCACGTCGTGTTGCGGGCGCGGCTCGACTACCTGTTCGCGCGCATGCCGGGCGGCGCCATGACGGCCTACGCCCGGGCGCCCGGCCAGTACGGCTCCGACCACTACCCGGTCATGGCATGGCTGCACTTCCCCGAAGGCGCAGTCCTGTCCTCGCCCTGAACTCTGAAAGGCCGGTCGCCCGGCGGCGGGTCAGCCCGTCATCCAGGGCGGGCGCAGGCCGGCGATGCGCTCGTAGACGGGGCAGTCCTCCGCGTGCGCGCCGGGCAGGTAGCCCGTGCTCATGAGGAACTCGCCCACGATCTCACCGCCGGTGAACCGGAACGTGGACCGGAACAGCTTCACCCACGCGCCCCGGTCCATGGGGTGGTGGTGGTCGAGCCAGCCGGCGAACGAGCCGTGGCTTTCGCGGATGCGCTGCAGGCGACGGGCGTTCTCGATGGTCGCGTCGATCTTCAGGCGGTTGCGGATGATGCCGGCGTCGGCCAGCAGGCGCGAGCGTTCGGCATCGCCATACGCAGCCACGACGTCGATGTCGAAGCCGTCCCACGCGCGACGGAAGTTCTCACGCTTCTTCAGGACCGTGAGCCAGGAGAGGCCCGCCTGGTTGATCTCCAGGACCAGCCGCTCGAAGAGGAGGTCGTCGTCGCGCAGCGGGAAGCCGTACTCGCGGTCGTGGTACGGACCGTGGAACGGGTGCCCGGGCGCGACCCGGCAGTATGCGCTCATGGCAACAAACTAGCGGACGGCAGCCAAAGCATGAAAGTTACCACGATGGAACCCGTGGTGGTGCATCTCTCCCGCGTGGAGACGCCTGTGGGCGCGATGGTTGTGGGCGCCACCGGCGACGGCGTGTGCATGCTGGAGTTTGCGGATCGGTCGGCGCCGCAGCAGGAGGCGCGGGCGAGCCGTCTCGCCACCCGCTTCCGGTGGGTGTTCGCACAGGGCGTGAACGACGTGTCCCGCGCCATGGCGGCGGAGCTGGAAGCGTACTTCGCCGGGCGGCTCCGTGAGTTCACCACCCCCGTCTCACCGACGGGCACGCCGTTCCAGCAGCGGGTGTGGGCGTCGCTCCGGCGGATCCGCTTCGGCGAGACGCGCTCCTACACCGCCCAGGCGGAGCTCGCGGGCGTGCCGGCAGCGGTGCGGGCCGTGGCCCGGGCCAACGGCCAGAACCGCATCGCCATCGCCATCCCATGCCACCGCGTCGTCGGCGCGGACGGCTCCCTCACGGGCTACGGCGGCGGCGTGTGGCGGAAGGAGTGGCTGCTCCGTCACGAGGGCGTGCTGCCGGCGCCGGCGCGGGCTCGCCGGCGGCGCCCCGTCATCGACGACGAGAACCTGTCGCTCTTCTGACGGCGGTCACGCGTCCACCGCGGGCACCAGCTCCTCCGCGATCCGCCGCCACCCCTCCCGCGCGTCACGGACCTGCGGCTGCCAGCCGGTGACGGAACGGAGACGGCGATTCGACACGCGCTGGCTGCGGGCGGCGAACGTGGCATCCTTCCCCGCGGCGAGGCGGGCGAGGAGGACGGGCGGCACCACCAACCGCTGCCGGCCGGCGGCGGCGGCGATGAGCGGGACCAGCTCGCCGCGGGTCAGCGGCTCATCGTCCACCACGTCATAGACCCCGGCGGGCGCCTCGAGGAGGGCGGCCACCACCGCGGCGGCCGCGTCGTCCGCCCAGACGAGAGGCTGGTATGCGCGCGGCCGTCCGATGACCGGCGAGACGCCGCGCCGGGCTACCGCGAGCATCTCGGCGGTGGAGGGCACGTCCACGCCGTAGAAGCCCGCCATTCGTAGCGTCAGCCCGCGCCCGCCCGCCGCCGTGAACCGGGCCACCTCCGCCTCGGCCACCAGTGTCGACCGCATCACGTCCGGCGTCTCGAAGGGTTCCGCCGCCTCGATCCAGTCGTCGCCGGCGTCGGGGTAGAAAAAGCACACGCTGGGATAGACGAAGGCGGAGACTCCGGCGGCGAGTGCGGCATCCACCAGGACTTGCGTGGCTTCGGCCCTGAGCCGGTCGTTCTCCCGCCAGGCGTCCCGACTTCCCATGGCCCGCAGCTGCGGAATGCGTGTGGCGAGGTGGAGGACGGCGTGGCAGCCGGCGAGGGCCGGCTCCACGGCCCTCCGATCGAAGATGTCCACGTTCACGGGTACGGCGCCGAGCTCCCCGAGCAGCGCGTCATTGGCTGCGGAGCGCGCCACGGCCTTCACGCGGTGCCCGTCCGCGGTGAGGCGCCGCAATACCGGCCGGCCCAGGACGCCGGTAGCGCCGGTGACGAAGACGGTCAGCGGCTTCTCTCCCATGCCCGCCTCACGCCCAGCCGCGGTGCCGGAACGAGCGGAGCGTGTCCGCCCACACGCCCATCTCTTCGGGCCTGCCGAGGGAGACCCGGTTCCACGACAGGAGCGGCGGGAACGGCCGGCCCACGAGGATTCCGGCGTCGCGCATATGCCCGATGTACGTCTCGAGATCGCCGGCGACGCGGTGCATGACGAAGTTCGTGTGCGTCGGCAGCCATTCCAGGTCCAGCTCGTCGAGGGTGGACGTGGCGATGCGCAGGGCCGCCCGGTTGGATGCGAGGCTTCGGCGGATGTAGTCGTCGTCATCGAGGGCGGCCAGGCCGGCGGCGTGGGCGAGGTGATTGATGTTGAGCCCCGACGTGAAGGCCTGCATCCGCCGGATGGTCGCCGCCTCGCCGATCCCGTAGCCCAGGCGGAGGCCCGCCATGCCGTAGATCTTCGAGAAGGTCCGGCTGACGAGGACGTTGGGTCGCGTCACGGCGAGGTGGGCGAGGGTGCGGTATCCCGGTGCGTCGGCAAACTCGAAGTATGCCTCGTCCACGAGGAAGAAGTGGTGGTCCGGCGCGTCGCGTATCCAGGACTCCACGTCGTCGCAGGGCGATGTGCCGCCGGTGGGGTTGTTCGGGTTGCAGACGAAGATGAAGACCGGTCCGTGTGCGGCGCCGGCGGCGGCGCGCATGGCGTCGAGGTCGTGGCCGTGGTCCGGGGCGAGTGGAATGCGGACGACGTCCGTGGCCCAGGGCACCGCGAAGCGTCCGACGGCCTCGTAGGTCGGGTCGGGGAGCACCAGGCGGACGGGTCCCCGCGCGGCGGCGGCGTGGACGGCGACTCGGAGGATCTCCGTGGACCCGTTGCCGAGCATGATGGTGGCGGGGGGGAGACCGTTCCGTGTGGCCAGCGCCCGTACGAGCTGCTGGCCCAGCCGGGGGTAGCGGT
>DATHVO010000349.1:0-5575 GCA_035461265.1 Longimicrobiales bacterium
GACAACCTGGACATCCAGAACGCCGAGCTGGGCGGCGATACCGTGCACTCCAAGGCGTATCACATGCGCGACAACGTGATCCCTGCCATGCGGGACGTCCGGGCCGCCGGCGACCGGCTGGAGCGCATGGTCCCGGACGACCTCTGGCCGCTGCCGCGCTACCGGGAGATGCTCTTCATCCGCTGATCCCGCTGCCAGAGCGGACGCAGAAGGGCCCCGGCGGATCACTCCCCCGGGGCCCCCTCGCTTGCCCGCCCGCCGCCACTACCGGCAGGCGGCGCAGAGACCCACCAGCTCCAGCCTGTAGCCCTGCACCACGAAGGCGTCCGGCACTCCCACACCCGCCAGCGCGGCGCCATCCAGCCGGCCCGGGACGTCCAGCACCGCGTCGCAGCGCAGACAGCGCGCGTGCGGATGCGGATCCGTCCGGCCGTCGTAGCGCGCAGAGCCGTCCCCGTAGGTGAGCTTCATCGCCAGGCCGCAGCCCACCAGTGTCTCCAGCGACTTGTAGACCGTCGCGAGGGATATGTCCGGAATCTCACCGCGGACACGCGTGAACACCTCATCCGCCGTGGGATGCGATTCCGTGCCGATCAGGAACCGGTACACCGCGGACCGCTGTTCCGTGAAACGCTGCCCGTTCGCCTCCAGCGCCTCACGCAGCTGCAGCTCTGCCGCCGCTCCGTTCGGGACCACGTCCTTCATCAGCATGGCTCTCTCCATTCCCTGCGAACTGCGACCTGCGCCGCGGCCCTCGCTCCGGCCCCGACCATCCCCTAAGATTACCGGTCGGTCCGGAAACTGTCAATAATAGTTAACATTGGCTGAAAGCAAACGATGGCTGGATTGTCCACGGATGGCGGAGCAGCGACGGTGGTCGCCGCGGTGGCCGATCTCATCTTCGGAGCCAGGATCAGGGCGGCGGCGGACGATGCAGGCAGGGCGCTGGTCTTCGCACGGACTCCCGCCCAGCTGGCGGACGTGGCGACGGGTGCGTCCCTCGTTCTGCTGGATCTGGATGCCCGGTGGCTGGACGCGCCGGCGTCCATCCGGGCACTGCGGGGCGACCGCGCCTCATCCGGCGTGCGCATTGTGGCGTTCGGCTCGCATGTTCGCACGGAGGCCATCGCTGCGGCGCGGGAGGCTGGCGCGGATCGCGTGCTGGCGCGGTCGGCCTTCGTGAAGGAGCTGCCGGCACTGCTGGCCGGCTGAAGCATGAACAGTGCGGCCCCGGGAGCGTCGAGACTCGCCGGGGCCGCTGTCGGGAGCGGTCTGGAGTCAGGCCGCGTCTGCCTCTTCCTTCAGCTTGCAGTCGATGCAATAGCGGGCGTGCGGCAGTGCGTCGAGCCGCTCGTAGTCAATGAGTTCGCCGCAGGAGTGGCAGAAGCCGAAGCGGTCCGGCTCCTTGTACAGGCGCCGCAGGGCCTCCTCGATGCGATAGAGGTAGCGGCCCTCCTTGCTGGCGAAGAGCAGCATTTTCTCGCGCTCCATGGCATCGGTACCGAGGTCCGCCATGTGATCGGAATACGAGTAGGAGTCGGAGTCGTTCTGCTCGGCGGACTCCTTCGCCAGCTCGTCGAACTGGCCCAGCGATCGCAGCGCGCGTTCGCGCTCGCGCAGCAGTCGCTGGAGAAGGTGGTCGATCTGCTTCTTTGTCAGCTTCTTCGCCATGTTCACCACCGCCTTCGATAATCCGCTCAGGATCGGACCGCCCGCGGTCTCGCGCCTGCTGTAAGGGGCGAGCAAGCTCGCATCAGATAGCCTAGAAAGATAGTCGGAACCGACACGCGCCTCAACCCCTGACGGGGGGAGGGTGGCGGCCGGTCGCAGAGGTGGGGTGGGGCCGGTCCGGGGTCCTGGCGAAAGCGTCGCGCACCGGCCGCGGATTCCCTACCTTCTGCGGATCGACACGGCACCCGTGCATCGCATCGTGGAGGTTCGGCGTATGGCAGAACGTGAGCAGGCGCTGGAGGCACTCCTCCGGGAGGAGCGGCGATTCGACCCGGACGAGGCGTTCCGGGAGCGGGCGAACGCGAGCGACCCGGAGCTGTATGCCCGGGCGGAGGAGGATCCCGCGGCGTTCTGGACCGAATGGGCACGGAAGCTGGAGTGGCAGGAGCCGTGGCGGGAGGTGCTGGAGTGGAACCCGCCCCACGCCCGCTGGTTCGTGGGCGGCCGGCTGAACGCGGCGTACAACTGCCTGGACAGGCACCTGGGCGGGTGGCGTCGCAACAAGGCGGCCCTCATCTGGGAGGGTGAGCCTGGCGACTCGCGGACGTACACGTACTGGGACCTGCACCGCGAGGTGTCGAAGTTCGCGAACGTGCTCAGGTCCCTGGGGGTGGAGAAGGGCGACCGGGTGGCGATATACCTGCCCATGGTGCCGGAGGCGGTGATCGCCATGCTGGCGTGCGCCCGGATCGGAGCGCCGCACTCCGTGGTGTTCGGCGGGTTCTCCGCTGACAGTCTGCGGGACCGGGTCAACGATGCGGAGGCGAAGGTCCTCATCACGGCGGATGGCGGGTACCGCCGGGGCCGTGTGGTGGCGCTCAAGGATGCGGCGGACCGCGCGCTGGAGGAAACGCCGGGCATCAGGCACGTCATCGTCGTCCGGCGCGGCGCGGGACTGCACGCCCCGGCGCACATGAAGGACGGCCGCGATCACTGGTACGACGACCTGATGGAGAACGCCGGGGCCGACTGTCCGGCGGAGGCCGTGGATGCGGAGGACCTGCTCTTCATCCTGTACACGTCGGGCACGACGGGCAAGCCGAAGGGCGTGGTTCACACCACGGGCGGCTACATGACGCACGTCATGGCCACCACGAACCTGGTGTTCGACCTGAAGGAGGACGACGTCTACTGGTGTACGGCGGATGTCGGCTGGGTCACGGGTCACAGCTACATCGTGTACGGCCCGCTCGCGAACGGCGCCACGGTGGTGATGTACGAGGGCGCGCCCGACTGGCCGGACCGTGGCCGGTTCTGGCAGTTGGTGGAGAAGTACGGCGTTACCATTCTCTACACCGCGCCCACCGCCATCCGTGCGTTCATGCGCTGGGGCACGGAATGGCCGGCGCGCTACGACATGCGCACGCTGCGGTTGCTCGGGACCGTGGGCGAGCCCATCAACCCCGAAGCGTGGATGTGGTATCGTGAGCATATCGGGGGGAATCGCTGCCCGGTAGTGGATACGTGGTGGCAGACGGAAACGGGCGGCATCATGATTACCCCGCTCCCGGGCATTACGTCCACGAAGCCGGGCAGCGCGACCGTGCCGTTTCCCGGCATATCGGCGGCGGTGCTGACGGCGGAGGGGGACACGGCGGGCGCGGGCTACCTTGCGATCACGCGGCCGTGGCCGGGGATGCTGCGCACGATCTGGGGCGATGACGATCGCTTCCGGAAGAACTACTGGGCGCGCTGGGATGGGATCTATTTCCCCGGCGATGGCGCGAAGCGGGACGAGGATGGTTACTTCTGGATTCTCGGCCGGGTGGATGACGTCCTGAACGTGGCGGGTCACCGCATTGGCACGATGGAGGTGGAGAGCGCGCTGGTGGACCACCCGTCCGTGGCGGAGGCGGCGGTCGTCGGCCGGGCGGACGAGGCGAAGGGCCAGGCCATCGCGGCGTTCGTTACGGTGAAGGAGGGCGTCAACGCCACCGAGCAGCTCAAGCGGGACCTGCGGGAGCACGTCGCCAACAAGATCGGCGCGATCGCCCGTCCGGATGACATCCTCTTCGCGGCGGACCTGCCCAAGACCCGATCCGGCAAGATCATGCGTCGCCTGCTGCGTGACATCGCCGAGGGCCGTGCCCTGGGCGACACCACCACGCTGGCGGACCCCGCGGTGGTGGCGAAGCTGAAGGCCGAGTACGAGGAGAAGGAAGGCTAGCCGGGGCACGACGCGGTCGGCATCCCGCACGCACGCGGCGAAGCCGGGCGGGTTCCTCAGTCCGGGGCGTCGACGAGGGGATCGCTGGACGGCGGCAGCACCGGGCGCTGGTCCGGTGGCGGCTTCCTGAGCTTGGGCTCTGCGGGGATTCCCAGGGCGATGTCACCGCTGGCAATGTCGCGGGTCGCCACCGCCAGGGCGCCGAGCATGGAGTCGTCCGCCATCTGCACGCCGGCCAGGACCGTGGCGTGGTAGGTGATGCGGACGCCGCGCCCGATGATCACGGCCGGCGTCTCGACATCGCGCCCGTCGTGCAGTGCATGCGTGTGGCTGTAGATGTTGGCGTAGTCTGCGATGGAGGTACGGTCGCCCAGCCGGATCCCCCCCCGATCGTCCAGCAGGACATGACGGTGGATGATGACGTCGTCCCCGACCTCGGTATTGTACCCGAAGGACAGCTTCACGAAATGGAACGCCTTGAAGTTGCGGCCGCAGCGCCGGAAGATGTGGCGTGCGAGGATGCGCCTGAAGCGGACACCCAGGACGACATTCTCGCCGAGGACGCTCTTGTCGAACATCTCCCACAGCCAGATGAGCGGCTTCACACGGGCGTACCGGTCCCGGTCGATCTCGGCGTAGTATTCCGGCTCTAGGGTGATGTTGCGCGGGTCCATCTGCATCAGCGCGATGCGCGCGCCTTCCGGAAGGTCACCGGGGTCGGTTCCGGCGAGTTGCGGGTAGTAGATCTCCGTGAGGACGCGGCGGCAGAGTTCATCCCTGTCGCAGGACGGGTCGGCCAGTTCGGCTGCGATCCCGTCGAGCCACGCCGTGTAGGCCCGCTCGGCGGTCTCCGGCAGGTCAGCCTTGCGCAACGGTAGAAACGCCATAGTCGTCCGGTTCCTGAGTGATCGTCAGGGCGCAACGTAGGCCGCGGCGTGCCCGCCGAGCAAGGTTCCTGGAGCGGGTGGCGGCATGGTGCAACCGCCGCGGGCTCACGCCCGTAGGGTTCCGGGCGGGTGGTGCATCCGGGGTGACCGGCCGCTATCTTTGGCTGCGGCGTGACGGCCGCCGGGAGGTCAGGAAATGCACGACATTCTGAGAGAACGCATCTGGCGCAAGCTGCAGTCGCTTCCGCCGGACCAGGTCTACCAGGCACTCGACTACATCGAGTTCCTCGAGGCGAAGTACGCCCGGGAGCAGTCCTCCCGCCCGGACGCCATCCAGAAATTCGCGGAGCGCCTGGAGGACGGGATGCGGATGCGCTCCGTGGCGCCCAAAGTCATAAGCGGCACCGTGGGCCTCCTGGGTACCGCCCGGCGGGTCATCCGGAGCGTGTCTGATGCCGGGAGGGGAATCCTCGGTGAAACGCCCGCGACGGCCGGTACGGCCCCGCCGAATGGCAGGCCCTCTGCGGCGGTGGAGCGATCGGTTCCGGAGCCGTCAGCGTCCGGGCGAACCGACACCACGACCTCAGTCGAAGGAAAGAACGGTACGACGCAATGAAGCGGATCACCATCGGCCGCCGCCGCAGCAGGTCCGGCGCCCGCCAGGCCGCCCGCGCGCTCATTCGGGAGTTGCCCAACCTCCTCAAGCTCGTCGTCCGCCTCGTCCGCGATCCGGCCGTGCCCCGACTGGACAAGGTCCTGTTCGGCGCCGTCGCACTCTACATGGTCACCC
>DATHVO010000350.1:0-7859 GCA_035461265.1 Longimicrobiales bacterium
GACCTTGGGTTCAGGCATGGATACCCTGCCGGGTTGCATGTTGTGTGCGGTGGGAAGCTTCATACCGCGGTTCGATGGTGTCAACGTGCTCGTTCAGCCGCGTTCGGAGATCGGGGTGACAGCGCGGAGGGGCGGACCGACGTAGTCCGACTCCGGACGGATCAGCCGGTTGTCCTGCATCTGCTCGATGACGTGGGCCGTCCATCCAGCCATCCGTGCGCAGGCGAACAGGTTCGTGAACAGGTCGAGGGGGATCCCCAGCGTGAAATAGACGGACGCGCTGAAGAAGTCCACGTTCGGATGGACCTGCCTGCCCCGGCGCTGCATCTCCTCCCGCATCGTGTCCTGTACGGCTTCCGAGATGCGGAGCCAGCGGGTCTCGCCGGCCCGTTCGGCCAGGCGGCCCGACAGCTCCCGCAGGATCGGCGCTCGCGGGTCGAGCGTGCGGTACACCCGGTGCCCGAAACCCATGACCTTCTGCCCGCGCTCGAGTGCGCCGCGCACCCAGTCCGGCGCGGCGGCGGCGTCACCGATCTCGAGGAGCATCTCCATGACGCGTTCATTCGCGCCGCCGTGGAGGGGGCCCTTGAGTGCGCCGATGGCCGACGTCACGGCGGAGTGCATGTCGGCCATGGTCCCGGCCGTCACGCGTGCTGCGAATGTGGACGCGTTCATGCCGTGCTCGGCGTGCAGGATGAGCGCGGCGTCGATGATCCGTTCCTCGAGGGGGTCCGGCTCCACGTCGCGCAGCATGTAGAGGAGGTTGCCGGCGAGGGACAGGTCGGGCCGGGGGGCGACGGGGAGCAGGCCGCTGCGGATCCGCTCGATTGCGGCGGTGAGGGTGACGACCTGTGCCGTGAGCCGGACGGCCTTCCGGTCCGCGGCGTCCAGCGACATGACCTCCGCGTCCGGATCAGCGGCGGAGAGGGCGGAGACGGCCGTCCGCAGGGACGCCATCGGGTGCCCGTTGCCGGCGACGCTGCGGACCACGTCGAGTACATCCGCGTGTACGGTCGCGCCCTCGGCAAGGCGGCCTCGGAGGCCGTCGAGCCGGGCGCGGTCGGGAAGCTCGCCATACCAGAGGAGGTGGCAGACTTCCTCGAATGTCGCATTCGCGGCGAGGTCCTCGATGGCGTACCCGCCGTAGCGCAGCACGCCCTCCGCACCGTTGACCAGACTGATCCTCGTCTCGGCGGCGACGACGCCGGCCAGACCCTTGCTCGTACTCGACATGCCCATTCGACCTGTGGCGACGCGTGGAACGGCCGGACCCTCGATCCGGCGCCTGGCGTGCAGGAAGGGCCGGCTTCCCCGGTGAGGCGCGGGCGCACGGCGGGCGCAGCGCAAACGCGGTCAGGGGCCGCGAGTATAGCGCGCGCGTGAGGGCCGTGCAAGCCTGTGCCGGGCTTGGCGATGGGGTGCGCGGACCGGTGCGGTTCCCTTCTTGCACGGGGACCGGACGACCGCGAATCCGCTTGCCCGCCCTGCGGTCCCCTGATACGGTGTCCGCACGGACCCACTGACCCTGGAGAGACCGGATCGATGCGCACGGTAGCGATGACGATACTGGTGGGGCTGCTGGCGGTCGCGGCGTGCGATCGTCGCACGGATAGCGCGGACGCTGCGGCGGCGGACACGACCGGTGTAGCGGAGAGCGCCGGAGCGGTGACGGATCTGCTCGCGCCAGTGCGGGCCGTCGGCCTCGTCGCCATCGAACAGGGCCAGGCCGCGATGCAGCTCGCCGCACGGGCGTCCGTCCGCACGTACGCCGGGACGGTCGCCGCCGACCATCGCGCGCTCGTGGCCACCCTGGATACCGAGGCCGGTTCACGCGGCGCCACGCTGGCGGAAACGCCGGAGGCCCGCGAGCTCGCCAACGCGGCCCGGATGGCACACGCCGGCCTGGAGAACCTGCCGGACACCGAGTACGACCTGGCCTTCATACGGGCGCAGGTGGAGGCGAACCGGCAGCTTCTCGACACCATAGACCAGGAGCTCTACCCGGCGGCCACGAGCAGCAGCCTGCAGGCACTCCTGCGTGATGTTCGCGGGATGGTAGACGCGCACCTGATGCGCAGCCGCCAGCTGCTGGGTGACCTGCTGGGTGAGCCGGTGGAGCCGCCCCCGACGGGGGCCCCCGCGCCTGCGCCGGGCCCGGTTCAAGACCCGGAAGCGAGCCCGCAGCCAACGCCGGAACCGTCACCGCCGGCGCCACCCGATACGGTGCCCGGCGGCTGACGCGGCCTCAGAAGGCCAGGGCGCTCCGCGCGGCATTGACGAGACCGGCCGCGTGGCCGCCCAGATCGAGGGCGAGGACGGCGTCATTCGCGTCCAGGGCGGCGTGTGCGCGCTGGACCATGTCCCGTGACACGGCAGACATGCGCTCCAGGCGAGCGACATCGCGGCCGGCCTTACGCGCCGCAACGATTCCCCGGTCCAGCTGCTCCGCCGCGTCGGCTACGTCCATCACCAGCTGGCGGACGGCAGCCGGTCCAAGAACATCGAGAACCAGTCGGATCTGTTCGCTGCGGACTGCCCGGAGCGCATCGTGCGCGCGGCTGCGATCGCCGTTCAGCACGACGTTCTCGGCGGCGCGCTGAAGGGCGTTGTAGTCCGCGAGCACCGCCCTGGCCTCGACCGCGCCCAGTTCCGCCTGGACCTGGACGGCGGCGCGCTCGAACAGCTCCTCGAGGCCGTGAATGCGTCGCGCGCCGGCGAGGACGTGCCGGGCCGCCTCGGCGCTGGCGCCGGCCCGCGTGGCGGCATCCAGCGCTGCGAGGGCGTCGCCGCGCCCCAGGGCTGCCCCGGCCTCGGCGAGTTGCATGTCGACCTGCGCCAGGAGGTCCCGGGCGCGGGGCGCGAGAGCACCGGACACCTCGGCATCATCGACCTGGGCTTCCACCCGGACGGCCTCGAGGACGACCGCGTCGATGATGCGGGGGACGATGGCGTCGCCGAACACCCGGAGGACTATGTGGATCTCCTCCCGCCGGATGGACGCGAGGCGATCCGCCGACTGTTCGCGGTCACCTCCCGTCATGGCGTCGCGCCCCTGCTCCTCCATGCGGCGGAGGTCGGTGACCAGGGCCCGGGCCGCACTGGCCCCCTGCTCCGAGTAGACCTTGTGGACGGCGGAATAGACGAGACCGGGGAGGGACAGGTCCGGGACGGCGCCGGCTGACGGACTGCCATTGAGGAGGGCCGCGATGTCGGTGCGCGGATCCAGCGGATCACTGGGCGTACTGTCGCACGCAGCCGACAATACGGCCAGCAGCAGCACCACGAATCGTATGCGCGGCATTGACCCTCCCGAGAACATCCGGCGCGCGGGCGCCGGCCCCTTCCTGAATCTGGCACCGGCCCCTGGAAAGTCAACGCGCGAGCAGGCCGAATCCGCACAGGCGGCGGGCCGGCGATAGTTGGCCGTCCTCGCGCCGGGGGCGGGCCGTGGCTACGTTGCGGCAGTCCGACCGGGAACGACGACCTCCACCCAGCGATGACGATGTCCCATCACATGCCCAACCGGCCGACGGCAGTCGCCGCCGCATTCCTCGCCTCGGCTGGACTGTACCTGCCGGCCGTCGAGGCGCAGACGACCTCCGGTGAATCCGTCCGGAACGCCGTGGAGACCCATCGCGTCGACCACGAGACATCGGTCATGGCGGAGCTCCGGACGCTCCTCGAGCTGCCGAACCTGGCGGCGAATGCGACGGACATCCGGCGGAACGCCGACCTGCTGGTCACGATGCTGGAGCGGCGGGGCGTCGAAGCCCGTATCCTCGAAGCCGGGGCCGGGCCGCCGGCCGTGTACGGACGGCTGGACGTCCCGGGCGCCCGTCGGACGGTCGTGCTGTACGCCCACTTCGATGGCCAGCCCGTCGATCCGGACGACTGGTCCACGCCGCCCTGGCAGCCGACCCTGCGGGACGGCCGGCTGGACGACGGGGCGGAGATCGTTCAGTGGAGCGACGCTCCGCCGAGGCTCCCCGACGACTGGCGCATCTACGCCCGCTCGGCCAGCGATGACAAGTCGCCCATCGTGGCCTTCCTCGCGGCCCTGGACGCCCTGCGCAGCGCGGGCATCGCCCCTTCCGTCAACCTCCGCTTCTTCCTGGAGGGTGAGGAAGAGGTGGGTTCGCCGAACCTGCGATCCATGCTGCGGACGCATCGCGCGCTGCTGGAGGCAGACGCGTGGATTCTGGGCGACGGGCCGGTCCACCCGACCGGGAAAATGCAGGTGGTCTACGGTGTCCGTGGAGTCACGGGCCTCCAGCTCACCGTGTACGGGCCCCGCCGGCCGCTGCACAGCGGCCATTACGGGAACTGGGCGCCCAACCCGGCAGCGATGCTCGCGCACCTCCTCGCTTCCATGCGCGACGACGCCGGGCATGCGACCATCGCGGGCCTCCAGGAGCGGGTTCGTCCCCTGACGTCCGCGGAGCTGCGGGCCGTCGCCGCCCTGCCCCGGGCGGACGACCAGCTGCGTCGGGATCTCGCCATCGGGCAGGCCGGTGACGATGAAGGCGGTCTCGCCATGTCCATCTTCCGCCCCGCTCTCAACATCACAGGTCTCGCTGCGGGCGGCGTGGGCGAGGGGACGCGCAACGCGGTACCCACCGACGCGACGGCGGCCATGGACATCCGCATCGTCCCGGACCTCGATCCGGCCGCTGTCCGGTCGGCGGTGGATGCCCACATACGAGCGCAGGGCTATCACATCGTGCAGGAAGCGCCGTCGGATGACGTGCTCCGTACCCATCCCAGGGTGGCGCGTGTCCAGTGGGATGAGGGATACGCCGGCATCCGCACCCCTCTCGACCTGCCCGTGTCCCGGGCCATCGCCCGTGCCGTGGACGCCGTCCTCGACGAGCCGGCCCTGCAGGTGCCGATGCTGGGCGGCAGCCTGCCCCTGGCGATCTTCGACGAGGTTCTCGGTGCGCCGCTGGTCACTGTGCCCATCGTGAACGCGGACAACAACCAGCACGCCGCCAACGAGAACCTCCGGATCGGCAACTTCTGGGACGGTGTCCGGGTCTATGCCGGGCTCATGGCGCTGCTCGGCGGGGCGTGGGAGGAGGTCGGCGGGGCCGCAGACGGGCGCGATTGATGCATCGCGACATCGCATACGTGGACCGAAACCGTACCGGGGGCCTCATGCGCACGCATGCCCGTTGGAGAGCCGGTGGCCTGGCGACTGTGGGCGGAATGCTGCTGGTGGCGGCATGTCAGGACGTCAGTGTCACCACCGTGCCCGTGAACCGGATCGAGGTCGATCCCGCCGTCGCCGTGTTGCAGGTGAACGGGTCGATCCGTCTGACGGCCCGCGTTCTGAGCGAGTCCGGCCACGTGCTGCCCGGCCGCAGCGTTTCGTGGACGAGCCTGAATCCGGCCGTTGCCACGGTGGACAGCGACGGCAACGTGACACCGGTTAGCGAAGGTACCGCCGTGATCCGCGCCTCGAGCGAGGGGGCGACTGCCGACGCGACGGTGACCGTCACATCCGGTCCCGCCATCGGACTCAGCACATCGATCGTGAGTTTCTCCGCGCCCGCGGGCGGGGCGAATCCCCCACCGCAGTCGATCGGCATCACCAACGCAGGGGGCGCCTCCCTCGGCGGCCTCGCCGCCGCCATCACGTATTCCGGTCCGGCAGGCTGGCTGAACGCGGCCCTCTCGGGTGCGACGGCGCCTGCAACGCTCACGCTCTCGGCGACGACGGGCGCCCTCGCTCCGGGCACGTACCAGGCAACCGTGCGCGTGACGTCCGGTCAGGCGGCGAACAGCCCGCAGCAGGTCCAGGTGACATTTACCGTGACCTCCACCGCCAGCGCGCCGGGCGCGCCAGCGACGCTGGCGGCCGTCGCACTGAGCACGTCCCGGATCGACCTCACGTGGGCACCGTCGGTTGGCGCCGTCCAGCAGTACCGGATCCAGCGCCGGCTCGCGGCCGGCGGGACGTTCGCCGCCATCGACAGCGTCGGCGGCGGAACGCTGACCTATGCGGATGACGGCCTGGCGAGTGGCACGGGCTATGTCTATCGAGTCCAGGCGTGCGGCGCCGGCGGCTGCTCCG
Organism: Longimicrobiales bacterium; assembly: GCA_035461265.1. GTDB lineage: Bacteria > Gemmatimonadota > Gemmatimonadetes > Longimicrobiales > RSA9 > SH-MAG3. Next base: position 6,074 of record DATHVO010000350.1, read on the forward strand.
GCTGGTCACCGGAAGCCACAGCCACCACGCTGTCCGGCGGATCCACCACGCCGGGCGTCCCGGGGAGCCTGACCGCCGCCCGGGTGGCGCCCAACCAGATCCAGCTGACCTGGACTTCACCCGGCGGCCAGACCCACTTCGAGGTGCGGCGGCGGACCGGCACGGGCGGGTCGTGGACGTTCGACGCGACGGTCGCCGGCGACGCGACGGGTTTCCTGGATACCGGCGTGCACCCATCGACCACGTACCAGTACCAGGTGCGCGCGTGCGGGACGGGGGGGTGCTCGGACTACTCGAGCCCGGTCACCGTCGGGACGTGGGGCGGAAGCTGATTCATGGGCGCTGCACCAGCGCCCGGTAGATGCGCGCATTCAGCCGCGCACCGGTGAGCCCGGTGTGATCCTCCGCAGTCCGCGGTTCGTCCGGCACGCCGAGGCGGGCCGCAAGCTCGCTCCCCTGGAGATCGCGCAGGCCCCGGGACCACGCCATGGACGGGACGTCCAGTACGAAGTAGTGGTACAGCTCCCGCCAGCTCCGGTCCGCGCTCCGGAAGAGGTGGTCGAGGAAGGCCGTATCGAACTGGCTGTTGAACGCCACCATCAACACGGGCCGTCCACCGGCGACGGCCCGTTGGAATCGGACGATGCTGTCCACCGCCGCTGCCGGCGGCAGCGCCCCCAGGTCGGTCCAGCGCTGCGGGTCGAAGGCGTTCACCGCCGCGGCGCCGGGTGAAAGCCGGTCGGGGTGTTCCGGCTGGATGCGGAGGAACAGGCTGTCACGGGCGACACCCTCCAGGTCGGTGACGACGATCCCGATGTCGATGGCCTCGTGCCAGCCGGGGACGAGACCCGTGGTCTCGATGTCGATGAAGGCGAGGAGCCAGTCGTCCGGTGCGTCGGCGGGCGACGGCGGCGACGGGCGGTGCGTCTCGACGACCTGAACGTGGCGGGGGACCTCCTCCACTCCGGCGGACGGGCGCGGCGAGCAGGCCTGAAGCATCAATACGGCAGCCATGCCCAGGGCCGCACCGTCGACTCGGTTCATCCGTTCCTCACGTCTGGAGATTGCCATGAAGGCTTTCATACGATACGCCCCCATCATCCTCATCGCACTTCTCGTGTCGGCCTGCGCGCCTCACGTGCCGGCGGAATCGACGGGAACCGGCGACTTCGCGACGCTGGCCGTGGAGCCTGCCCGAACCAGCCCCGGGGGAGAAGTGACGATCACGCTGACGAACCGCTCCGGGCGGGAGATCGGCTACAATCTCTGTCCCGCCGTCCTCGACCGTCGGGTTGGCGCCGACTGGGCGCAGCACCCCGAGGCGCCGGCCGAGGTCTGCACCATGGAGCTGCGGATTCTGCAGCCCGGAGCGTCGGACTCTTTCCGGCACTCGCTGCCCGCCGGACTGACGGCGGGCACGTACCGGTTCCGGCTGGGCGTGGAATGGCCCCTGGGGGACGCACGGGTGGGCGTGGCGTCGGGACCCTTCGAGGTTGTACGGTAGAGGGCGACACACCGCAGAACGGCCCGAACCGCTTCCTCATGCCGGGGCGGCGGCAGATACGCATCGCAGCGGAGGAGACATGAAACCCGTCGGGATGGTCGGACTCGTCCTCATTGTCCTGGGAGCCATTGTCGTCCTGCTCCAGGGCGTGTCCTACGTGCGGGACCGGCAGGAAGTCAGCGTCGGCCCCATCGAGATCGCGGCCGAGGAGCGGGGGTTCATCCCGCCGGTGGTGGGCGGCCTGGTGCTGCTCGCGGGCGTGGTGCTCGTGGTGGTGGGGCG
>DATHVO010000351.1:0-3912 GCA_035461265.1 Longimicrobiales bacterium
TGTCGGTGACCGGCTGCGGTCCCCGCGCGAGGGGGAGGAAGCTAGACCGCCGGCCCGCCGACGGTCAAGGATCGCTTGCTGGCCAACGCATTGAGGTGCTACCATTTCCGGAGGGCGCGCCGCTGCCGGGCGCGTCGCCGGTCCCGCGGGCGCCTTTCCCCCTGGCGGCGGCTGTTTCCGGACCGGCATCGGCGCGGAACCGTCGCGCCACTATTCAGGTACGTGCAGGTATGAGACGTCGCCTCGTCATGACGGTGGTCCTGGTCGGCCTCACGGCCGTGTCGGTCCTGGCTCAGGCGCCGGAGAACCGCGGCGCAGTCGTGCGGGTCCCCGTTACCGGAGTCATAGAGCTGGGCCTCGCGCCGTTCGTTGAGCGTACCATCCGCGAGGCGGAGGCGGCAGGCGCACGGGCCATCATCCTCGACATCGAGACGCCGGGCGGCCGGGTGGATGCCGCCGAGCGTATCGTCACCGCCGTCCGCAACACCTCCGTGCCCGTCTACGCGTTCATCAACCTGCGGGCGTTCTCGGCAGGCGCGCTCATCGCCCTGTCGGCCGACGAGATCTACATGCGGCCAGGCGCGGTCATGGGTGCCGCCACTCCGGTCACCGGTGAAGGACAGACGGCGCCTGAGAAGATCGTCAGCGCCATGCGCAGCGAGATGCGCGCCCTCGCGGAGACACGCGGACTCGATCCCCGGGTCGCGGAGGCCATGGTGGACGACGAGATCGCCATCGAGGGTGTCGTCGAGGAGGGCAAGCTCCTCACGCTCACGACGGCGGAGGCCATCGCCGTCGGATACGCCCGGCCCATTGAGGACTGGGACGCGCTCATGGCGGAACTGGGACTGCAGGAAGCGCCGGTCGTCGAGAGCCGTACCAACTGGGCGGAACGGGTGGTCCGGTTCCTCACGCACCCCATGGTGGCGCCGATGCTGCTCTCCCTCGGCTTCCTCGGCCTCATCATCGAGATCAAGACACCCGCCTTCGGCGTCGCCGGCATCCTCGGGGCGTCCGCCCTGTCACTCTTCTTCGGCAGTCACTTCCTCCTCGGGCTGGCCGGCTGGGAAGAACTGATCCTGCTGTTCTCCGGCATTGCATTGCTGGCCGTCGAGCTGTTCGTCATCCCCGGATTCGGAGTCGCCGGCATCGCCGGCGTCCTCGCGATCCTCGCGTCCCTCTACCTCAGCATGATCAACCCTGCCATGGCAACCAGTGCCGACTACGCACAGGCGTTCGGCGTGCTGTCCCTTTCCGTAATCGTCGTCATCGTCGCCGGCTGGGCACTCCTCCGCCACCTGCCGAGGAGTCGCGGGCTGGCACGGTCGGGTCTCATGCTGGGCGACGCGACCACCCGCGAGACCGGCTACCTGTCGAGTGCCGTCCGGTCCGAGCTGGTGGGGGCGACCGGCGTCGCCCTCACGGACCTCCGGCCCGCCGGCGCCGGCCGGTTCGGAGACGAGCGCATCGACGTGGTCTCGGATGCCAACTGGATCAGCGCCGGCACGCCCATCCGGATCGTACGTTCGGACGGGTACCGCCATGTCGTGCAGGTGGCCGAATAGGCCGGCGATGAACACCTTCCCCACATAGAGAGAGAGAGCCGATGCCGGACCAGAACCTCATGCCCGCCTTCATCCTCGCGATCATCGTCATCTTCCTGCTCATAGTGACGTGGGCAGTGCCGGTGCGCCTGTGGATCGAGGCAATCTTCGCCGGCGTCAAGATCGGCCTGGGCGAGCTCGTCGGGATGCGCCTGCGAAAGGTGTCGCCCGCCTCCGTCGTTCGGCCCATGATCGCCGCCACGAAGGCCGGGCTGGACCTCAATACCCGCCTCCTCGAGGCGCACTACCTCGCAGGCGGACACGTCGACCGTGTGGTGAAGGCACTCATCAGTGCGGACAAGGCGAACCTCGGCCTCTCCTTCGAGCAGGCCGCCGCAATCGATCTCGCAGGGCGGGACGTCCTCGAGGCAGTGAAGGTGTCGGTGAACCCCAAGGTCATCGACACGCCCCGCGTGGCCGCCATGGCACGGGACGGCATCCAGATGATCGCCACGGCGCGGGTCACGGTGCGGGCGAACATCAACCGGCTGGTCGGCGGCGCCGGCGAGGATACGATCCTGGCGCGTGTCGGCGAGGGCATCGTGTCCACCATCGGCTCGGCGGACTCGCACAAGGCGGTGCTGGAGAACCCGGACAAGATCTCGAAGACCGTGCTGGCGAAGGGCCTCGATGCCGGCACCGCGTTCGAGATCCTGTCCATCGACATCGCTGACGTCGACGTCGGCAAGAACATCGGCGCCGAGCTGCAGACGGACCAGGCGGAGGCGGACAAGCGGATCGCCCAGGCCAAGGCGGAGGAGCGCCGCGCCATGGCCGTGGCCGTGGAGCAGGAGAACCGGGCGAAGGTGCAGGAGATGCGCGCCCGCGTCGTGGAGGCCGAGGCGCAGGTGCCGCTGGCCATGGCCGAGGCGTTCCGCAGCGGCCACCTCGGGATCATGGACTACCAGCGGATCCGCAACGTCGACGCGGACACCCAGATGCGGAAGTCCATCGCCGGCGAGTCCGACGACAAGCGGCGCGAGGAGAGCTGATTTGGATTTTGGCATCCTGATCCTCATCATCTTCATCCTGGCGCCGCTCCTCGAGAAGCTGCTGAAGGCCGGCCGGCCGCCCCAGGAGCTGCCGCCCGGTCAGCGCCAGCGAATGCCTCCGCCGGGGCAGCGCCGGCAGGCACCGGGCCCCAGACCGGCCCGTCCCGCGCCCACGGGGGCGGCCGATCCGGACGATTCAGCGGCCGGCGTGCTGCCCGACGACCTGTGGGAGATCCTCACCGGCGAGCAGCGTACGCCGCGACAGCCGGCGCCGAGGACGGAGTGGGAGGAGATCGAGGCCCGGGAAGCGCCGGCGCCCATGGAGGGGCCGCGGGAGGCGCGGAACGTGCCCGCGCCGCGCCCGATGCCGGATCGCACGCCGCAGACGCGGCCGGCACCCGTCCGGGAGCGGCGCCTGCCGCCCGTGGACATCCGCCGGCGCAGCGCCCAGGCCGGGGCTGCGCGTCCCCGGTCCGCAGGGCCGCCGCCCAGTGCGGCCGACGACCTCGTGCGCCGCGTCAAGGTGCACCGCCCGCCAGAGGTCGTCTCCCTGGAGACAGCCATCGAGGATCCGGAGCTCCGGCGTGCGCGCTTCCAGGAACGCCTCGCGGAGATGTCGGCACCCGCACTCGGTGGCGGGCCCCGCGGCGCTCACGAGTACGCGTTCAGCTCACCCGACCAGCTGCGCCGCGCCATCATCATGGCGGAGATCCTCGGCCGGCCGAAGGGGCTGGAGTAGGGCCGGTAGTCGGCCTTACGGCAGCCCGAGCTCCCTCGCCTCGCAAACCCATGCCCCGAGCCCGCCTCCGCACTACGTCCCGGATCCTCGCCGAGATGGGCGTCATCGTCTTCTCCGTGCTCCTCGCCCTCGGCGCCAACGAGTGGCGGCAGGCCGTGTCGCTCAACGCGACCGTCGCGACGGTGCGGGAGACGATCCGCGCCGAAACCATGGCGAATCGCGCCCAGGTCGAGTCGGCCCTGGAACACCACACCAGCATGGTGGCGCAGCTCCGCGACGGAGGCATCATCCTCGCCCGGATCGACATGGCGGGCGAGGGCATCGACACGACGTCGGCGCTCGCCCTGGGACGTTCGCTGTCCGCGGCGGCGCGCGCGCGGGGCGCGCCGGAAGGTCCCGAGTTCCGCGCCGAACGGACGAGCGAGGGTTCGTGGCGAGTCCGCCGGGGTGAAGCGGATCTCCGTCTCGATGTCGTCGGCGACTCCGCCTTCCTCCGGGGCGTCGGCAACATCTCGCTCAGGCCGGCGTTCATCCTGGACTCCGCCTGGGAGACCGCCCAGATCACCCAGGCCGCCGT
>DATHVO010000352.1:0-1634 GCA_035461265.1 Longimicrobiales bacterium
TGTCCGGCGAGCAAGGACCGCCCCGCACACCCGCGGATCGATGAGCGGACAGTCCGCCGTCACCCGCAGCACGACGTCGGCGTCCATCTCCCGCGCCGCCTGCGCGTAACGGCCGAGCACATCCGCTTCGGATCCGCGGACCACCGCCGCGCCCAGCACGGCCGCCGCGCCGGCCACGACGTCGTCCGCAGCCCGCACGCTGGTGGCGCAGCAGACGGCATCCACTCCCGGAATGGCGGCGCAGCGTTCGAGGACGTGTTCCAGCACGGAGCGACCGGCCAGCGCCTCCATCACCTTGCCCGGAAACCGCGAGGATCCCATGCGGGCCTGCACGACGACTACCGTGCGCGCCATGGGAGCGCCAGGTGCCTGCCCAGGACGAACGCCTCCGCCGCGGGCACTCCGCAACTGGCGCCGCGCCACTGCGCCAGCGCCGTCACTGCTTCCTCGGACCGCGGATGCGGGAACGGGCGCAGCTCTTCCGCATACGTCCGGAGCGCCTGCAGCTTGGCATCGAGGTGACCGGAAATATCGATGAACCAGTTCGGCTGGAACGCCGCGGCCGCCGCGCCCAGCCGCCATTCCGTGGAGGACGGCGTCTCGAAGAAGAGCACTTCCCGGACGCCCGAGCCGGGTTGGGGCCGCGCGGCTATGGCAACGGCCTCGCTGGCGGCGCGATGGTCCACGTTGAGATCACCGCCATGGTGCGTGACGATGGTCGCAGGAACGTGGGCCCGGACAGCGTCCTCCACATGCTTCGCCACGTCGAGGAGGGCCATGGCGTCGAGCCGGTTGTCGGGGAGTCCGAGAAGCCGCACGGACGCCACCCCGAGCAGCCGGCCGGCCTCGCGGGCGGCCTCGCCGCGACGGTGTACTCCGTCCGCGTCGTGGGCAGCGCCACCGTCCCGCGACGTGACACCGTCGGCGAGGATGAGGACGTGAACCGGCCGGCCCGCCGCCGCCCATGCAGCCATCGCCCCGCCACAGCCCAGCACTTCGTCGTCCGGATGCGCCACGACCACCAGAACGGCATCGGCCGACATCGAATCCTCCATCATGGCGTCACGTCCTCCGGCAGGATGGGTTGCGAGGCCCTCACCGGCCGCGTCAGCATATGGCCCACGATGAGGCCGGCGTCACGATAGCGAAGCCCCTCCATGCCGCAGCGCTGGAGGCGGAGGTCGTCCAGGCCCAGTGTCGCACCCGCGGGAAGATCGCGGGCCGCCACCAGGCTGCGCCTGAAATTCACCCGGGACTGCCGCTCCGTCCGCGACGGGCCAATGGCGGAGTCGCCGGCGCGCATCCGCTCGACGCGACGGATGGAATCGATCATCGCCTTCATCTCGCCGGGGTCCGCCGACAGGGCCTGGTCCGGCCCTGGCAGCCGTCGATCCAGCGTGAAGTGCTTCTCGATGACGCATGCCCCGCGGGCAACTGCCGCGACGCACGCCTCGGGGCCGAGCGCGTGGTCGGAGTAGCCGACGACCGCCCCGGTACGTTCCCGGACGAGATCCATGCGTCCGAGGCGCACTTCGTCATCGGACGTGGGATAGACCGATACGCAGTGCAGGAAGACCACGGCCGACCGGCCGTGCCGTGCAAGCACCTGCACGGCGTCGTCGAACTCCTCGGTC
>DATHVO010000353.1:0-28783 GCA_035461265.1 Longimicrobiales bacterium
CTGCACAGGCCCACGCCCTCCCAGCCCACGAACATGAGAGCGAAGTTGGCGCCCAGCACCAGCACGAGCATGAAGAAGACGAACAGGTTCAGATACGCGAAGTAGCGGGCATATCCGGGGTCCTCCCTCATGTAGCCGACGCTGAAGATGTGGATCAGCATGCTGACGCCGGTCACGATGAGCGTCATCAGCATGGACAGCTGATCCAGCTGGAAGGCGGCGTCGATGTTGAGGCTGCCCACCGGCATCCATTGCCAGTACGTCTCCACGACCGGCTCGTGCAGGTCGGCGCCGAGCATCCGGAAGAAGTTGACCAGCGCGATGACGAACGCGAGCGCCACGACGCCCGGCCCGACGATGGTCGGTATGGCCTTGCGCGCCGGTGCCAGGAATACCGCGGCGCCATTGATGGCGAAGCCGATCAGTGGCAGCAGCGCGATCGCCCAGAGGAGCGTTGGCTCGAAATGGTCCACGCTACCACCGCAGCAGGTTGAAGTTCTTCATGTCCACCGACTCCAGGTGCCTGAAGATCGCGATCACGAGAGCGAGTCCGACGGCGGCCTCCGCCGCAGCGACCGTCATGACGAAGAAGACGTAGATCTGTCCGTCGATGCCCGCCGTGCGGGAGAATGCCACGAACGCCAGGTTGACCGCGTTCAGCATCAGCTCGATGCACAGGAACAGGATGATGGCGTTGCGCCGGATCACCACGCCTGCGACGCCGATGGTGAACAGGATGACCGACAGCGTCAGGGACAGCGTGGTCATGTCCATGGTTGCCATTCAGACCCTCCGCTTGGCCAGGAGGACGGCGCCGACAATGGCGACCAGGAGCAGGATGCCCACCAGCTCGAAGCTGACGAGGTGATACCGGAAGAGGGGATACGCCACGGCGCCGACGGCGTTGTACTGCTCGACGGCGGCGGCTATCTCCAGTTCACCGCCCCGCTCGATGATCGCACCGGGCGTTCCCAGGCTCCGCCAGACCATGTAGCCGAATATGCCCGCGGATGCGAAGCCGGCCACGATCCACAGGCCGCCCCTGAGGTCCGCCTGGTAGTCGTGGCCGAGGTTCAGCAGCATGATCACGAACAGGAACAGTACCATGATGGCGCCAGCGTACACGATGATCTGGATCGCCGCGACGAAGTGTGCCCCCAGCAGGACGTATATGGCCGCCAGGCTGAAGAACGTCAGCACCAGGAAGAGCAGGCTGGCCACGGGGTTCCTGCGCGTGACCATGCCGAGCCCGCCGCCGACGGCAGTGGACGCGAATACCCACCACAGGAGGTGCGTCAGTGAGAAGTCGATCATTGGCCGAGGGGATCCTCCGGGTCCCACAGCGCCGTGACCGGGTGGTCCTGCGCCATGAGGCGGTCGAGGTCGTAGATGAAGCGCTCCCGGGTGTACTCCGCTGCTTCGTAGTCCTGGCCGACGTGGATGGCCTCCACGGGACACACCTCCTGGCACATCCCGCAGAAGATGCAGCGGTACTCGTCGATCTCGTAGACGATGGGATACCGGTTGCCCTGGTCATCCTCGCCCGGGACCAGCCGGATGCAGTTGGCCGGGCAGATCGTCGGGCACAGGCCGCAGGCGACGCACTTCGGCCGGCCGTCCGCATGTACGGCCATCCGGTGGGTGCCGCGCCAGCGTGGCGCCAGCTCCGGCTTCTCGTCCGGATACTGGAGCGTGACCTTCCTCGGGTCGATGAGGTGCCGGAACGTGAGCGCCATGCCCCGCAGCGTCGCCCGCAGGTAGGATGTCTCCGACTCCGGCCGCCGGACCGTCCTCACGCCTATCGCCATCCTGCCTCCTGCTCGTCCGTCACGACATCCGTATCGACATCCGCCGATTCGCCGTCCGGGTATACCGTCACCCCCTGCGGCAGTCGGGCCCGCCTGCGGGCCGCCCCGTCCGGCCGGGCCGGCGCGGTGCCGCCAATCACCCTGTCACGGTCCAGCACCATGAGGAACGCCGCCGTCGCCAGGATGCTCACCCCCGTGAGGGCCAGGCCGTAGACGAAGCCGAACGTCAACCCGAGGGAGTCCAGCAACAGGATCGAGAAGCCCATGAGAGTCACATAGGCCAGCGCCGTGGGCAGCATCACCTTCCAGCCCAGGTGCATGATCTGGTCGTAGCGGAACCGCGGCACAGTCCAGCGCACCCACATGAAGAGGAAGATGAAGAAGAGCGTCTTCAGTGCGAACGACAGGAAGGTCAGCAGCGTCTTCCACCAGGCGGGCGCAGCGCCCATGACCACGCCGGGGCCGACAACCCGCATGTCGTCGCCCGTCCAGAACGGGATGTCCCAGCCGCCCAGGAACAGGGTCGCCATGAGGGCCGACGCCGTGACCATGTTGGCATACTCGGCGATGAAGAACATGCTGAACTTCATTGACGAGTACTCGGTGTGGTACCCGCTCACCAGCTCGGACTCGGCCTCCGCGACGTCGAACGGGAGCCGGTTGGTCTCGGCGAACGCGGAGATGACGAAGAGGATGAACGAGAGGCTCAGGGGCAGGGCCAGCCAGAGGCCGAGCTCCTGCTGCTGCGTCCACACGATCTGCGTCAGCGTGACATTGCCCGCGAGCATGAACACGGGGATCAGGCTCAGGCCGAGGGCAACCTCGTAGCTGACCATCTGGGCGCCCGCCCGCATGCCGCCGAGGAATGCGTACTTGTTGTTGGACGACCAGCCCGCCATGACGATGCCGTAGATGCCCAGGCTCACGATGGCCAGAATGTACAGGATACCGATGGGCAGGTCGGCCACGATCATGTCCACCAGGCCCCAGGGTGTGGGCAGCGGGGCGGCGAAGGGTATGACGGCGAACGTGATCATCGCCGGTCCGATGGACATCATCGGAGCCATGACGAAGAACACCCGTGATGCACGGGCGGGGTAGGTCTCTTCCTTGAGGATGTTCTTGAGTCCGTCGGCGAAGGGCTGGAGCAGGCCGAACGGGCCCACGCGGTTCGGGCCGATGCGGTCCTGGATGAAGCCGGAGACCTTCCGCTCCATGAGCGTCAGCATCGCCACGACGATCATCAGGCCGAAGAAGATGACGACGACCTTGATGACGGTAATGATGATCCAGGGGAGACCCGTCAGGGCCTGCACCTCGTGCATCAGACGCTCCCTCCCGCACCCGCCGGCAGCTGCACCGTTTCGTTGATTACGGCGCCGCGCGACCCGATGATGTCATAGCTCAGTCCGCTGAACTCGTCGTGCCATTCGCCGAGGCGCAGGAAGGCGTCGGCAGCGGTGGCCGGGGCCGCACCACCCTCCTCCAGCCCCGAGAGCAGCACACCCAGGATCTGCCAGGCGGGGCGCGCCAGCGGCGGCGGCTGTACCGCCGGCCAGAACCGCTGCACGCGGCCCTCGAAGTTCGTGAAGGTGCCCTCGGCCTCCGCGAAGGTGGTCGCGGGCAGAACGAAGTCGGCCGTCCGTGCGGCCGCCGTCGACCGGGCCGTCACGGCGATGAACAGCTCGGCGCCGGCTGCCGCATGCGCGACGTCGTCCGCCAGGTCGTCGCCCAGCGCCACGACTATGCCGCCGGTGCCGGCTGCTCCGCCGCCCCGCGTGAACCCGAGGATCTCCAGGCCCCGCACGTTCGCCGCCAGGTCGCGTCGACGAGCCAGCCGGGGGAACCCCGGACACGGAATCTCGTCATCCGCCTGGTCGGCCTTGAACAGCAGGTCGCCGCCACCCAGGACCGAGGCGAGGCGGGCGAGCATGCCGTTGTCCTCATTGCCGTGGAAGGGCGACCCTATGACGGTGACGCCGGCGCCCGCCTCCCGGGCGGACCGCACGCGCTCCACCAACGCCAGCATGGCCTCCTGCCACGTGACCGCGGCGAGACCGCCATCCGGCAGGCGCCGTTGCGGAGCGGTGGCGCGGTCCGTGACGTTGATCCACTCGTAGCGGTGCCGGCCGTAGTCGCACATCCAGTACGAATTGACGTCGGCGTTGGCCCGCGGACGGAGCCGCATGACGAGGTTGTCGCGCGTGTCGATCCGGATGTTGCAGCCCTGGGAGCAGTTCGGGCAGATGGATGAGTTGTTGTCCAGGTCCCAGACCCGGGCCTTGTGCAGGAAGTCCTTGGACAGGAGTGCGCCCACGGGGCAGATGTCGACGATGTTGCCCGCCCACAGGTTGCCGTCGACGCCGTGGTCGAAGAACGTGTCGATGACCGAACGGTGCCCCCGCTGCACTACGCACAGGCGGTCGTCCTGCGCCACCTCCCGCATGAAGCGGACGCAGCGCGTGCACATGATGCAGCGGTCGCCATCGTAGAGGATGTCGCCGCCGAAGTCGTCCTGCCCGAGCACGCGCTTCGGCTCGATGGACCGGCCGTGCTTGCGGCCTTCCGCGTGGGTGTAGTCCTGCAGCTTGCATTCGCCGGACTTGTCGCAGATGGGACAGTCCAGGGGATGGTTGAGCAGGTAGAATTCGAGCGTGCCCTCCCGAGCCGTCCGGGCGCGATCGCTCTCGGTGTGGATGACCTGCCCGTCCGCCACCGGCGTCACGCATGCCGGCGCCAGCTTGGGCGCGCCCTCGACTTCCACCAGGCACATGCGGCACATGGCCGGCGCCGACAGGCCGGGATGGTAGCAGTAGTGCGCGATCCCGACACCGAGCTGCTCGGCGGCCTCGATGATGCGCAGGTTCTTCGGGACGGTCGCCTCGACCCCGTTCAGGGTGATCGTTACCGTGTCCTGTTGCTCATTCGCCAAGCGTCGTCCTCCTCGGAATCCCCGTGCCGGTCGTCAGACGGCCACCGCCGCGGCGTCGTCGCGGCGGATCAGGGCCAGGTACTCGTCCTTGAACTTCGCAATGGAGCTCGCCACGGGTGCCGCCGCGGAATCACTCAGCACGCAGATGGTCGTGCCGGTCATGTTGGCGCCGAGGTCGAGGAGGTGATCCAGGTCCTCCATGCGACCGAAACCGCCCTCGATCCGGCGCAGTATCCGGGCGAGCCACGCGGTGCCCTCGCGGCACGGCGTGCACTGGCCGCACGACTCGTGGGCGTAGAACTCCACCATCCGCCGCACCTGTTTCACCATGTTCGTGCGATCATCCATGACGATGACGGACGCCGTGCCGAGCATGCTCCCCGCCTGGGCGACACTCTCGTAGTCCATGGCGATGTCGATCTCGTCCGCCGCCAGGATCGGCACCGAGCTGCCTCCCGGGATCACGGCCTTGAGCTGGCGGCCGTCGCGAATCCCGCCGCACACGTCGTAGATGAGCTCCTTCAGGTTGAAGCCCAGCGGCAGCTCGAAGTTGCCCCGCCGCACGAGGTGGCCGGACATGTTGAAGAGCTTCGTGCCCGGGCTGCGCTCCGTGCCGAAGGAGCGGTACCACTCCGCGCCGTTCCTGATGATGTGCGGGACCGAGGCTACCGTCTCGACGTTGTTGATGGTCGTCGGGCGCCCGAACGCTCCCATCACCGCGGGGAACGGCGGTTTGATCCGCGGCTGGCCGCGCCGCCCTTCCAGCGAGTTCATCAGCGCCGTTTCCTCGCCGCAGATGTAGGCGCCGGCGCCGAGATGCAGCGTCACATCGATGTCCACTCCGGACCCCATGATGTCCGTGCCGGCCATGCCCGTGGCGTAGGCCTCCTCGATGGCCCGGGCCACGATCTGGGCCGGCTCGAAGAACTCGCCCCGCATGTAGATGTAGACATGCTTCGCACGGATGGCGTGGGCACCGATGAGGGCTCCCTCGATGACCTGGTGCGGGGTCCAGCGGCACAGCTCCCGGTCCTTGAACGCCCCGGGCTCGGACTCGTCGGCATTGATGAGCAGGTAGTGCGGCTGGCGGGAGTCGTCCCGGGGCATGAAGGACCACTTCACGCCCGTGGGGAAGCCGGCCCCGCCGCGGCCGCGCAGGCCGCTGTCCTTGACGATGTTCACTACGTCGCCCGGCGCCATGCCCAGGGCCGTGCGCAGCGCCTCGTAGCCGCCGCGCCTCCGCCAGCCATCCAGCGTACGGGCTTCGGGGTCGCCGAAGTGCTCGCTCATCACGCGCACTTCGCTCTCGTGACGATAGGGATACGCCATCAGCCCTGCCCTCCCGTAGCAGGCTCGTCCGCGGCGGCCGGCCGTCCGGCGGCGGGCGGCGTGTCGCCCCCGCCGGCATACGGGTTCGCCTGCGGCGTCACGGTCTCGCCGGCCACGGCGTGCTCCGCCCTGAGCCGCTCCAGGATCGCCGGTACATCGCCCGGGGCCACGTTCTCGAAATATCGCTCGTTCACCTGTACGGCCGTCGGGAAACCGCACGCGCCGAGGCACTCGGCCTCGATGACCGTGAAGAGGCCGTCCGGCGTGATTTCCCCGGCCTCGGCGTCAACGGCCTCCAGGAATGCCGCCATGACGTCGTCGCCGCCGCACAGGTTGCACGACACGTTCGTGCACACCTGCACCAGGTAGTCACCCACCGGCTGCTTGTTGTACATCGTGTAGAACGTGGCCACGCCCCTGACGTACGTGGGCGAGAGCCCGAGCGCGTCGGCCACCTGCGCCATGCTGTCCGCGCTCAGGTGGCCCCGGATCTCCTGCGCCAGGCCCAGCGCGGGAAGCAGAGCGCCCTGCGGCGTCGGATACCGGGAGACGATCTTGTCCAGCCGCTCCCGGTAGGGGCCTTCGAAGAGCATCGCGTCGGGATTCCGGGGAACGACCTGGTACGGGTGCGAGCACGCCGACCCGGGATGGCCGCCCGCGGTATCCCGCGTGCCCACATAGCCGGAACCACGGACGTCCGCTTCCGTCAGCTGCGCGAACTCACCGGTCTCCCCCGCAAAGCCGGGATTGCCCCGGATGGGCGTCACCTGCTCAGCCATGCGCCCGCCCCGCTCCCGTTCCCGCTCCCGTTCCCGTTCCCGTTCATCGATCGATCTCTCCCAGCACGATGTCGATGCTCGCGTTGATCGTGATCACGTCCGACAGCAGGTGACCCTCGACCATCTTCGGCAGCGCCGACAGGTTGATGAAGCTCGGACCCCGGACCCGCCAGCGCACCGGCTTCGAGCCGCCGTCACTCACGACGTACATGCCCAGCTCGCCCTTCGAGCTCTCCACGCTGAACCAGCTCTCGCCCGCCGGCGCACGCACCCCCTCCATCACCAGCTTGAAGTGGTGGATCATGGACTCCATGTCCGCCATGGCGTCGGTCTTGCCCGGCAGGATGACGCGGGGGTCGTCCACGTTGATGGGACCGCCCGGCAGCCGCTCGATGGTCTGCTGGAGGATGCGCAGCGACTGCCGCATCTCCTCCATCCGCACCAGGTAGCGGTCGTAGCAGTCGCCGTGCTCCCCGACCACCACATCGAAATCGTAGCTGTCGTAGTCGTAGTAGGGACGGTCCCTGCGCACGTCGTACGACACGCCGGACGCCCGCAGGTTGGGGCCGGTCAGGCCGTAGTTGACGGCATCCGCTCCGGAGATCACGCCCACGTTCTGGTTGCGGCCCACCCACAGGTTGTTGCGCGTCAGCAGCGTCTCCACCTCGTCCAGCGTGCGCGGCAGCGTCTCCACGAAATGCCGGAGCGCCTCCACCCACCCGGGCGGCAGGTCCGCCATCATGCCGCCGATCCGGGTCGAGGACGTCGTGATCCGCGCACCGGTCAGCGCCTCGTGCAGGTTGTAGATCCGCTCCCGCTCCTGGAACGTGTACAGGAAGACGGTCATGGCACCGATGTCGAGGGCCGTCGTGCCGATCCAGAGGAGGTGGCTGAAGATGCGGTCCAGCTCCATGCACATCACCCGGACGACCTTGCACCGCTCGGTGACCTCGACGCCCATCAGCTTCTCGACGGCCATGGCGTAGGCGCAGTTGTAGATCAGCGGCGCCAGGTAGTCCATGCGGTCGGTAAGGGGGATCACCTGGTTCCAGGTGCGGTACTCGCCGAGTTTCTCGAAGCTGGAGTGGAGGTAGCCGATGTGGGGCGTGCACTTGACGACGGTCTCGCCATCGAGCTCGAGCACCAGGCGGAGCACGCCGTGGGTAGCCGGGTGCTGCGGCCCGATGTTGATGAGCATGTGTTCGCCGTGGAGCTGCGGCTCCATTTCCGCCGGAATGACGGGGACGGACCGCGGGCGGCCGTCGGGCCCCATCTCGGGGGTCCGTGTCACCAGGTACTCGACGGTTCGCCGGCTCACGGCTGCGCTCCTTCCGGACCCGGCGCCCCGCCGGCCGCAGAGCCCGATGTGCCGAGGCTCCAGTCCTGTTCGTCGTTGGGGCGGCCTTCGGTGGCCTCCGCAGCAGCAGCCGGACCCGGCAGCTCCCGGGGTTCGCCCGCCGGGGCCGGCATCCGGCCGAGCTCGAGCTCGGCCGGCGTGTACACATCCTCCACCCCCATGGCCAGCGCCCGGCGAGTCTGTTCGGACCGCGTGAATCGTCCGCGCAGAGGGAAATCCTTCCTCAGCGGGTGACCCTCGGCGTAGTTGTCCGGCATCATGATGCGGCGCAGGTCCGGATGGCCGCGGAAGTGGATGCCGAAGAGGTCGTAGGCCTCCCGCTCCAGCCAGTCGGCCGTCTTCCACAGGCCCGTCACGGAGTCGATCTCGAGTGCGGTCAGGGGAAGCGTGGCCTTCACACGCAGGGCGCGGCGGTTGGGAATCGACCATAGCTGATAGACCACTTCCAGCGGCCGCCCGCTGCCGTAGTCCACGGCCGTCACGTCGAGGAGCAGGTCGTAGCGCTGGGCCTCGTCGCCCTGGAGCCAGCCCAGCACATCCACGATGCGGTCCGCGGCGACGTAAACCACGTGCTCGTCGCCCGCCATGATGGTGTGATGCAGCACCGCGTCGCCGAAGCGCTCCCGCATGGCGGCGACGCCGGCGTGGGTGGCGGGGTCCGCGGCAGCGCCCAGGGACGGCTCCCCCTGTGGCGCGTCCTCCGGGCCCGTCTCCAGGTCGCGCAGTGCGTCGTCGAACTTCCTGTCCGCCATTTCAGGGCCGCCGGTCCGCCGGCCGGGCCACGGCCGTAGTGGATACCAGGCCGCTCACGCGGTTCTGCTTCGTCGAGTTGCCGTACGGAACCGCGAGCTGGTCGATCACGTCCGCCGGCAGGTTCGGCAGGCCGACCCGCGCCGCATCCTCGTCTCGCAGCGTCCGGTTTGCCAGCGTCTCGCCCCGGATCTTCTCCTGGAGCAGGAGGATACCGTAGATCAGGCCCTCGGGACGGGGCGGACAGCCCGGAACGTACACGTCCACCGGGATCACGGTATCGATACCCTGCACCATCGAGTAAACGTCGAACACCCCGCCCGTCGATGCGCACGCCCCCATGGAAATCGACCACTTCGGCTGGGGCATCTGATCCCAGATCCGGCGCAGCACCGGCGCCATCTTGTACGTCACCCGGCCGGCGCAGATCAGCAGGTCGGCCTGACGCGGCGAAAAGGACATCCGCTCCATGCCGAACCGCGCCATGTCATACTTCGATGCGAAAGCCGCCATCATCTCGATGGCACAGCACGCCGTGCCGAAGGGCATCGGCCAGATCGAACCACGCCGTGCCCAGTTCAGCACCTCGTCCAGACGCGTCGTCAGGAACGTCGCCTCGCCCCGCTCCGCCGGCAGCGTCGGCAGCGTGCCCGGGCGCTCTCCTACTCCCATTCGAGCGCTCCCTTCTTCCATTCGTAGATCATGCCCACCGTCAGCACGACAATGAAGATCAGCGCGGCAATGAACGCTTCCCAGCCCACCACACGCATCACCACGCCCCACGACAGCAGGAAGATCGTCTCAAGGTCGAAGACGATGAACAGGATGGCCACCATGTAGAACTTCACGGAGAACCGCTCACGGGTGTCTCCCAGCGGCGTCATTCCCGATTCGTAGGGGCCGGCTTTCACGGGGGTCGGACGGAACGGGCTGACCAGATGGGACAGGACGACCATCCCCACGGCGTTCGCCAGCGTCAGCCCCAGCAGGATGAGGATCGGTACGTAGGACTCGAGCATCCCTCGTCCGTTCGCTTGTGAAATCGTTCACGAAAATCGCGCGGGCAAACTACGCGCGCCCGGAGCCGGGTGTCAAGCGCGCGTTGCACGCGCACGCGGGAGGAAATTTCCCCACCGGACGTGAGGATTTCCAGCCTTGCCCGCCGTGCGGCGGAGCCGATAGCTTGACGCGCCCGCGCCATCCCGGCGGGCCGGCCGCGCCCCCGCCCTGCCGGGCGACAACGTTCCGGAGAGAGTGCATGACGATTCGCAGCGACCGCTGGATCCGGCGCATGTCGCAGGAACACGGCATGATCGAGCCGTACGAGCCGGGCCAGGTACGGGCCGGCGTCATCAGCTACGGGGTCTCGTCCTTCGGCTACGACGTGCGTGTGGCCGACGAGTACAAGGTCTTCACCGACGTCTACAGCGTGGTGGTGGACCCGAAGGAGTTCGATGCGCGGTCGTTCGTGGACGTCAAGGCGGACTACTGCATCATTCCGCCGCGGTCGTTCGCCCTCGCGCGGACACTGGAGTACTTCCGGATCCCGGCGGACGTGCTCGTGATCTGCGTGGGCAAGTCCACGTACGCACGGTGCGGCATCATCGTCAACGTGACGCCGCTCGAGCCGGAGTGGTGCGGTCACCTCACTCTCGAGATCTCCAACACGACGCCGCTGCCGGCCAAGATCTACTCCAACGAGGGGCTGGCCCAGCTGCTGTTCTTTCAGGGGGACGAGACGCCGGAGGTCACCTACGCGAGCAAGTCCGGCAAGTACCAGGACCAGCGGGGGGTCACGCTGCCGCGCCTGTAGCCGTCGGGCATGGAGGAACGGGCCGGCATGGCGATGAACGCACTGCCGGCCCGTGTTGCATCCGGAGGACGCGTCAGTCGCCGGCCTGGCGGAACCTCGACCGCCTGAGATCCGCGTTCAGCATGGCAATGTAGTCCACGCTGATGCCCTTGGGGCACGCAGTCTCGCAGGCGCCATGGTTGGTGCAGTGGCCGAATCCCTCGTCGTCGTGCGTCGCGACCATCTCAACGACGCGGGTGTAGCGCTCCGGCTGGCCCTGCGGCAGCAGGCCGAGGTGGCCCACCTTCGCGCCGGTGAAGAGCATGGCCGACGCGTTGGGACACGCCGCGACGCACGCACCGCACCCGATGCACGCCGCCGCATCCATGGCCCGCTCGAGGCTGCCCTTCGGAATGAGGACCGCGTTCGCGTCCGGCGCGCTGCCCGTGGCCGCCGAGATGTAGCCACCCGCCTGGATGAGCCGGTCGAGGGCGGACCGATCCACCGAGAGGTCGCGCAGGACCGGGAAGGCCGTGGCTCGCCACGGCTCGATCCACAGCTCATCCCCGTCGCGGTAGTGGCGCATGTGGAGCTGGCAGACCGTCGTCTCCGGCAGGGGGCCGTGTGGCTCGCCGTTGATGACGAAGCCGCAGGCGCCGCATATACCCTCCCGGCAGTCGTGGTCGAAGACGATGGGCTCGTGGCCGTCAGCCGTGAGCCGTTCGTTAACGACGTCCAGCATCTCCAGGAAGGACATGTGTTCCGAGACGCCCTCGGCCCGGTACATCTCGAAGCGGCCCTCGTCCCGGGGCCCGTCCTGCCGCCAGACGTGGAGAGTGAGATTCATCTGTCGTCCCCGCAGTTGCAGTCCGCAGTACGGGGGCCGCCTCCGCCTGCCCCCCGGCGGACACGTCCCAAGGTCACTTGTAGCTGCGCTGTGCCAGCTTCACATTCTCGAACGTGAGCTCCTCCCGGTGCTTCACCGGCGTGTTCCCTGCGCCCTTGTACTCCCATACCGAGACGTGGGTGAATTCGTCATCGTTGCGGAGCGCCTCGCCGTCATCCGTCTGGTGCTCGACCCTGAAGTGGCCGCCGCAGGATTCGTCGCGATCGAGGGCGTCGAAGCACATGAGCTCCGCGAATTCCAGGAAGTCGGCGAGCCTGCCGGCTGCCTCGAGCGACTGGTTGAGTGTGGCGGCGCTGCCCGGCACGCGGAGCTCGCGCCAGAACCGCTCCCGCAGTTCGGGAATCCGCTGCAGCGCCGTCTTCAGGCCCTCCTCCGACCGGGCCATGCCGCAGTAGTCCCACATGATCTGGCCGAGCTCGCGGTGGAGCTCGGCGACGGAGCGGGTGCCCCCGATGTCCAGATACTGCTGCGTCCTCTGCTGCACCTCGCGCTCGACGTCCCTGAACGCCGCATGGCCGGTGTCCACCTTCTCGAACGTCGTGCCGGCCAGGTAGTCGCCCATGGTGACCGGCAGGACGAAGTAGCCATCGGCCAGCCCCTGCATGAGGGCGCTCGCGCCGAGACGGTTGGCACCGTGGTCGGAGAAGTTGGCCTCGCCGGCGACATAGAGACCCGGGATGGTGCTCATGAGGTTGTAGTCGACCCAGAGTCCGCCCATGGTGTAGTGAGGCGCGGGATAGATCCTCATGGGCACATCGTACGGGTTCTCGCCCGTGATGTTCAGGTACATGTCGAAGAGGTTGCCGTACCGTTCCTCGATGACATCCCGGCCCAGGCGTTCGATGGCGTCGCGGAAATCGAGGTAGACGCCGACCCCCGATGGCCCCACGCCCCGGCCCTCATCCACCATCTCCTTCGCCCTGCGGGATGAGATGTCGCGAGGTGCGAGGTTGCCGAAGCTCGGGTAGAACCGCTCGAGGTAGTAGTCGCGTTCGGCGTCCGGAATCTCGTGCGGCGGACGTTGGTCGCCCGCCCGCAGTGGTACCCATATGCGGCCGTCGTTGCGGAGCGACTCGCTCATGAGCGTGAGCTTGGACTGGTAGTCGCCGCTCTGCGGGATGCACGTGGGGTGGATCTGCGTGAAGCAAGGGTTGGCCAGGCCCGCGCCCTTCCGGTGCGCACGCCAGATGGCCGTGACGTTGCAGGCCTTCGCATTGGTCGACAGGAAGAACACATTGCTGTACCCACCCGTCGCGAGGACGACGGCATCGGCGACCCACGACTCGATGGCGCCGGTGACCATGTCCCGCGTGACGATGCCCCGGGCGCGCCCCTCTATGAGAACCAGGTCGAGCATCTCGTGGCGCGTGTACATGCGGACCCTGCCGCTCCGCACTTCCTTCTCCAGTGCCTGGTACGCACCCAGCAGCAGCTGCTGGCCCGTCTGGCCGCGGGCATAGAACGTCCGGGACACCTGCGCCCCGCCGAACGACCGGTTCGACAGGTAGCCGCTGTACTCACGGGCGAACGGCACGCCCTGCGCCACGCACTGGTCGATGATGTTGACACTGAGCTCCGCGAGGCGGTGCACGTTCGCTTCGCGCGCACGGAAGTCGCCGCCCTTCACCGTGTCATAGAACAGCCGGTGGATGCTGTCGCCGTCGCCCTGATAGTTCTTCGCCGCGTTGATGCCGCCCTGTGCGGCGATGCTGTGGGCCCTCCGGGGCGAGTCGTTGTAGCAGAAGCACTGCACATTGTACCCGAGCTCGGCCATGGTCGCCGCCGCCGAGGCACCCGCGAGTCCGGATCCCACGATGATGACGTTGTACTTCCGTTTGTTCGCCGGGTTGACCAGCTTCAGCTCGAACCGGTGCCGGTCCCACTTCTTCTCGATGGGGCCGTCCGGGACCTTCGCGTTCAGTTCCATATGCCCGCCTCTATGTGAGCAGCCCGCTCAGTACGGCGATCGGGAACGAGATGTTGCCGAGCACCACGATCACTGCGAGGCCGGCCGCCACGGGCCGGCGGTAGTGGTTGTAGCGCGGGTTGCTCGCGCCCAGCGTCTGCAGCATGCTCCAGAAGCCGTGGTACAGGTGGAATCCGAGCGGGATCATTGCCGCGATGTAGGCGAGCGAGACCGGCACGCTCCGGAATCCGGTTATGAAGTTGTGGTATGCATCGCCGTGAACGAAGTCCGGGTGGACGTTGCCCACGGTCAGGTGCATGATATGGAAGATGATGAACGCCAGGATGATGATGCCGCCCCAGACCATGGTGCGGGATGCGTAGCTGAAGACGAGGTCATTGTCGTACTTGCGGTAGCCGACCCTGCGCGCCCGGCGGGTCTGCAGCGTCAACATCGTTGCCGCAGTGATGTGTATGAGCACGGCGATCAGCAGTACCGCACGGATGAGCCACAGTGCCTGGTTCGTGCCGAAGAAAGGTGCGCCGAAGGACCGCAGCCCTTCGGCGTAGTGATTGAAGGCCTCCGGCCCCATGTACACTTTCAGGTTGCCGATCATGTGGCCGACGACGAAACCGATGAGGATCACACCGGTGACGGCCATGGCGATCTTCTTGCCGACCGTCGATCCCCATAACGAGAACACCCGGGCCATGTGCGACTCCGCGTTTGGCTATTGCGATCGTGGTCAGGACAGGAGGTCCATGGTCTCGCGCACGGCGTCCGCGGAGCGGCCGAGCGCAGCGCGCTCGTCCTCCGTCAGTTCGACCTCGATGACCTTCTCCAGCCCGTTGCGTCCGAGCTTGCACGGGACGCCCAGGAACAGGCCCTCCAGCCCGAATTCGCCCTGGAGCCACGCCGAGCAGGGGAGAATCCGCTTCTTGTCGCGTACAATGGCCTCGACCATCTGGACCGTCGCGGCCGCGGGTGCATAGTACGCGCTGCCCGTCTTCAGCAGACCGACGATCTCCGCGCCGCCGGTCCGTGCGCGGTCGACCAGGGCGTCGATGCGGTCGCGGGCCAGCAGCTGGGTGAGGGGGATGCCGCTCACCGTCGTGTAGGAGGCGAGGGGCACCATGGTGTCGCCGTGGCCGCCGAGCACGAGAGCCTGGATGTCCTCGACACTGACGTCGAGTTCGAGGGCAATGAACGACCGGTAGCGTGCCGTGTCGAGCACGCCGGCCATGCCGATCACCCGCTCGCGCGGAAAGCCCGTCGTCTGCATGCAGACGTGAGCCATCACGTCGAGGGGGTTAGACACCATGACGACGATGGCCTCGGGGGACGATTCCCTGATCTGCTCGGAGACACTGCGTACGATCCCGGCATTGGTGTTGAGCAGGTCCTCGCGGCTCATTCCGGGCTTGCGGGCGATGCCCGCCGTCACGACCACCAGGTCGGAGCCGGTCGTGTCCGCGTAGCTGTTCGTCCCGCTCACCCTGGAGTCCCAGCCTTCGATCGGAGCCGATTCCCACTGGTCCAGTCCCTTGCCCTGCGGGATGCCCTCCATGATGTCGACCATGACCACTTCGCGCGCGAGTTCCCTCCGCGCCAGACCCTGTGCCGTGGTGGCCCCGACATGACCCGCACCGACGACGGTGATTTTATTGACCATGATGTGATCCGGTAGTGGGATACCTGAGGAGACGAGGCAAAGTAGGCCCGCCCCGGGGCGGGTGTCAACGCGACGTAATGCGTTGTTTGACGCGCTCCTGCGCCGCGGCGCGCGGGTGCCGGCGCGGCGGGCGGAACGCGCCCTGACGGCGGGGAAGCGGGAGTGCCGGGCGGGTCAGCCGCCGACCTGGGAGAGCGCCCTGAGCCCCCCGGATCCGGCTGCACTTCCCCGGACGAGCTGGTGCCGCTCGGGCTTGATGGTGAGTGTGTGCCGGATGAGCGGCTCGAGCGAGTCACCCCGGCGGAGGGGTTCGCGCAGGTCCGTCTCGATGTCGCCGAACAGGCAGGGCCGCAGTTGGCCGCTGGCGGTGAGCCGCATGCGGTTGCAGCGATCGCAGTAGTTGTGGCTCATTGGCGTGATCACCCCCACCGTTCCGGCCGCCCCCGGGAAGCGGAAGTACTCCGCAGGCCCGTTCCCTGCCGGGCCGGCGACGGGCTCCAGGCCGCCCACGGAACGGAGGCGGGACAGGATCTCGAAGGCCGACACGAACTCGTTGCTGCTCACGCCCAGGTTGTCGCCCACCGGCATCACCTCGATGAAGCGCACGTGCCACGGCCGCTCCCGGGTGAGACGCGCGAAGTCCGCGATCTCGTCGTCATTGCGGCCGCGCATCACGACGGTGTTGATCTTGATGGGAGTGAAGCCCGCCTCGACGGCGGCATCCAGGCCGTCCATGATGGCGGCGAACGAGCCGGGCCTCCGGGCAATCGCGTCCACCCGCTCCGGCCGGAGCGAGTCCAGTGAGATGTTGAGGCGCCCGACACCGGCGTCGCGGAGCGGCGCCGCGAAGCGGCGGAGAAGTACCGCATTCGTGGACAGCGCCAGGTCATCGATCCCGGGGACTTCCGCGAGGAGGCGTGCCAGCACCGGAAGATCCCGGCGCACGAGGGGCTCTCCGCCCGTGAGGCGCACGCGGCGCAGACCCATCTCCGCCATGACGCGGACAACCTGCGCGATCTCCTCGTACGTCAGGATCTCGCTCCGGGCCAGCCACGGCAGGCCCTGCTCCGGCATGCAGTAGACGCACCGCAGGTTGCATTTGTCCGTGACGGAGATCCGCAGGTACTCGATGCGCCGGCCGAAGCCATCCTGCATCGGCTCCGCCCCGTCAGCCGGAGACGCGTTCGAGGGCGGAGGAATGCCCGCCGCCGGACGCGCCGTCACGGCCCGACCGCCGGCGTCGACCCGTCCAGCCAGCGCGGCGCACCTTCCACGTAGTACTCCTGTTTCCAGACCGGCAGCCGCTGCTTGATCGCCTCGATGACGAAGCGGGCGGCGTCGAACGCCTCGGCGCGGTGGGGAGAGCTCACCGCGATGGCCACGCTGGCGTCACCCACCGCCAGTTCGCCGATGCGGTGCACCACGGCCACGCGGTCCGTCCCCGCACGGCGGCCCGCCTCGCCGGCGATGCGCAGGAGGACATCCTCCGCCATGGCCACGTAGGCGTCGTACCGCAGGCCGCTCACGGGGCGGCCGTCGTTCTCCTCCCGCACCGTCCCCAGGAAGACAACCGTCGCGCCGTCGGTGGCGGTGCCCACGCCGTCGAGGACATCCTGCGCTGCTATGGGGTCGGTCGTGATCCAGGCACGCATGTCAGCCCCCTGCCACGGGTGGCAGCAGGGCCAGTTCGTCGCCGTCCCGGAGTACCGCGTCCAGTTGTGCGAGCTCGCGGTTCAGGGCGATGACCGGACGATCGGGGAGCACGGCGAAACGCGGGTCCGACTGGCGCAGGCCGGCCAGAGCGGCCGCGGCCGTGGCGCCGTCGGCCACCTCCACGTTCAGCTCGTCCACCCCGGTGAGATCGCGATAGAGAGCGAAGAGAAGCAGATGTACCTGCATGATGCCGAAGCTAGTCCAGCACGGCGGCCGCATCAAGCGGAGGCGGGGCGGCGGGGACTCCGCGCGGCCGCCGCCGGCAACGGCGCCCCCACCCGCTTTTCCGCCGGGTGGGGCAGCGCCGGCCCGGCTGTCAGAGGGCAGGCACGTGCGTGCCGTCGGAAACCTGGACGCGCAGGTCCTTGGATGGCTTGAAGATCGGAACGGCACGCGCCGGGACCTCCACGGGATCGCCCGTGCGCGGATTGCGTGCCATCCGCGACCGGCGCTTGCGCACCTTGAAGGTGCCGAAGCCCCTGATCTCGATGTGCTCGTGATCCGCCATCGCGTTCTTGATGGCATTCAGCAGACCGTCCACGACCAAGGCACAGTCTTTCTTCGTAATGCCAGGGCCGATCGCCTCAGCCACCTGCTCGACGAGGTCGGCTTTGGTCATGGTTCCTCCCCTACCTGAGGTCAAGTGTAGCCGGGACACCCGAGCGCCCGGCGTTGCGGACTTTGATCACCACGGGACCAGATACTGGACGCGCGGCATGGGAGCCGGCTCCAGCGGCGCGAACAGCCGCGCCAGCACGCCGGCGGGCCCGCGACCGAACAGTAGGTCGCGGAACGTGAAACGGGGCTCCGGCGGGCGGATCGTACGGGGGCGCGGCCCCAGCCCCGCCATCTGCCCGGCCGTCGCCAGGGCATCCTCCCGGTTGCCGAGCCGGTCAATGAGGCGCTCCGCCAGCGCCTGCCGGCCCGAGAGGATCCGGCCGTCCGCCACCCGCGCCACCGTCTCCGGGTCGAGCCCCCGTTCCTCCACCACGGCCTCCACGAACTGGCCGTAGACGTCCAGAACCAGCGTGTCCAGGATCGCACGGTCGCCCGGGCCCAGGGGACGGAAGGGTGAGCCCACGTCCTTGTGCTCCGCGCTCATCACCGTCTGCATTTGCAGGCCGACCCGGTCCATCAGTTCGCTCACGTCAGGGATCTCCATGATCACGCCAATCGATCCCGTGATGGAACCCGGCAACGCGAAGATCGAGTCCGCCGCCAGCGCCACGTAGTAGCCGCCCGACGCACCCACGCCGCCTATGGACGCAACCACCGGGACATCATCCTCCGCCCGGATCCGGCGGAGCTCCTGGTAGATGCTCTGCGACGGCGCGACCACACCCCCGGGGGAATTGATGTTGATGACGTAACCCCGTACGGACGGATTGTCGCGGAACCGGCGCAGGTGTCGGAGGAACTCCTCGTCGTCTCCAATGATGCCGTCGATGCTCATGACGGCGATGCGGTCGCCCATGGCGAATGCCTGCCCGCCGCGGGTCGACATCACGACGGCGAGGATGAGGCCCGCCAGGGTCATGAACGAGATGACCGCAATGACGAGCGTTGTTACGACCGATCGCCGGGACACCGCCATAGTCGTCGCGGAAGCTCGTATGTCGTTACGCCACGGACACCTACGTTAGGTGCACCGAACAAGGATGTCAAGGATTTCCGCGCCTTGCCGCCACGGCGGCGACGAAGCGGTCGAACAGGTAGCGCGAATCGTGGGGTCCCGGCGCGGCCTCGGGGTGGTACTGGACGCTGAAGACCGGCAGGTCCCGATGCTCCAGACCTTCCATGGTCTGGTCGTTCAGGTTCACGTGCGTCACCCGCAGCGCGGGTGCGCCGTCCACGACGTCCGGCGTGGTGCCGCGGCGCACGGCAAAGCCGTGGTTCTGCGCGGTGATCTCCACGGCGCCGTCGCTCATGCGGCGGACGGGGTGGTTTCCTGCCCGGTGCCCGTAGAGGAGCTTGTAGGTCGTGCCGCCGTACGCACGGGCGATGAGCTGGTGACCGAGGCAGATACCGAAGACGGGTACACCCCTTTCACCCAGGGCGAGGATGGTGCGCAACGCGTGGCCGACAGCCTCGGGGTCGCCGGGTCCGTTGGAAACGAAGAACCCATCGATTTCCTGGTCGACAATCTCTTCCGGCGGCGTCGTGGACGGGAGGGTGGTGATGGTGCAGCCCCGCTCCGCGAGGAGCGCGAGCGACTGCCGCTTGATCCCGAAGTCATATGCGAGGACGCGGAACTTCGCGTCCCCGCTCGCGGGCACGTCGTACGCCTCGGTCGTCGAAACGGAACACGTGAGGTCCAGGCCCTCCATGCGCGGGTGTGCGAGCACTCGGGCCAGCAGATCCTCCGTTGGCGTGGCCGCTCCGGCGATGGCGGCCCGCATGGCGCCTGCCGACCGCAGGTGGCGGGTGAGGGCCCGGGTATCGACACCGTCGAGCGCGACGATCCCCGCATCGCGCAGGTAGTCCTGCAGCGAGCCGTCCGCCCGCCAGCTGCTGTAGTCGCGTGATGCCTCCCGCATGACGAACCCCGCCACCTGCACCGCCCGCGACTCGGCGTCCGTCGGCGTGACGCCGTAGTTGCCGATGAGGGGGTACGTCATGGCGACGATCTGGCCCGCGTAGGAGGGGTCCGTGAGGACCTCCTGGTAACCCGTCATGGAGGTGTTGAACACGGCTTCGCCGAGGGCGGTGCCGGGGGCGCCGATCATCTCGCCGTGAAAGGTCCGACCGTCTTCGAGCAGGAGGTAGCCGGGATCGTTCACGCAGCCTCGCGGGGACGTGCAATTGAAAAGCTGGCGCGAATTTACGCGATTGCGGGACGCTGTCAAGGCGCGCTTGCGGCGGTGGACCGCGGCGGCGACCTTGTCGCCATGGATCTGGTATTCATCCACGCCGACGAGTCCTGCCTCGGCAACCAGTACACGGACCGTGACTCGCCGGGGGGCGCCGGCGGACTCGTCGAGCTCTGGCGCGACGGCGCGTGGGTACGCCGGGACTATTGGGCGAGCGATCCGGCGACGACGAACAACCGCATGGCGCTGAAGGGAGCCCGTGACCTCCTGGCTGCCCTGGTCCGGCCATGCCGGGTCGTGTTCACATCCGACTCCCGTTATCTGGTCACGGGGATGCGGGAGTGGATCCACGGCTGGGCTGACCGTGGTTGGAAGCGCCGGAGCGGATCCATCGAGAACGTGGAGTTGTGGCGCGACCTGGCCCGGACGGCTGCCGCCCACGACGTGGACTGGCGCTGGGTGCGCGGCCACGCCGGCCACCCGCAGAACGAGTACGTGAACCATCTGGCGATTCGGGCGGCCCGGGAGCAGTCGGCGTCCGGGGGCTTTGTCGAATCCGCCTTTGCCGAATGGCTGGAGGGTGAACGGGCGAACCGGCAGCGCTACATGGACTTCTTCGAGGCCTCGCCTCCCCCCGACACGCCGTTCGAAGCCGCGCCCCGGCCGCCGGGCTGACACCCCCGTTGCTGGCCGAATGCAAGAAGCCCCCGGGCGCGACACATCGCAGTCCCGGGGGCTTCTTCTACGCTGGCAGGAATCCGCCCGTTCGTTTCGGCGTCACCACGTGCGGTGACCGGGCTCGTTCCCTTCCCCTCCTCGCGCGGTCGGCGAGTCAGGTGTCTCCGGCCAGGAGACGGCAGCTGCATCCAGCGACCTTGCAGCCGGCTCACCGGGGCCGAACTCCCCTGCGAGCGTCCCGAGAATCCGTTGCCGGACATCGGGGAGGCGTTCCGGTTGCTGACCGCGTCCCGCAACGCCTCCACGAACATAGCGGCGCGCGGCGGCGGCCTCAAGTGCTTCGGCCGCTATTTGGGAGCGGGCGCCGCGACCCGCACCCAGGCCGGGTCCCACGCCTCGACGATGGCGTCGCCGGCCTCCTCCAGCGTCGGGCATCGGCCGGTGGCGCGCGCCATGGACGTCACTCCGAACTGCCGGATTCCGCAGGGTACGATGCTGTCGAACCAGGACAGGTCGGTGGACACGTTGAGGGCAAAGCCGTGCGAAGTTATCCAGCCGCTGGAGACCCGCACCCCGATGGCGGCGATCTTCTCGTCGCCCACCCATACGCCCGTCAGCCCGGTCTTGCGTCCCGCCTCGATGCCGAAGGACGCGACGGCCCGGATGAGGATGGCCTCCAGGTCGCGGACGTAGCGGTGCAGGTCGCAGCGGTCCGGCTTGAGGTCCAGAATCGGATAGCCGACCAGCTGACCGGGACCGTGATACGTGACATCGCCGCCGCGCCCCGTCTCGAACACGTCGATGCCGAGGAGCCGGCCCTGCTCCTCGTCGATGAGGACGTGCTCCCGGCTGCCGGACGTGCCCAGGGTGATCACATGGGGGTGTTCCAGGAGGAGCAGCGTGTCGCCGATCTCTCCGGCCCTGCGCCGGACGACGAGCGAGTCCTGCAACTCGAGCGCGTCGGCGTAGGATGTCCGCCCCAGCCGCTCCACGTGGAGCGGCCGCCGCTCAGGCGTCGTCGGGGAAGGACTCGAGCGTCTCCTTGAGGCGCGCGAGGAATCGGGCCGCATCGGCGCCGTCCACGAGGCGGTGGTCGTAGCCAAGCGAGAAGAACGAGCGCTTGCGGATGGCGATGACGTCCGTGCCGTCGGCCTCGATGACGACGGCGCGCTTCTCGATGGCGCCCGTACCCAGGATGGCGGATGTACCTTCCGGGATGACGGGCATGCCCACTATGGTGCCCAGGACGCCGGGGTTCGTGATTGAGAACGTCGCGCCCTGGATCTCGTCCGGCTTGAGCTTCCGGTCCCGCGCCCGGCCCGCGAGGTCGTTGATCCGGCGCGAGATCCCCACGAGGTTCAACTCGTCTGCGCCCTTGATGACGGGCACGATCAGGCCAGGATTCAGGTCCACCGCGATGCCGATGTTGACATCGCCCCGGTAGATCATGCTGTCCCCGGAAATGGTGCCGTTGACCATGGGGAACTCCCGCAGCAGACTGGCGATGGCCCAGGCAACAAAAGCCGTGTAGCTGACGCGGTCGCCCTGCTGCTCCCACCGTGCCCTGCCGGCAGACCTCACCCGGTCGATCCGGGTGAAGTCGATCTCGATGAAGGAGTGGACGTGGGACGCGATCCGCTTCGCCCTGACCATGTGGTCGGCCGTGAGCCGGCGAATCCGGTCCATGGGCTGGACCTGGTCGTTCTCCCGGATCGGGAACTCGGGGTGCTGGACCTTGCCGTAGAAGGTCTCCCAGAATGCGTCCGCCGTCACGGACACCGGTGCCGGAGTCGGCTTCGCGTCCTTCCCGGCGGCGGCGGACGCGGCCGGCGCCCCGCCCTTCTCGATGTACGCCATGATGTCCTGCTTGGTCACGCGGCCGGCGTGACCCGTGCCCTCGATGCCGCCGATGTCGATGCCGTGCTCCGCCGCGATGCGGCGAACCAGCGGGGTGGACTTCCGGCGCAGCCGTTCCTCCGCGCTGTCCTCCCCCGCGTCGCCGTCACCCTGGCCGTCTGCCGCCGCCGCACGGGGCGCCGGTGCGACCTTCGCGGCCGCAGCCGCCGGCTGCTCTTCCCCGGTGGCGTCTGCGGCCGCCGCGGTCGGCTCGGCCGGAGCCGGGGCCGCCGGCTTCGCGACGGCCCCCTTCTCAGTGTCAATGACGGCGACCACCGTACCCACTTCTACGGTGTCGCCCTCCTTCACGATGATCTCGGCCACCGTGCCTGCGGCCGGTGACGGGATCTCCGCGTCGACCTTGTCCGTCGAGATCTCGAGGAGGGGCTCGTCGCGGCCGACGTCGTCGCCGACCTGCTTCAGCCACTTCGAGACTGTGCCCTCGGCGATGGACTCGCCCATCTGGGGCATCGGAACTTCGATTCGCGCCATTCCCGACTCCGAACAGGTGTACGTTAGTA
Organism: Longimicrobiales bacterium; assembly: GCA_035461265.1. GTDB lineage: Bacteria > Gemmatimonadota > Gemmatimonadetes > Longimicrobiales > RSA9 > SH-MAG3. Next base: position 22,851 of record DATHVO010000353.1, read on the forward strand.
TCTGGCCAGGTACGCGGCCGCCGCCATGATGTCGCTCACCTGCGGCAGGTAGTAGTCCTCCAGCGGCGGCGAGTACGGCACCGGCGTGTCGATGGCCGTCACCCGCAGCACCGGTGCATCCAGCCACTCGAACGCCTTCTCGCTGATCCGCATGGCGATCTCGCCTGCGATCCCGCCGGTCCGGGTGTCCTCGTGCACGATCAGGGCCCGGTTCGTCTTCCTCACCGATGCGATGATGGCCTCCTCGTCCAGCGGCAGGAGCGTCCGGAGGTCGAGAATCTCGACATCCAGGCCCGTCTCGCCGGCCAGCTGCTCCGCTGCCTTCTGGCTCTCGTGGACCATCATCCCGTACGTCACGATGGTGAGGTCGCTCCCCTCACGGTGGACGCGGGCCTTGCCCAGCGGGATGGCGTCGGCGTCCGGCTCGAGGACCTCACGCAGGAATGGTGCGCGATACAGCTTCTTGTGCTCGAAGTAGAGGACGGGATCATCGTCGCGGATCGCCGCCTTGAGCAGCCCCCTGGCGTCCCGCGCCGTGGACGGGTATACGATCTTCAGGCCGGGCGTATGGAAGAACGCCATCTCCGGGTTCTGCGAATGGAACGGCCCACCCCGGACGCCGCCGCCCACGGGCCCCCGTACCACGAGGGGGATGGGGCCGCTGCCCCGCCAGCGGGACGTGGCGATGTAGTTCGTGAGGGGCTCGTAGGCGCAGGAGACGAAGTCCATGAACTGCATCTCCACCACCGGGCGCATTCCCATGTGGGCCGCGCCGGCTGCGGCGCCGGTAAAGCCGGCCTCGCTGATGGGCGTGTCGATGACCCGGCCTTCCCCGAAATGGGCCAGGAACCCGTCCGTCATCTTGAACGCTCCGCCGTATGCGCCGATGTCCTCCCCCATGAGGAAGACGGCCGGATCGCGCTCCATCTCCTCCCACAGGGCCTCCCGGATCGCTTCCAGCATGGTCACCGGCTTGCCCTGCTCGGTGCCGCGGACGTGATCGGGGCGCTCGTTCCCGGTGGATCTCGCTGCCGTCGACATCGCCGTCAGGCCTCGTGGGGGTTCGGGTTGGTGAGCCGGGTCCACGGTGCCCGGGGCAGGGCGTCGGCATACACTTCGGCCAGGGCTTCCTCCGGTGCCGGCATGGGCGAGGCCTCCGCCTCGGACCTGGCGGCATCCACCTCCCGCACCACCCGCTCGTCGACCTCCCCGAGATCGGACTCCGCGAGCCATCCCTCGGTGAGGACGCGGGCAACGAACCGGTCGACGGGGTCCCTGGCTTCCCAGTCCTCCAGCTCGCCCGGCGGCACGTACTGCTGCGCGTCGTGCTCTGCGTGACCCTTGCGGCGGTACGTGAGGACCTCCAGCAGGGACGCCCCCTCGCCGCGCCGCGCCCGCGCCACTGCCCGGCCGGTCATCTCCAGCACGGCGAACACGTCGTTCCCATCACACCGCTCGCCGTGGACGCCATAGCCCGCGGCCCGGGCCACGAACGACTCCGCCGCCGTCTGCCTGGATACGGGCGTCGAGTACGCATAGCAGTTGTTCTCGACGATGACCACGAGCGGCGCCCTCTGCACGGCGGCCAGGTTGAAGCCCTCGTGGAACGCGCCCGTGGACGATGCGCCATCACCTATCCACGTCAGGGCGACCCGATCCTCGCCCCGGAGGCGGAAGCTGAGGGCGACACCCGCCATGACCTCGATCATCACGCCGAGGTGGGAGATGAGGCCGATGAAGCCGCGCCGGTAGTCGGTGAAGTGTACGTTCTGCTCCCTGCCCCACGTGGGAGAATCGCCCTTCGCCATGTACTGGCGCATCACGTCCACCGGACGGGCGCCCATGACCAGGAGCGAGCCCAGGTTCCGGATGGCGGGCGCGATGACGTCCCCCGTGCCGTCATCACGCCGCCGCAGCGCGTATGCGCTGCCCACCGCCGTGGCCTCCTGCCCGAGTGAGCGGTACAGGCCGCCGATGACCTTGTTCTGGCGGTACAGATTCACCAGCACCTGCTCCACTTCGCGGGTGAGCCGGAGGTGGTAATACAGGTCCAGCAGCCGGGATCGGTCGAGGGCGAGCGGGATCGTGCCCGCCGCGGCAGCGGAGTGGTCGGCCATGGTCCCCAGTCGGAAATGCACGAGGCGCGCCAGCCGGCGCGCCGCAAGCGAGGGAAAATGGCCGCGGTCCGGAAATGCGTCAAGCGGAGTCGCTTGCGTGAGCCGGTACCCCGCCGTTACCATGTGGATGCCGGCCGCGCGTGCAGCAACGACCCGGTCGGAGCGAAGAAGCCCGCCCTCCACTGGAGGCCGGGCTTCCTGCGTATCAGGCAGCAGGAGAGACCATGCGGAACACATCGTCCCGCCCCCCGCGCCGCAGGCGCAGTGCACCGGCCACGCGCGGCGCCGCGTCCGGTTCCGCCAAGGCGCCACCGCTACAGGCGGCGCACGCCGCCCTCCCGGCGGATGAACCGCCGCGGCCCCGCACCCACGTCGGCCTCGGCCACTACGAGACGGCGTACGACGTCAGGCACGGGTACGGCACCGAGCGCCACATCGTGATTCCACGGGCGCAGGTCTGAGCACCCGCGGCGCGGGAGACATACACGGGCCGGCACCCGTGACAGGATGCCGGCCCCGAAAACGGAGAGCCCGCCACGACAGACGTGGCGGGCTCTCTCGCCTGATGGAAAGTACTGGCTGCCTAGGGTTGCGGAGCGGCTCCGCCCTCGGGCTGGATCGGCGCCGGTGCAGCCGCGCCCTCGCCCGTCGCCGGCTCATCCGCCGTTCCCGGGAGCACCGGCGTGGGTGCCGTCGCGGGTGCCTGGAACTGCCCGCGGAGGACGGACGTCGGAACGGCCTGCCTCGATGACAGCACGGACAGGGTCAGCGCGAGGAACAGGAAGAGACCGCCGCTGATCCACGTCGCCTTCGTCAGCAGCGTTGCGGCCTGCCGCCCGCCAATGAGGTTGTCCGCGCCCATGCCGGGGCCACCGCTGCCACCCACGGCCGCGAGGCCGCCGCCCTTGCCCGCCTGCAGCAGGACGATGACCGTCATGAACACACCCACCAGCAGTAGCACAACGACGAGGAATCCGTACAAGGTCCGAGCTCCGTCCCGCGTGAATGAAAATCAATCATGAAAAATGGTTGAACTCGCCGGCATCCGCAAGCCGGCGCCGTGACGGCGCCCGTACCCGTCGGAGCGCCTGAACGTGCTCAGCTGCGGCAGATTGCCGCAAAGCCATCGGGGTCCAGGCTCGCTCCGCCCACGAGGAGGCCGTCCACGCCGCGGGCGGCCAGGAGATCGCCGGCATTGTCGGGCTTGACGGAGCCGCCGTAGAGGATGGGGATGCTGGCGGCGGCCTCCTCCCCGTAGAGCGAGCCGAGGCGGTCCCGGATGATGGCATGGGCCTCCGTCGCATCGGCCGGCGTGGCGTTCACCCCCGTTCCGATGGCCCACACGGGCTCGTAGGCGACGAGGAGCGCCGGGCCTGCGTCGGCGGGCACGGCATCCAGGATGGCGTCGACCTGCCGGAGCAGCACGTCGCGGAGGCCCCCGCGTTCCCGCTCCGCCAGGGTCTCGCCCACGCAGGCGACGGGGAACAGTCCGGCCGCGAGCGCCGCAGCGGCCTTGCGTCCGACCTGCTCGTCGGTCTCGCCGAATATGTGGCGGCGCTCGGAGTGGCCCGCCAGGGCGAACCGTGCGCCGGCCTGGGCGGCCATCGGCGCCGATGACTCGCCCGTGAAGGCGCCGGCCGTCTCCCAGTGGATGTTCTGCACACCCAGGGCGACGTCCGTCCTGTCACGGACCGCGGCGGCCGCGGCGGCGAGGGACAGGGCGGGCGGGAAGAAGACGACGCTGCGGCCGGGATCGGGCGCGTGGGCACGGAGGAATGCATCGAAGAATGCGGACGTATCCGCGGGTCCCTTGTGCATCTTCCAGTTGCCCGCGAGCACCGGGCGGCGGACGGCGTGCATGCTCATCTGACTTCCTCCTCGTCGAGGATGACGACGCCGGGCAGCGCCTTCCCTTCCAGGAACTCAAGGGACGCGCCGCCTCCCGTGGACACGTGCGTGACTGCCGACGAGAGGCCGGCCGCCTCGACGGCGGCGGCCGTGTCGCCGCCACCCACTACGGTGACGGCCCCCTTCTTCGTGGCGTCGGCGACGGCACGGGCGATCCCCAGCGTGCCGTCGGCGAAGTCCGCGATCTCGAAGAGGCCCATCGGACCGTTCCACAAAATGGTACGGGAGCGCTCGATGAAGTCCCGGAAAGTCGCCACGCTCTTGGGCCCGATATCCAGGATCGAACCCTCGGGCGGCACACTGTCGCGATCGAGGAGCCACGTACGTGCGCCCGCCCGTGCTTCGCCGGCCACCACGCAGTCAACCGGGAGGACGAGCTTGGGGCCGGCGCGCTCCAGCAGCGCCCGGGCCATCTCCACGCGCTCCTCCTCGACCAGCGAGGTGCCCGTTTCCAGACCCAGGGCCCGGAAGAACGTGTTCGCCATGGCACCGCCGATGAGGAGGTGGTCCACCCGGGGCAGGAGGTTCTCGATGACGTCGATCTTCCCGGAGATCTTCGCGCCGCCGAGAATGGCGCTGAATGGCCGCTCGGCATCCTCGACGGCCCTCCCCAGGAACTGCAGCTCGCGTTGCATGAGGAGCCCCGCCACGGCGGGCCGGCCCGCGGCCTTCATCACCTCGGCGACGCCGCAGGTGGAGGCGTGGGCACGGTGCGCGGTTCCGAAGGCGTCGTTGACGTAGACGTCCGCCAGTCCCGCCAGCGCCTCGGCGAGCTTCGGGTCGTTCGTCTCCTCGCCCGGAAGGAACCGGACGTTTTCGAGGAGGAGGATTTCGCCGGGACGGAGGGCGTCGACGGCGGAGTGGGCATCGCCACCCACGATATCGCCGATGAAGCGCACGGGCGCGCCGACGAGGCCGGCCAGGCGCTCGGCGACGGGGGCCAGGCTCATGTCGTCGCGCCATTTGCCCTTGGGCCGGCCGAAATGCGAGACCAGGATGATCCTCGCGCCTCCGGCGAGGAGATGTTCGAGCGTCGGCAGCGTGGCCCGGATACGGTTGTCGTCCGTGACGACGCCGCCCTCCACGGGCACGTTGTAGTCCACTCGTACGAGTACCCGGCGACCCCGGATAGCGTCGCCCGGAAGGTTGGTCATGACCATCTTGCCCATGCGTGTCAGTCCGCCTTTCGCGTGAATCCACGGGTGCACGGTAGGATCGAGGGTTGAGCCCCCGGGGGCAAGACGTTCAGGTGGGCGCGGAGCCGATGAGGTCGTCCACGGCTGCGACGACGGCGGCGGGCCTCTCCCAGTTTGGAGAGTGCCCGATCCCTTCGAGGATCGCGGGCTCCACGCCGCGCAGGCCGGCGACGCGCCACGCGTGGCCGACGGGCAGGAGCCGGTCGCGTCCGCCCCACATCACCGCCACCACCTGCGGGAGCGCGCGCAGCTCCTCGTCCCGGACCACCTCGCGCTGGCCGCGTATGGAGGCGAAGAGCCGGAGCGTGCTGGCCATGTACGGCGTCCCGGCAGCCCGGGCGCTTGCGAGGAGGTACTCGATGAGGGCGGAGGCATCAGCGGGGTTCATGGAACCCTGCCCGGCGGTCAGGAGCGTACGGAACAGCCATGCCGTGCCCGCCCGGGTGGGAGCGACGCCGGCGCGGGTGACGCCGGGTACGACGGCCAGCCGGATCAGCGGATGGATCCCCGCGCCGAGACCGGCGGAATCCAGGAGGAGCAGCCGCTCCACGCGGTCCGGCGCACGCTGGGCCAGCCTGATCGCGGCGAGTCCGCCGAACGACGTGCCTACCACGGTGGCCCGGTCGATCCCGTTCGCCGCGAGCCAGTCGTGGAGCGCTGCGGCTGCGGCAATTCCGAGGGGTGCCGCGGGTGGTGAATGCGGGGAAAGGCC
>DATHVO010000354.1:0-4350 GCA_035461265.1 Longimicrobiales bacterium
CGACGCGCGCACCCAGGTCCGCCGCAATGACCTCCGCGATGCGGTTCTCGAAGCCCTCCCCGCGCTCGTTGGAGAACGGCATGTTGTTGGGGTCGGCGCAGACACGAAGGACACGCGCGGGACCGGCGTCCGCAGCGCACGCGGCCAGGGCGCCGGCGAGGACGGGCGCGAACAGCCCGGGCACGGCCCGCCGCAGCCGGGCGGCAATCATGGTGCGACGCCGCGCGATCACTGCTGACCTGCGCCCGGCGGCGGCTGCGGCGATTCGGGCGAAGGCGCCGGCGCACCGGGCTCCGTGCGGTCGGGGGACCGGAGCTGGCGGGCCGGGGCCGGCAGCGCGAAGACATAGACGGCGCCGCCCTCCGACGTGTACTCCGGCAGGTCACGGACGGCGTGGGCGAATCCGAGCGCGATTTCCGGGTCCTCGTCGGGCCGGATGCCGAGGGCGGCGGCGCCGGCCCATCCCCCGATCCCCGCGAGGATGGCGACGTATTGCGTGCCGTCGGGTCCAAGGTACGTGACCGGCTGGCCGACGATGCCCGACCCCGTCCGGAACCGCCAGAGCTCCTCGCCCGACACGGCATGGATGGCCTTGAACCAGCGGTCCATGGTGCCGTAGAAGACGACATCCCCGGCCGTCACCAGGGCCCCGCTCCAGACTGGGAACTTCTCCCGAATCTCCCAGGCCCGGCCGCGACCGATGGGGTCCCAGGCGATGAACTCGCCACGGTAGTCGTCGCTCGCACCGTACATCACGACCCGCGCCCCGACGTACGGCGTGCCGGCGATGTAGTTCGCCTCCACGCCCTCGTAGTCCATGCACAGGTGGTTCTTCGGCACGTACAGCCAGCCCGTGCGCGGCGAGTATGCGGACGGCTGCCAGTCCTTCATGCCCGGCGCCGCGGGACAGACGCCACGGGCGATGCGGTTCGCCGTGGACATCGCCTCGTTCAGCACCGGCCTGCCCGTGGTGAGGTCGATGCCGTGGGCCCAGGTGACGAGGCCGAACGGGTCCGCCGCCAGGACCTCGCCGGTCTCACGGTCCATGACGTACATGAAGCCGTTGCGCTCCGGCCGGATGAGCAGGCGGCGCGGGCGGCCCTCCCACTCGAGGTCCAGCAGGATGTTCTCGTTGATGGCGTCGTAGTCGTGCTCATCGTGCGGCACGAACTGGTAGGCCCACACCGCCTCGCCCGTGTCGGGGTCGCGAGCGAAGATGGTCGAGCTCCACTTGTTGTCGCCCGGCCGCAGGGCCGGATTCCAGACGCCGGGGTTCGCGGTGCCGTAGTAGATGAGGTTGAGCTCGGGATCGTAGGAGATCCAGCCCCACACGGTGCCACCGCCGATGCGCCACTGGTCCGGCGGCCACGTCGTCACGCCCAGGTCGGGGCCGCGATCGGATGCGTAGAACGGACTGAAGCGATCGCCGATGAGGACATCGGCGTCGGGGCCCGTGCTGTACGCGCGCCACACGATGTCGCCCGAGCCGGCGTCCAGCGCGGTGAGCCAGCCGCGTACGCCGAACTCACCGCCGCTGTTCCCCACGAGCACCTTCCCGTTCACCACCAGCGGTGCCATGGTCATGCTCTCGCCGCGATTGATGTCGCCCAGCAATACGCGCCACACCTCCTCGCCGGTCCCGGCGTCCACCGCGATGGTGTGGTTGTCCAGCGTGTTGAAGTACAGGCGGCCGTCGTAGTACGCCGCACCCCGGTTCACGACATCGCAGCACGCGACACCTATGGCGGCACGGGATGTTTCGGGGTCGTAGCGCCACCGCATGTCCCCGGTCTCGATGTCGAGGGCGTAGAGGTAGTTGGGATGCGGAGTGACGACGTACATCGTGTTCCCCACGACGATGGGCGCCGCCTCGTGGCCGCGGAGCACGCCCGTCGAGAAGCTCCAGACGAGCTGGAGGTCGGCGACGTTGTCCGTGGTGATCTGCTCCAGGCCGCTGAACCGGGTGCTGGCGTAGTTCTTCGCCGCCATCACCCACTGGCCGTCATCCTCGGAGAGCGCGGCCAGGTCGCCCGCCGGCCGGGGCACGGCGCCGTCCGCACGGCGTGACTCGAGACGGTGGTCGCGGTCGCCGCCGCAGCCGGGAAGGGCAGCCGTGATGACGAGCGCCACGATGCAGACCACGCCACGCGCGACGTGCATGAAGGCACCTCCTGGGTTGTGCGGACGAGCGATGCGGGGGGGTGATGCAAGGCGTGTTCCGCATGGCGGCGGGACGGCGCGGAGGCCCGGCCCTTTCGCACGCGTGCGGACCGGTTAACATTCGTGGTGGCGGCGGGCGCCTGACGGCCCCGCCGGCATCGCGTCAGCACGAAAGGCCAGGGGCGGAACGGGATGAGCTGGACCATCGAGGACAGTCGCGACCTGTACAACATCGAGGGCTGGGGCATCGGGTACTTCGATGTCAACGAGCTGGGCCATGTCACGGTCCATCCCACCCGCCAGGCGGAGCGCGGCCTCGACCTCTACGAGCTGGCCATGGACCTCGAGGCCCAGGGCGTAGGCCTGCCGCTGCTCCTCCGGTTCTCCGATATCCTGCGCACGCGCATCGAGATGCTCACCGAGCGGTTCAATGCCGCCATCGAGGATTTCGACTACACCGGCGCCTACACGACGGTCTACCCCATCAAGGTGAACCAGCAGCGCCACGTGGTGGAGGAGATCGTGACGTTCGGCCGGAAGTACCGCGTCGGCCTCGAGGTGGGCAGCAAGCCGGAGCTGCAGGCGGTCCTCGCCCTCACCGACCGCACCGACCACATGATCGTGTGCAACGGCTACAAGGACGAGGAATACATACGCCTTGCCCTCATGGGCCAGAGACTCGGCCACACCGTCCTCATCGTCCTCGAGAAGATGGGTGAGGTGGATACGCTGCTGAAGGTGGCGGACGAGATGGGCGTGCAGCCCACGGCCGGCATCAGGATCAAGCTGTCCACGACCGGCGCGGGGCGCTGGTCAGAGACGGCGGGCGAGAAGAGCAAGTTCGGCCTCAATGCCGCCCAGCTAGTCAGGGTGGTGGACAGGCTCCGCTCCGTCGGTCGCACGGACATCCTGAAGATGGTGCACTTCCACATCGGGTCGCAGATCCCGGACATCCGCAACATCAAGGCGGCCATGACGGAGGTCTCCCGGTACTATGTGGAGCTGCGGCAGATGGACGTGGGAATCGAGTACGTCGATGTGGGCGGCGGCCTGGGCGTGGACTACGAGGGTACGCGCTCCACGGCGGCGGCATCGGTCAACTACTCGATCCAGGAATACGCAAACGACATCGTGTATTCCCTGGCGGAGGCCTGCCGCGAGGCGGAGCTGCCGATGCCGCACATCATCTCGGAGTCCGGCCGCGCCCTGACTGCACACCACGCGCTGCTCCTCATCAACGTCATCGACCTGGAGACCCAGAGCTCGGACCCCCCCGCCGACGTGCCCGACGATGCCCACGCCATTGTCCACGACCTCTTCGCTACGCTACGTGACATCGACGACCGGAGCCTCCGGGAGGTCTACCACGACGCTCTCTTCGCGAAGGAGCAGGTCCAGTCGCACTTCCACAGCGGTGTGCTCACGCTGAGGGAACGCGCCATGGCCGAACGCCTCCAGAACGCCATCATGAACCGGATCGCGCAGATCGCCGGAAGCGACGAGGAGGAGTTCGAGGACATCCTGCCGGAAGTTTCGGCGCTGTTGACCGACCGCTATTTCTGCAACTTCTCCCTGTTCCAGTCGCTGCCGGACTCCTGGGCCATCGACCAGATCTTCCCGATCATGCCCGTCCACCGGCTCAACGAGGAGCCGACCCGGCGGGGCACGCTGCAGGACGTGACCTGCGACTCCGACGGCAAGATCGACCGGTTCGCCGGCTGGCGCAGGCCGAAGCCGAACCTCGAGCTGCACTCCCTGCGTGGGGATGAGCCGTACGTCCTGGGCATCTTCCTCACCGGCGCGTACCAGGAGATCCTGGGCGACCTCCACAACCTGTTCGGCGACACGAATGCCGTCCACCTGAAGCTCACGAACGGCGGCTACGAGATCGAGGACCTCGTCCACGGCGACACCATCACGGAGGTTCTGAACTACGTGCAGTTCAATGCCCAGGACCTCATCACCACGTTCCGGCGGAAGGTCCAGAATGCCCGCGACCTCGCCCGGTCCGAGGCGAACACCTTCATCGCCGACTACATCGAAGGCCTCAACGGCTACACGTATCTGGAGGGCGAGCGGAGCTGAGATGGAGGCCACCGGGCCCTGCGCCGACCCGGATTCCGGACAACGAATGCGCGCCGAACCAGTTGCCTGGAACCGTGCGGCAGTCGCAAGGGAGGAGGAGGTGCT
>DATHVO010000355.1:0-2634 GCA_035461265.1 Longimicrobiales bacterium
CTGCTCGATCCGGCCACGAGACAGGATTGGAACGGGGACGTCCGCCGCTTCGCGGATCTCATACCGTCCGGCTATCCCATCTTCGAGAATGACCGTGCCCTCGCCGCCCGCCAGTTCCGTCCTTCGGACGAGTTTGTCCGGGCCATCATGGAGGAGGGACCCGGCCTCGATGGCCGGCTCCCGCCGAACCGCGTGCCCGGTCGGCAGCGCGGACAGACGGAGACGGAACCGCAGTATCTGGCCCGAATCCGGCACGAGGTCGGTTCCGCCAGGCGGATTCTGGAGGAGCGGCTGCAGAAGCGCATCGAGTTCATCTGCTTCCCCGGTGGTGCATACAACGCGGAGGTTCTCCGGGCGACGGACGACGCCGGCTACGTCGGATTCATGCGTTCAAGTCGGGAACGGCGGGGCGACAACCGCACTTCACTCACCAACGCGCTCGCCCGCCGAGAGGTCCCCGGCAAGGCCGTGGGCTTCACGCGGGTGAGCGTCACGAAGGAACTCCCGGCGGGCTGGATCCGCTCCGATCTGCTGCACTACTGGAATGCGCGCCTCAAGGTGGGTGCCTTCGCCTGGCCGGACCGGTATGGTCCTGCCCTCCGGATCGTCCGGGCCGGCGGTCGCGCGATGAGGTCGCTCGGTTGGTCTCGTGCCTACTCAGGGACGCGACTGGAGTGAGGGAGGCCACGCTGCCGGGGTCCTCCGCGACCGGCGACCCACTGACGACCGGAGCTGGCGCGCACCCGGGGCTCCGGATCGCATTCGTCGCTCCGCGATACCACACGAATCAGCACCTCGCCATGAAGGCGCTGCTGGATAGTGGACACCAGGTTCGGTTCTACGCGCTGTTCCGCGGTCAGAGCGAGACGTATGATGCCCTGACGCCGGACGTGCTGGGACTTGGCTGGGCGAGCCGCGTGGCCGACCGGACCTTCAACCGGCGCGGGACGCTGGACTTCCGCGCGGCCTGGGGACTGCCCCCGATCCTGCCCTTCATGCTGCGCCTGAAACGCTTCCGGCCGGATGTGCTCGTTGTGCGCAATCCCAACTATGCGTTCTCCTTCCTCGCCATGCTCTCCGGCCGGCTGCTGCGTGCGCGCCTCGTTCTCTATACGCAGGGGGCGCTGCGCCGCCCCGCTCCGCAGGGGAGGCGTACCGTCCACAGGGCACTGATGCGCACGTTCGGTGCGTCGTGGATCACGCCTGTCATAGGAGAGGGAACGCCGCTCACGGGCGCGCACCTCGTGCCGTTCGTCGCCGACCTGTCGGCTGCGCCGAAAAGCGGGGGTTGGCTTCGGGACGACAGCCTGCGCATCCTTACCATCGGAAAGTTCATCCCGAGGAAGAATCATTTGCTGCTGCTGGGTGCGATGGCGCGGCTGCCGGCGATTCCACTGAAGTTGACCATCATTGGGGAGTGCAGCAGCGCGGATCACGAAAGGTTCCTGGCGGATGTCGTGGCGGAGCGGGACCACCTCGGCCTTCAGGACCGTGTATCGATCCGGACCAACGTGCCGTATGACGCCGTTCAGGAGGAGTATTCGGCACACGATGTGTTCGTGTTGGCGAGCAGTCGGGAGCCGGCTGCCGTGTCGGTCCTGGAAGCGCTGGCGCACGGCATCCCCGCCATCTGCAGCGACAGCAACGGCACCCGGTACTCGATCAGGCCCGGCGTGAACGGCTTCGTATTCCGGAGCGATGACGGGAAGGACCTGGAGCGGCGGCTGATGGAAATCTGGCACCGGCGCGGTGACCTCCCGGGGATGGGTGCCCGGGCCCGGGAAGTCGCGGAGCAGGAACACAGCCCGGAGCAATAGTGCAGGAGCCTTCTGGCCGCCGCCGGGTACGGCCGCCATGATTGAGCCGTCAACGACTGGCATGGCTGCGCAGCCGCCACCCGCCGCTCACCCAGCTCCCCGACGTGGTCCCCCGCTGCACGTTGCACTGCTCCTCACGTCGTTCCGTGCGGGCGGCGCGGAGCGCGTCATGCTGGACCTGGCCGGGGAGTTCGCGTCTCGTGGTCTGGCAGTCGACCTCGTCATCATCGATCGCGACGGTCCGCTTGGAGGTGCGCTCCCTCCCGGAATCCGCACCGTGGATCTCGGAGCCGGGCGCGTGCTCCGTGCCGCCGTGCCGCTCGTTCGCTACCTGCGCCGGTCCAGGCCGGATGTGCTGCTGTCCACCCAGAGCCATGCCAATCTTCTCGCGCTGGCCGCCAGGCGAGCGGGACGCGTGCACACCAGAGTGGTCCTCAGGGAAACCACTACCCGCTTCCGCCGCTACACGGACGCCGGCTGGAAGCGAATCCGGCGTCGTCTGATGGTCGCCGCAATCCGGCGGCTCTACCGGGAGGGCGACGCCCTGGTGGGTGTGTCGGAGGGCGTCACGTCGAATTTGGTCGAGAACCTGCCCGCCCTTCCCGGCATCGTACGAACGATCTACAACCCGGTGGTCACGAGCGACATGCTCGCACGGGCCCGTGAAGACCCAGGTCACCCATGGACCTCTCCGGGAGCGCCACCCCTGATCCTCGCCGCCGGTCGGCTCGTCGAGGCGAAGGACTACCCCACGCTGCTCCGCGCCTTCGCCGTGGTGAGGACGATGCGGTCCGCGAACCTGCTGATCCTGGGCGAA
>DATHVO010000356.1:0-4342 GCA_035461265.1 Longimicrobiales bacterium
GAGGTCCGTGCCGATTTCCCATGCCGTCGTTTCTTCCGGCTTGAGATCCGCGTTGGCCAGTGTGTTCGGCACTTCGAACATCGGGATTCCGCCCCAACCCTGGTGCGCCGTGTAGACGCTGGAGAGCTGGTAGGGTGTGGCGTCGTTGCCGACACGGGTCCAGCTCGCCCGCAGCTTGCCCGAGCTGAGGAGCGGGCTGCGCAGCCCGAAGGCGTCGGTGAAGACGAAGGCGCTGGAAACCGACGGGTAGAAGTAGGAGTTGTTGCCGTCGGGCAGCGTGGACGACCAGTCGTTGCGGCCTGTCACGTCCACATTCAGGTATCCGGCGTAGTTGACGCTGACGGAGCCCAGCACGCTGCGGACTTCCTGGACGGACTCGAAGGTGGTCGGATTCGGGGTCACCGCGGCATTGGCGATGGTGTAGATGCCCGGGAACGCCAGGCGCGACACGGACACCCGTCCGTTCTGGTAGTCGTTCCTGCGGATGTTGCCGCCGGCGGACATGTTGATGCTCAGTCGCGGGGCCAGCGTCCGCACCGCGTTGAGCAGGAACTCCGCGTTGGTTTCGGCCCGGTAGATGTTGTCCTCGACGAACGATCCCTCGCCCGCGTCGTCCAGGCTGTAGTGGTGGACCCAGTCCTTGCGGCGGTCCCGGTACCAGTCGCGGCTGACCTGGCCCCTGGCATTCAGCCAGTCCGTTAGCTGGTAGGCCGTGGCCACGTGGCCGATGACACGGTCACGGCGGTCCGTGTTGCCGTTGACCATCGCCTCCCAGAACGGGGTGTTGTGGTAGTTGTAGTTCCAGTTGAACTGCGCGCCAGGCCGGCACGCGGTCGGCTCGTTGCCCGTGCACCTGTAGTTGCGCAGTGCCGCCATGTCCACCTGCCGGCCAAACCAGATGAACTGCTGCATCGGGTTGTCCTCGTCGTAGCCGGTGCCCGGCCGGTTGTCCGCGTCCTGGTTGATGTAGTTGATGGATGCCTCGGCGGAGAGGCGCTCCGTCAGGTCCGCACCACCCTTCACGGCCACGCCCAGCCGATTGATCGAGTTGCCGGGCGCCATGCCGGACACGTTCGTGTTCGTGACGGACAGCCGGACGTTGGCGTTTTCGCCTGCCCGCGCCACGGCCACGTTCATGTTCATGGTGCGGCCCGTGTCGAAGAAGTCGCGCACGTTGTTCGGGTGGGCGACCCACGGCTGCTGCGGCCCGGTGAACTGGTCTATGGGACGGCCGTCGAGGCGCGGTCCCCAACTCTCGTCCACGTGGTCCCACGTCCCGCCGCCGCGCCCGTCCACGAACCGGAACTCGCCGTCCACGCCCTGTCCATACAGGTTCTGGTATCGCGGAAGCCGCAGCGGCGTCTCTGCCGTGATGCTCATGGTCGCGGACATGCCGAGTCCGGCCGACGACGTGCCGCGACCGCTCTTCGTTGTGATCACGATGGCGCCGTTCTGCGCGCGGGAGCCGTACAGGGCCGCCGCGTTCGGGCCCTTCAGCACACTCACGGACTCGATGTTGTTCGGGTCCAGGTCCTGCGCCGTGTTGCCGTAGTCGATGCCGCCAAAACCGTCGTTCCTCGGCGCCGAGTTGTCGATGGGGACGCCGTCGATGATGAACAGCGGCTGGTTGTTGCCCGCGATGGAGCTGGCACCCCGGATCACGATTCTGGCAGAACCGCCCGTCGGTCCGGCATCCGTGATGTGGACTCCCGCGACATTGCCCTTCAGCGCATTGACGATGTTCAGTTTCGGGACGCTGGAGACCTCGTCGCCCGAGAGATCCTGCACCGAATAGCCGAGGCTGCGCTTCTCCCGCTGCACTCCCAGTGCGGTCACCACGATTCCCTCGAGGCCAATGGGCTGAGTCTGCATGCGCACCTCAACCTCATCGGAGACGCCCGCGATGGAAACCTCTTCGGTGCGATAGCCGACGAAGGTGAAGCGGAGGGCTGTGGCCGCAGAGGTCACCCGTAGCGTGAAGTTGCCGCGGCCGTCCGTAACTGTACCTACGCCGAGCCCCCTTACGGTGACCTGCACACCGGCCATGGGCAGGTTCGACTCGGCCTCCACTACGTGCCCGGTGATCGTGCGGGCCGCCTGTCCAGTGACCCGCACCGGCAGACCGACGCAGACGACCGCGAGGAGCAGCGGTATCACGGTACCTCGACTCATGAGACCTCCTCATGGAATGTTGAAGAGCTCTACTGCGTCCCCGAATGGATGCAACGATATGACGACTCGCGCGGGTTGCAGCCGGGCGTCGGGGGACCGGGTACTGAGTCTTTCAGACTGCTTGAGTGCGACGGCACGGGGGGTCGCCGGGCGGCGGCCGGGCCGTGTCAAATGAGGAAGGCTCGGCCCAATATTGGCGTCGGTTCCGGATAGCGCCAGCCTTACTGTTCACCTGCACCTGATCTTTGGACCAGAGGCCCATAATGGAGCGACAGCGATTCTCGTCGGGGACACAGTGGGAGCCAGTGGTAGGGTATTCACGGGTGGTCCGGGCGGGCCCCTTCGTGTACGTGTCCGGGACGACGGCCACGGATGCGGCGGGGTCCCTGGTGGGCGCGGGAGATCCCTACCGCCAGGCTGTTCAGACCCTGGAGAACCTGCGGCACGCCCTGGGCATGGCCGGGGCGGGACTGGAGGACGTGGTTCGTACGCGGATCTACGTGACGGACATCGGATCGTGGCGGGAGGTGGGCCGGGCGCACGGCGAGGTATTCGGCGCGATCCGTCCGGCGACGAGCATGGTCGAGGTGAGCCGGCTGATCATGCCGGAGATGCTGGTGGAGATCGAGGCAGACGCCGTGGTCGGGGGGGCGGCGTAAGCCGCTTCAGACGTTTTCACGGGCGACGGCCCGTCCGACCACGATGCTGATGTTGTCCCGTCCGCCTCCGTCGAGTGCGGCCTGGAGCAGGTCCTCGCACGCCTGCCGGGCGGACGTCATTCCGGCGAGGTGCCGGCTGATCTCCGCGTCGGAGACGTGCTTCGTCAGGCCGTCGCTGCACAGCAGGTGCGTGGTCGTCCAGTCGTTGCGGATGGATGTGACGATAGGCACGCTCTGCGGGCCGCCGATGGCGCTGGACAGGACGTTCGCCCACCGGGTCCGTGACGCGTCCATCCAGCTCAGCACGCCCTGGTCGATGAGCTCCTGGGCGACCGTCTGGTCCCGCGATACCTGTGTGAGCTCGCCGTTGCGCAGCAGGTAGTACCGGCTGTCGCCCACCTGGAGCACGTAGGCCCGGGGCCAGATGCCGAGCCAGAGGGTGAGCGTCGTGGCCATGCCGTGACGGCGGTCCTCGCCGCCATCCCGCCGGAGGATCTCCTCGTGTGTCTCACGCGCCGCGGCGCGGAGGGCGTCGATGAAGTCGTCGTCGTTCGCGGGATTCGTCGTGTAGTAGCAGTGCAGCGTACGTGCGATGTAGAGGGTGACCGCCTCGACGGCCAGCCGGCTGGCCTCCTCGCCGTGGCGCCCGCCGCCCACGCCGTCCGCCACGGCGGCGAGGAATGCGGCCCGCTCCGTGGGCGGCAGTCCGGGGATGACGGGGTCGAGGACCGGGACGTTGGGCAGGCTTGTCTGGAGGACGCTGAGCCGGTTGCCCAGCGACCCGATGAGGAAGTGGTCCTGGTTCTCCGGACGGACGTGGCCGGGGTGGGTGATGCCGAACACGTCGATCTCGTCGTTGCGCGGCTTGCGGACCGCGTCACCGGCCCGGTCGGGCGAGAGCATCGTCACCTCACGTTCCCCGGAGGAGGAGCCAGCCCAGCAGGGCGACGGCCAGGACGCTCGCGGCGAGGCCACCCCAGACGAGGGGGGCTGTGCGGGGCGCCGCGGTGGCGGGGCGTGTCCGGCGGACGCCCCCCCGGTTCAGGTCGTAGATCCAGGACAGGACCAGCGCGACGGGAAAGCCGGCCAGCGTGGACAGGACGACGACCTGGTATGACATGCGCGACAGCGTGAACGCGTCATACACCACCTGCGTCGCGCCGAGGATCGCGATGGCGACGGCGCCGTAGCCAGCGAGCATCCGGTACACCCGGCGGCGGCGCAGCTCCGCGAGGAAATGGGCCAGCGGTCCGGTTTCGGAAGGCGGCAGGACCGCAGTCGCGCCGCCGCCGCCCAGCGCGGTGGCGACCTCGCTGGAGAGCGGGCGGTGGTTCGGGTCCTTCGCGAGACAGCGCTCGATGATGCCGGCCAGCGCCGGGTCCACGTCCTCCCGGAGATCCGCGAGGCGGCGGGGTTCCTGGCGCAGGTGGGCCGACATGAGCGCGGCGTCGGTCTCTCCACGGTACGGGCTGTGGCCCGTGAGCATCTCGTACGCCAGGACGCCGAAGGAG
>DATHVO010000357.1:0-5096 GCA_035461265.1 Longimicrobiales bacterium
GACCGAAATCTTCGAGACCGGCATCAAGGTCATCGACCTGATCGCGCCGTACGTGAAGGGCGGCAAGACCGGCCTCTTTGGCGGAGCGGGCGTGGGCAAGACGGTGATCATCATGGAGCTCATCAACAACATCGCCATGGAGCACGGTGGCCGGTCGGTGTTCTGCGGCGTGGGTGAGCGTACGCGCGAGGGCAACGACCTGTGGCTCGAGATGAAGGAGTCTGGAGTCATCAGCTCCACGGCCCTGGTCTACGGCCAGATGAACGAGCCGCCCGGTGCACGCCAGCGTGTCGGGCTCTCCGGTCTCACCATTGCCGAGTACTTTCGCGACGTCGAGAAGCAGGACGTCCTCCTCTTCATCGACAACATCTTCCGTTTCACGCAGGCCGGCTCGGAAGTTTCCGCGCTGCTCGGACGCATGCCTTCGGCGGTTGGCTACCAGCCCACCCTCGGCACCGAGATGGGCGAGCTGCAGGAGCGCATCACGTCGACGCGGGACGGGTCCATCACGTCGGTTCAGGCCATCTACGTCCCCGCCGACGACCTGACGGACCCGGCACCCGCGGCCGCATTCGCCCACCTGGACGCGACCACCCGGCTGACGCGTCCCCTCACGGAGAGCGTCATCTACCCGGCGGTGGACCCACTGGACTCCACGAGCCGGATTCTCGACCCGCAGTTCATCGGCGAGCGCCACTACCGCGTGGCCAGCGAGGTCCAGCGGATCCTGCAGCGCTACAAGGAGCTGCAGGACATCATCGCGATCCTCGGCATGGACGAGCTGTCGGAGGAGGACAAGATCATCGTGGGGCGGGCGCGGCGCATCCAGCGGTTCCTGTCCCAGCCGTTCCACGTGGCGGAGGCGTTCACCGGGATCAAGGGCAAGTACGTGAAGCTGTCCGACACGATCGATTCGTTCGAGCGGGTGGTCTCCGGCGAGTTCGACCACCTGCCGGAGCAGGCTTTCTACATGAAGGGCGGCATCGACGACGTGGTCGCGGCCGCGGAGGAGCTGGCCTGATGCCGGCCGACCGGCTGACCGTCGTCATCATCAGCCCGGACGCCACCATCTTCGAAGGCGAGGCCGACATGGTGGTGGCGCCGGCGTGGGACGGCGAGGTGGGTGTGCTCAGGGGACACGCGCCGATGCTCGTGCTGCTGGGCTCGGGCGACATGAGGCTGACTACGGGCGGTACGCAGCAGCGCTTCCACGTCGCTGGCGGCTTCATGCAGGTCGCCGACGACGTGGTAACGGTGCTCAGCGAGAGCGCCACCACCGCGTAGCGCGGGTGTACGCGACCGGATCCGCGCAACGGAGCGCGCGCACGACGCGCCGCTCCGGACTGGCCAGCGCCGCCGCCGGCTGCATGCCGCGTCGCGGCTACCACTGACTACCTTGCGCATCGACCTCCACATCCACAGCACCGCCTCGGACGGCAGTCTGTCGCCGCGCGCGGTGGTACAGGCGGCCCGTTCCGGCGGCCTGGACGTCATCGCTCTGGCGGACCACGACACCGTCGGCGGTGTCGCCGAAGCCGTGGCGGCGGCCCAGGGTTCCATCCAGGTGATCCCGGCCCTGGAGCTGTCCACGCATTTCGAGGGCGTCGAAGTCCACGTGCTCGGCTACAACGTCGACCCGGCCAGTCCCGTCCTCACGAGCTTCGGCGCGCGGGCCTCCAGTCGCAGGGAAGAGCGGATGCGCGACATGCTCGGCCGTCTGGCCGGGCTGGGCATCAGCGTGACCTACGACGACGTCCTCGCGGCGGCAGGAACGAGGCCGGAAAGCATCGGGCGTCCCCACCTGGCCCGGGCCATGATGAATCACGGCCACGTGCGCACCGTGTCCGATGCGTTCGATCTCTACATCGGCGACGATGGGCCGGCGTTCGTCCCGACTCGCCTGGTCACACCCGCCGAAGCCATTGCCCTCATCCACGACGCAGGCGGCGTCGCGGTCTGGGCGCACCCGCGGCTCGATACCTTCGTGCGGGACCTCCCGCGGATGACAGGCTGGGGACTCGATGGGGTGGAGTGCTACCGGCCCCGCAACTCGCCCGCGGATACGAACCTCTGCGTCAGTGAGGCGCGGCGCCACGGGTTGCTCACAACGGGCGGCTCCGACTGGCACGGCGACTGGAGCGGTCCACTCGGCAGCTTCTTCGTGGGCCGCGAGGAGGTAGCCGACCTCCTGACAGTGTCCGGCATCTGACGCGGCGCCCGGCGCCGTATTCCGGCCGGCAGGACCGGCCGCGGCGCTGAACGCTCACCGGCGCCCGACTCCGCGGCGCGCAGTATGCACACCGACTCCGGTATGCCTGAACGCCACGAAACGCAGGTCGGTGGATCCGGCCGGCGGCGGACGCAGCCCACCCACCGTCCGGCGGGGGCGAGAGCGTCCGGCACGCGGACAAACGGACGCGTCGATCCGCATCGCCGGCCCGCCGGGCCTCGACCCCCCCGCAGGCAGGATTACGGCCTCGCCGCCCGCCAGCGCCTCCGGCGGTTCCGCCAGGGCTCGCTCCTCGCAGTCGCCTTCACCGGGCTGTTCCTGCTGGTCTGGGGTGTCGCGGACGAGGCCCCGGCCCAGGAGGCGTCTCCAGCCGTCGCGGCTGATACCGTAGTCCCAGCCGATACACTGCCGCCGGACCCCGCCCGCGCCGTGGAGGAGGCCGCGGGCACGGTGCGGGACATCGGCCGCGAAATCACCACCCTGCTGCCGAAAATCCTCTTCGCGCTGGCCCTGCTGGCGCTGGCTGCCGTACTCGTCCGCATCGTGCGTCTGATCCTCCGCCGGGCCCTCAGGCACTGGCAGCGGGCCGACGCGGCGACGGCCATGGCAGGTGTGGGCATCTGGCTCCTCGCCGTGGGTATCGCCCTCACGGTCGTCGCGGGGGACGCCCGGGCACTGGTCGGTTCCGTGGGCCTCCTCGGCCTCGCCCTGTCGTGGGCGCTGCAGGCGCCCATCGAGAGCTTCGCCGGATGGCTCCTCAATTCGTTCAAGAGCTACTATCGCGTCGGCGACCGCATCGCCGTGGGCGACGTCTTCGGGGACGTCTATCGCATCGACGTCCTCAACACGACGGTCTGGGAAGCTGGCGGCCCGGGGAAATCCGTGCAGGGGGCACAGCCTACAGGCGCGCTCATCACCTTCCCCAATTCCGAGGTGCTGCGCACCAGCGTCGTCAACTACACCCGCGACTATCCGTACATGTGGGATGAAGTCACCGTAGGCGTCACGAACGAGAGCGACCTGGCCTACGCCATGGACCTGGTGGCGGGCGTCGCCGGGCGCATCGTGGGACCGGCCATGGCCGGTCCGGCGGCACGCTACCGCGAGCTTCTGCAGCGGGAGGGACTGGCATTCGACATCGCCGAAGAGCCGCAGGTGTTCCTCGCCCAGACCGACTCCTGGGTCGATGTGACCGTACGGTATCTCGTGCCGGCCCGTGAGCGCCGCCGCTGGTCCACTGCACTGATCCGGGAGCTCAGTCAGGAAATGGCCCGGCCCGAGAACAGGGAGCGCGTCACGGACGCATACCCGGTCACCCGCCTGGAACTCCCGCCGGGATTCGAACCGCCGTCGCGCTAGCCGGTCGGACTATGCCCGCTGCAGCACGGCACCCTTCAGGTATCCCGATTCAGGGACCTGGAGAACCTCCGGATGGTCCAGGGCCTGGCCCCGGGCCTCCAGCCATCGCACCGGCGACCCCGCGTCCGCCGCGGCGTCTTCGAGCATCGCACGGAAGAGCGGCGCGCTCACGTGGTAGGAGCAGCTGAACGTGCACAGGATGCCGCCAGGGTTCAGGATTTTCAGGGCCCGCAGGTTCAACTCCTTGTAACCGCGCAACGCGGCATCCAGGGCGTCGCGGCGCCGCGCGAATGCCGGCGGGTCCACGACGACCATGTCGTAGCGCTCGCCCGTGGCATCCTGTTCCCGGAGAAAATCGAACGCATTCGCCTCCACGAAGTCGATGCGCCCGCCCCTCCGTCCATTGAGCGCGGCATTGCGTTCCGCCCTCGCCAGGGCATCCGCCGATGCGTCCACCGCCACCACGGCCTGCGCCTGGCCTGCCAGGTGGAGCGCGAACGAGCCGTGATACGAGAAGCAGTCCAGCGCACGTCCCCGCGCGAGCTGCCCGGCACGGATCCGGTTCTCCCTCTGGTCGAGGAATGCGCCGGTCTTCTGCCCCGTCCAGGGCGCCGCCATGTACGCGACGTCCCCCTCACGCACCTCCACCTCGTCCGGCACCTGGCCATGCAGCAGCTCCGTTCCCTCCGGAAGCTGCTCCAGGCGGCGGACCGGAACATCGTGGCGCGCCAGGACGCCCGCGGGTGACCCCGCATCCACCAGCGCCGCGAGGATGTCCCCGCGAAACGTCTCGGCGCCTGCCGACAGAAGCTGGACGACCAGGTAGTCGCCGTACCGATCCACCACCACCGACGGCATGCCGTCCGCCTCCGCATGTACAACACGGTACGCCGTGGCGTCCGGCGCCAGCCCCCTGCGGTACGACCATGCCGCAGCAACCCGCTCCCGCCAGAAGGCCGCGCCGACCTCGACGATGCGCCGGCTCAACATGCGCACGGCAATCTGCGACGCGCCGCTCCACAGCGCCGTGCCCACCACGCCACCCGCCTCGTCCAGTACCCGCACTGCGCCGGCCGGAATGCCCGCCGGCGTGACCACGTCGCTCCGGTAGATCCACGGGTGGCCCCGCTGCCTCCAGCGCGCCGCGCCCCGGCGACTCACCACGATCTCGTCCATGCGGGGCAATGTAGTGACAACCGGAACGAGGCGCCCGCGTGCGATATGCGGCCGGAGACGATGCGGCCGGCCACGGAGTGGCCCGGCCGTCGCCGCCGGATGCAGGCCGCAGCAGGCGCGGCACAGCGCGCCCGCGCCCGGTCCAGCCGCCACTTAGGCGGCCTTGACGCACCCGACAACCGTCACTATAATTCCTTGCTTCGCGCGAAATCCGTTTCGCGCTGGATGACAGGGCGTCTCCGGACGCTGGACGATATTTGACAATTTGGGTGATTGGGATTCGTCGAGGTGGCGCTTTAGGGCGTCACACAGGAGACGAGCGCTGATAGGT
>DATHVO010000358.1:0-3854 GCA_035461265.1 Longimicrobiales bacterium
CGTCCGTCGTGTCACGGGCCGCCGGCCGCTCCGCTTCTCCCCGCACGCGGACTTCGCCCAGCAGCCGCGTCGATGCTTCCTGGGCCAGGACGCCCGATGCGGAGGTGAACGACAGGACGACAGGCAGCAGCAGGGCACGCAGCTGCGTTGGTCTCGGCGTCATCGGACCCTCTCGGATGAGATCCACACGTGAAGTCCGCTCCAGCCTATACGGCCGCGGCATCGACGCCTGTCCGGAATCGGCGGATTCGGTGTCGGGATTGCCCCGGTACCGGTGGGGCGGGGCGGCCCTCAGCCGGGGCGTGCCACGAGGACCCCGAGCCGGCGCCGTGCCGCATCGACGGCGGGCTGCAGCTCCGGGTCGGCATCCTGCCAGAGCTCCGTGAACCTGGCTAGGTGAAAGGCGGCCCGCTCCCGGTCGCCCCGCGCGTCGTACAGCTGGCCGAGGCGCTCGTGTACGCGTGGCAGGTTGAATCCGTCCAGCTCGTGGCGGTTGAGCATCGGCGACTCCACGAAGCGTGCGTAGTGGTGGATGGCGGAGTCGGGGTTGGTGGCGAGATCGTGGGCGCGCCCCAGCTGCAGGTGCGCGCACGGACGGCAGGGCTGGCGTTCCACGGCCGTGCGCATGTCCGCGATGGCCCGTTGGGCATCGCCGCCCAGCAGGGTGAGCCAGATCCCCGCCATACGCCGGCCGTCGGCCTGCATCCGGCGCAGCCCTTCATCCAGGGGCATCCGGTCATAGGTGGTCAGGAATTCCCGGGCTCGCGCCTCCCGGCCGGCGAAGGCGTACAGCATCGCGATCTCGAGGAGGGCGCCACCCGACGGGTCCAGCCGGTCCAGCGGAGTGCCCGCGAGGGCGGTCTCCATGAGGCGCAACGCGCCGACCGTGTCCGCGGCCGGGCCGAAACGGACCTGGATCCGCGTTCCTTCACGGCGGAGCTTGGCATCGGGCTGACTCGCCATGATGGGCACGGCGAACGCCCGGTCGTAATGGCGCACCGCGTCCTCCAGGCGACCGTGCAGGAGCGCCAGGGCGGCAAGGCCGGATTCACCCGACACCCGCAGCATTCCCCCGCCGCGGGACGATTCGGCGAGACCGCGGTAGTGGGCGGCGGCGGAGTCGAGGTGGCCGTCCAGATAGGCGAATGATGCGCGGAGCTGCGTCACCTGGCTGTGATCGGGGAAGCGTCGGGTGTACCGCTCCAGCAGGTCGCGGGCCTCCTCCGTGTGCCCCAGCATCCCGAGCTGGTGGATGAGGTTGGTGTAGTACAGCGACGTGGTGGAGTCGATGGCCAGAGCCCGGGCGTAGAGCGTCGCCGCCTCCTCAGAATCGCCACGCTCGGCGTGGAGGAGGGCGAGGTTGTTCAGGGCCGGCGTCTCGTTCGGATACAGGTCGAGGAGCGTACGGTACGTCGCAATGGCGCGATCGTTGTCGTTCCGGACGTACTTGTGGTAAGCCGCCTGCGACATGTACCGCTCGCGGTCCGGGAGCCGGTCGCTGAGCTCGAACGCCCGGGTATAGACCGGGAGCCAGCGTTCCCGGGGCTCGTTCTGATTGGTCATCGCCACGCCGAGCTTCCGGTACGCCATGGCGAAGAGCGTGTCCAGCGCGATGGCTTCCTCCAGCAGCGGAATGCCCTTCTCGGGGTCGCGCTCGATGTCGAGGGCGCGCACGGCCTGGGAGTACTTCCGGAGTGCCGCCAGGGAGGACGTCGTGACCTGGGCAAGCGGTTCCCCGGCGCGGATCGTCCGCAGGGATTCGCCAATGCGCTCCCGCATACGGTTCGACAGACGGTCGATGGCGGCGATGATCGCCGCGCTGTCCCGTGCCGTCTCCCGAAGAGACACGAGGACGTTCGAGCCGTCGGCGGAGAGCAGGCGCGCGGACACCACGAAGGTGCGGCCGGCCGTGTTGATCTCGCCGGTCATGACGGCCTTGATGCCTTCCCGCTCCGCCAGTTCCCCGGCGAGGCCCGGGTCGAGGGGCGAGTCCGGCGGCCGCTGCATCCTGAGGAGTGCGGCGCGCACGGCGCCCGCGTCCACCACCTGCACGATCCGGGACTGCTCGAAGTCGATGCGAAAGGCTTCCGTCACCGCGCCCGCCAGCAGGGTGTCACCCGTCTGGCTCTGGAAATCCGCGATGAGGATGCGCTCGCTCCGGTCCAGGACGCCGGCGGGTACCAGGGATCCCGCCGGGCGGATGCCCATGCTGCGCATGGCCATGAAGACTGCCACGACCACCGCCAGCGCCGCGAACGACGCCACGCCGCCGGCGAATGCATTGCGCCACGTGAGCCAGCGCGGCCCCGACGGGACGGCCGGCTTCGCTGCGGCCTCCCCGCCCCCGGCCGCCGCCGTCGCGACCGTGCCTTCAGCGCCGCTCACGGGACCGCCGACGGCCGCGTCATTATGGGTCCGGACCGTCGCGGGCGCGCCGCCATCGGCCTGCTCCCGCGCCCGGTGCTGGGCGATGGCCGTGGCGACGATGACGGGTACACCGACGATGAGCAGGACGAGCATGCCGAAGAATGCCCAGTCCGGCAGGCCGAGCCGGTCGACGAACATGTCCACGACCTGCAGCACGCCGAAGCCCACGGCGAGGTAGCCGCCGAGTACCTGCGGGAGGCGGGAACGTGCGAGGGCGCGGACGATGCCGGGGGATCGCCGATCCGTCATATCTTCTGCTCCGGTGACGCGATACGGCCGCGGCGCGAGGCGTCGCGGCCTGTTCCTTGTTTACCTGCGTGGCGGTGGCGCGTCAAGGGCCGCGGGACCGGCCGTCATCCGGACGGGACGACGGCCCCGTCCCCGCGGGGTGCCTAAGGGTCGCCGTTCACGGCCGTCACCGGTGCCGTCTGCCGGTTCCGGAACTGCTCGTAGAACCGCGTGTGGCGCGAAACCAGCGGCACCTCCTCGCCGCCGATCCACATCCGCTCGACATTGGCGAGGATCTGCAGCGGGTCGTCGTTCGTGATGATGAGGTCGGCGCGCTTGCCCACGTCGAGACTGCCCATGCGGTCGCCCAGACCGAGGATCTCCGCGGCTGAAAGGGTGATGGCGCGATACGCGTCGTCCCGCGGCATGCCGTAGGCGACGGCCTTCGCCGCTGCGTACGGCAGGTTGCGAAGCTCGCTCGCGCCCTCCGGGCTGAAGGAGGTGGTGAACGCCACCTTCACGCCGTTGCTGCGGAGGATCTCCGCGTTGCGCCAGCCCGCTGTCGCGGGCTCGTCGCGGTCCGCCGTCGGCGTGAACGTCGAGCCAACGATGACGGGGATGCTGCGCCGCGCCAGCTCGTCGGCCACGCGGAACGCCTGGTCGCCACCGCCGATCACCGCCCGTACGGACGGGAAGCTGTCCAGGAACATGAGGAGCGTCCGGATGTCCCGCTCCGTCTGCGCGATGAAGATCGTGGGCGCCTGTCCCGTGACGGCGGGCAGCATCCCCTCCAGCAGCACGCGGTCGGACGCGTCGGCGTTCAGCTCCCAGCGGGCGGTGGGGTCGCGCAGGGCCGTGGGCCGTGCGGCGTACAGCTCGGCCCGGCGGAACAGGTCCAGCAGCCGGACGAGGTTGTCGCCTTCGAGCTTCGGTTCCTCCCACGCGTCGCCCTGCGGACTGGGGAACGCGATGACGAGGGCGTTCCGGGGGTCCACCGCCATCTGCTCCGGCGTGTCGCCCTTGAGCGCCACCACGGAGCCCGTACCCCGGACGACGCCGGTCGTCGGCGCGGCGAGGATGCCGGTCACGCCGTTGGCGCGGCCGACGAAGATGCCTTCGCTGTACGGGTTGATGCTGTAGAGGGCGCGCACGTGGGGATTGAACGACCCCACCTCGCGGTCGTCCCGGGCGGAGCCGAT
>DATHVO010000359.1:0-2443 GCA_035461265.1 Longimicrobiales bacterium
TCCCCTCCCCGAGCAGCGGCAGCAGCGTTCCGGCCAGACGGTCGGGCGTAGCATCGCCCTGCAGGAACTCCGGCGCGACCCTCTCGCCTGCAACCAGGTTGACCAGCCCCACGTGCGGCACCTCGACAAGGCGCCGCGCCAGCATGAACGTCAGCGGGTGGACACGGTAGGTCACCACGAGGGGGGTGCCCGCGAGTGCCGCCTGCAGGGTGCTCGTCCCGGACTTCACCAGCGCCGCGCGGGCATGGTGAAGCAGGGACCAGCCG
This sequence comes from Longimicrobiales bacterium, assembly GCA_035461265.1. GTDB lineage: Bacteria > Gemmatimonadota > Gemmatimonadetes > Longimicrobiales > RSA9 > SH-MAG3. Next base: position 267 of record DATHVO010000359.1, read on the forward strand.
TCGGCCGTGGCGGCGAAGGGGATTCCGGCGTAGCGATGAGTCGGAACTGCCGGGCTTGTGGCAACTACAGGCTGCACGGCGGGCATCTCGGACCGGACCCGGTCCGCGACATCGACGAAGACGCCCAGGTGGCGATTCACCTCCTGCTCCCTCGACCCCGGGAACAGCGCCAGGACGGGCCGGTCGGGATCGAGACCAAGCGGCTCGAGGAACGCGGCCCGGTCGAGCACCGGGACCGGCTGGTCGGTGAGGGGGTGACCCACGAAGACGGCGCGGGCGCCGGCCTCCCGGAAGAGCGGCTCCTCGAAGGGCAGGATCACGGCGAGCCGGTCCGTGTTCTGTGCCAGCTGTTTCATTCTGGTCCGGTGCCACGCCCACACCTGCGGCGCGATGTAGTAGAGGACCGGTAATCCCCGCCGGCGGGCCCGCTTCGCCAGCCGGAGGTTGAAGCCGGGATAGTCGATGGGGATGACGAGGTCCGGCCTGCGAAGCACCAGCTCGCGTTGCACGCGCCCCATGAGTCCGACGAAGTATGGGAGATGCCGCAATACCTCCACGAACCCCATGACGGCGAGCTGGTCGACGTGGGCAAGCAGCTCGACGCCCGCGTCGCGCATCCGGTCGCCGCCGAGGCCGAAGAGCTTCACCCCCGGGAAGCGCCGGCGCAGCGACTCGGCCAGGCCCGCCCCGTGAAGGTCGCCGGACGGCTCGCCGGCCGACAGGAAGATGCGCGGCGGTTTCACCTCAGGAGAGCTGTCCCAGATACCAGACCAGGAGCAGCACGATGATGAAGCCCAGGATCAGGCGCCAGAGGCGGGGCGGCCGGTTCGGGCCGCGGTGATGGCTTCGCCGTTCACGCCGAATGCTCAACAGCGACATGTTCCTGCATCCGTTTGACGATTTCCAGCGCGACCGCCAGGGCCTGGCGGCCGTCCCGGCCACTCACCTTGACGGGGGCGGCGCCGGTCGCCGCCGCGACGAAGCTGTTCAACTCGTGCAGCAGGGGCTCACCGTCGTCACCATCGAGGGGAATGCGCTCCACGAGGTCCTGGATGCCCGCGGCCGTCGGAACGATCGCAGCAGCGGACGGTCCCATTGCCGCCAGCTGCGCCGCGATTCCCGGCTTGAGCCGGAGATACTCGCCCTTCCCCGCCGCCAGGTCGAGGCTGATATAGCCGGACCGCTGGAAGAACCGGATCTTCCGCATGCGCTCGAGGGATACCCGGCTGGCGGTGAGGTTCGCCACGCCGCCACCCTCGAACTCCAGGCGTGCGTTCGCAATGTCGACACTCGGCGTGAGGACGGGGACGCCCACGGCCGCCAACGTCCGGACGGGCCGCTTCATCAGGCTGAGCACGAGGTCGAGATCGTGGATCATCAGGTCCAGCACCACGGCCACGTCGGTACCACGCGGGCCGAAAGGCGCGAGGCGGTGCGACTCCACGAAGAGCGGCTCCTCGAGATAGGGCTCGCACGCACGGAGCGCTGCGTTGAACCGCTCCACGTGACCGATCTGCACCAGCGCGCCCGCCTCGCCCGCCGCCGCGAGGATCCTGTCCGCCGCTTCGAGCGTCGGGGCGATGGGCTTCTCTATGAGGACGTGGACGCCGCGGCGGATCGCCTCCAGGGCGACGTCTTCGTGGGCGCTCGTGGGCACCGCGATGACGACGGCATCCGAGCGCTCCAGCAGCTCCGCCGAGCTCCGGGCGGGCCGGACCCCGAGACGGTCCGCCACTTCCGCGACGCGGGCAGCCGAGATGTCGTGGACGCCGGCGAATGCGACCTCCCGCATGCCGCTCAGAATGCGAGCATGGTGGAAGCCCAGGCTCCCCACGCCGATGACGCCAATGCGCAAGGGCGTCATCAGACCGTCACTCCCCGTTCGCTCGCCTCGATGAAGCCGAGGAGCGTCTCCACGTGCGCATCGCTGCCCAGCTCCCGGCGCGCGGTCTCCACCGCCTCGCCGAGGTTCGTCTTAGAGCGGAAAAGGATGCGGTACGCCCGCCGGAGCGCCATGCGCTCGTCATCGGAGAATCCCCGCCGCTGCAGGCCGACGGTGTTCAGACCGAACAGGCGGAGCGGATCGCCCGACGCCTTCACGAAAGGCGGCACGTCCTTCCGCACGGCCGACAGGCCCCCCACGAAAGCGTGCTCGCCGATGCGCACGAACTGGTGCA